>CAZJKR010000162.1:6754-7329 GCA_964546615.1 uncultured Curvibacter sp.
AGCAGCGCCTGGCGCTGACCGTCCGGCTGCGGCCGGAGCTGATCGAACAGGCCCGGGCCGCCGGGCGCCTGAGCCGTCAGGATGAGGCTTTTCTCGCCGCCCAGCCCAGGCAGCAGGCCTGAAACGCCCCTTCCTGCTATAATCGCAGGTTTTCCAGATCCTCTGGCCGGCCGCTTTGCCAATCCCGGCGAAGCCTTTTGTGTCATCCCGACACTGGCGCGGACAAGATCGTTAGAGGTAACCATGAACCTGATCCAGACTCTCGAGCAAGAAGAAATTGCTCGCCTCGGCAAGAGCATTCCCGAGTTCGCCCCCGGTGATACCGTCATCGTGAACGTCAACGTGGTCGAAGGCACCCGCAAGCGCGTGCAGGCCTACGAAGGCGTGGTGATCGCCAAGCGCAACCGTGGCCTCAACAGCGGCTTCACCGTGCGCAAGATCTCCAGCGGCGAAGGCGTGGAGCGTACCTTCCAGACCTACAGCCCGCTGATCGCCAGCATCGAAGTCAAGCGTCGCGGTGATGTGCGCCGCGCCAAGCTGTACTACCTGCGCGACCGCAGCGGCAAGTCGGCCCG
>CAZJKR010000163.1:0-3946 GCA_964546615.1 uncultured Curvibacter sp.
AGGTACAGGCGGCGCGTGTTGCGCTCCACCAGCCGTGCGCCCAGCCGGTCTTCCAGCGCCGACAGGTGGCGGCTGGCCGCCGCGTTGGACAGGTCCAGCGCCTCGGCGGCGCGGCTCAGGCTGCCGGTTTCAGCCACCTGCACAAACAGTTCCAGTTCCGTCCAGCGGTCCAACCAAGTCTCCTGTTTTTTTCGCTGCGCGGAAAAGTCATTTACGACAGCGGTCTTTCGCAAATTGTGGCCGACTTTTAGAGTCACGGGCATAGCGAGAACCCGCAGAGGAGACAACAAAGATGCGCAACCTGAACCAGGACACCATCACCCAGGCCGTGATCGAGCGCTTTGCCCGCACGCCCGACCCGCGTCTGAAGGAGATCATGACCAGCCTGGTGCAGCACCTGCATGCTTTTGCGCGCGAGGTCAAGCTGACAGAAGCCGAGTGGTTCCAGGGCATCCAGTTTCTCACCGACACCGGCCACATCACCGACGACAAGCGGCAGGAGTTCATCCTGCTGAGCGACACGCTGGGGCTGTCCATGCTGACCGTGGCCATGAACAATGACAAGCCGGCGGGTTGCACCGAGTCCACCGTGTTCGGCCCCTTCTTCGTGGAGGGCGCGCCTGAATACCAGAACGGCGACGACGTGGCCAACGGCGCCGCCGGCCTGCCCTGCCAGGTGCGCGGCACCGTCAAGGGGCTGGACGGCAAGCCGGTGCCCAACGCCCGGATCAATGTCTGGCAGGCCGATGCCGAAGGCAACTACGACGTGCAGTACGCCGAGCTGGCCCATGCCCAGGCGCGCGGCGTGCTGCATGCCGATGCGCAGGGGCGCTTTCACTTCAAGACCATCCTGGCCGAGGCCTACCCCATCCCCAGCGACGGCCCGGTGGGCCGCATGCTCAAGGCCACCGCCAACCACCCGTGGCGGCCGGCCCATCTGCATTTCATGATCGAGGCGCCGGGCTACCAGCGGCTCATCACCCACGTGTTCCGCAACCACGACCAGTACCTCGACTCCGACGTGGTGTTCGGCGTGCGCCAGTCGCTGGTGGCCGACTGGGTGCAACAGCCCGACGGCAGCTACCTGCTGGAGTACGACTTCGTGCTCAACCCGGAAAAGTGATTTTGTGCCAGTGAGACCTGTTCCCAAGATTCAAAGAGACAAGGAGACAAGCATGAGCAAGCGACTGATGATGAAAACCGCCCTGGCCACGACGCTGGGCGTGGCGCTGTCAACGGCGGCGGTGCTGCCGGCGCAGGCGCAGCAGACCTTCAAGCTGACCATCGCCTCCAGTCACCCGGTGGTGCTGCCCTGGGTGGGGCTGATGAGCACGCTGTTCGTGCCCGAGGTCAACAAGCGCGTGGCGGCGCTGAACAAGGGCTACAAGATCGAGTGGCGCGAGGCCTACGGCGGCCAGCTCTACAAGATGAATGCCACGCTCACCAGCGTGGAGCAGGGCGTGACCGACATCGGCTGGGTGTTCCACAACCTGGAGGCAGCCAAGATGCCGCTGTCGCAGTTCGGCACCGTGACGCCGTTCACCACCGACGACGTGCGCATCATCCTCGACGTGGCCAACGAGATGAACGAGAAGGTGCCGGCGCTGCAGAAGGAGTGGGACAAGAACAACATGGTGTTCCTCGGCGCCACCGGGGTGGACACCTACCACCTGTTCACCAAGAACCCGATCGCCACCTACGCTGACCTGAAGGGCCGCAAGATTTCGGCGCCGGGTTCCATCGGCCTGTGGCTCAAGGGCTCGGGTGCGGTGGCGGTGGACGGCTCGCTCACCAGCTACTACACCGACATCCAGAGCGGCGTGAGCGAAGGCACCATTTCCATTGCCACCGGCATCCTGCCCAACAAGATCTACGAGGTGGCGCCCTACATCACCACGGTGAACATCGGTGCGCTCTACATCGGCGGCATGGCGATGAACAAGGACAGCTACAGCAAGCTGCCGCCCGAGGTGCAGAAGATCGTGAAGGACGTGGGCAAGGAGTATTCCAAGGCGCTGGGTGAAACGCTGATGCAGCGTTACGAGGGTGCGCTCAAGACCATGGTGGAGCGCGGCGCCAACCAGACCCCCGCGGTGCGCCTGACCAACCTGAGCGGTGGCGAGCGCGAGAAGTGGGTGCAGACCATGCCCAATCTGGCGGCCGACTGGGCCAAGGCGAATGCGAGCAAGGGCCCGGCCAAGGAGATCGTCAAGACCTACATGGACGCGCTGCGCAAGCGCGGCGTCAAGCCAGCGCGCGACTGGGATCGGGAGCTGAAATGAACACCCCCAGGCTGCGCGCACTGCGTGTCGCTACGCCACCCCCCTTGCAGGGGGCAACGCCAGTGGCTAAGGCGTTGCCGGTTCCACGGCGTTCCTGGCGTGGGGTCCGCGTCCATGGCGTGGTCTGACTTTTACTGAGGCTTAACTTGTCTTACGAGGCGAATACCGATTTGGGAGCGGCGCCGGCACCTGGCACGGCGGACAGCCTGTTCGGCCGGCTGGTAGACGGGCTCAACGCCGCCGGCTCGGTGGTGATCGGGGCCGTCATGCTGCTGATGTGCACCGACGTGCTGCTGCGCGATCTGGCCAACCGCCCGATCGACGGGGTGGCCGAGCTGGTGGCCTCCAGCATCGTGGTGATCGTGTTCCTGCAACTGCCATCCACGTTGCGCCATGGACGCATGTCGCGTGCCGACCTGTTTCTGGATCCTTTCATGCGGCGGCGGCCTCGTGCCGGCCGCCGGTTGCGTGCCTTCTTTTCGCTGGCCGGCATGTTCGCCTGCGGGGTGATTGCCTACGCCACCTGGCCGGTGCTGGCGCGGGCCTGGCGCGACAGCGAGTACTTCGGCGTGGAGGGGGTGTTCACCTTCCCGACCTGGCCGATGCGTGCCGTGGTGCTGCTCGGCGCGACGCTGGCGGCGCTGCAGTACCTGCTGCTGATGTGGCAGGACCTGCGGGCGGCGTCGCCAGCCGGGCAGGCAACGCGCGGAGGCAGTGCATGACGGACCTGCAGACCGGGCTGTTGGCCATCGTGCTGATGCTCGGTTTCATCTACCTCGGCATGCACATCGGCGTGGCGCTGATCGTCACCTCCTTCCTGAGTGTGGCCTTGATCAAGAGCCCCGACGTGGCGGCGCGTTTCGTGGCCGCTTCGGCCAACGACGCCATCCGCGACTACCTGTTCGGCGTCATTCCGCTGTTTGTACTCATGGGCATGCTGGTCAGCGTCTCCGGCGTGGGGCGCGACACCTTCGATGTGTTCCAGTGGCTGATGCGGCGCATCCGCGGCGGCCTCGGGCTGGCCACCGTGGGCGCCAATGCGGTGTTCGCCGCCATCACCGGCATCTCCATTGCCTCGGCCTCGGTGTTCACCAAGGTGGCGGTGCCCGAGATGATCCGCCACGGCTACACGGCGCGCTTCGCCGTCGGCGTGGTGGCGGGCTCTTCGGTGCTGGGCATGCTGATCCCGCCCTCGCTGCTGATGATCATCTACGGCGTGCTGGCGGAGGAGTCGATCGGGCGCATGTTCATAGCCGGCATCCTGCCGGGCATCGTGCTGGCGTTCGGCTTTGCGCTGCTGATCGTCGGCATGGCCTACCTGCGACCGCGCATGATCCTGGTGCCGGGCGCGGCGGCTGGCGCCGAGGCACCGCAGGAAACGCTGCGCAGCGCGGCGCTGAAGTTTCTTCCCATCCTGAGTCTGGTGCTGCTGGTGCTGGGCGGCCTGTACGGCGGCTTCTTCACGCCGACCGAGGCGGGCGCCGTGGGCGCGGCCGGTGCGCTGGTGATTGCGTTGCTGCGGCGCCGCCTTGACTGGCGCGGGCTGTGGCATGTGCTGGTGGAGACTGGCTATGTGTCGGTGTCGGTGCTGTTTCTCATCATCTCGGCCATGCTCTACAGCCGCATGCTGGCACTCACCGGCATGCCGGGTGCCGTGACCGAGG
>CAZJKR010000163.1:3956-7328 GCA_964546615.1 uncultured Curvibacter sp.
TCACGCAGCTGGGCCTGGGGCCCTGGGGCTTTCTGGCGGCCTATGTGGCCATTGTGGTGGCCATGGGTTGCATCATCGACTCGGTGTCCATCATGCTGATCATGCTGCCCATCGTGCTGCCGATCGCGCGCAGCTTCGGCATGGATGTGGTGTGGTTCGGCGTGATCACGGTGGTGGCGGTGGAGATCGGCCTGCTCACGCCGCCCTTCGGCGTTTCGGTCTATACGGTGAAGTCGGCGCTGAACGATCCGCGCATCACCATCCGCGACATCTTCGCCGGCACCTTCCCCTTCGTGCTGATGATGCTGGCCATGCTGCTGGTGCTCGTCGTCTTTCCCCAGCTCTCCACCTGGCTGGCCTATCTGTAGGACTCCGTCATGCTGTACACCTTCCTCCTGATCGACAAGCCCGACCATGGCGCGTTGCGCCAGCGTGTGCGCCCTGAGCACAAGGCCTACCTGGGCGCGGTGGCCGACCGCATTGCCTTTGCCGGCCCGCTGACCCACGACGACGGCCAGACCATGCTGGGCAGCCTGCTGGTGATCGACTTTGTCGACCGGGATGCCGCCCATGCCTGGCTGGCCGACGAACCCTTTACCCAGGCCGGCCTGTACGCCAGCACCACGGTGCATGCCTTCGTCAACCTCTGGCCCCAGAAGGCCGGCTTTGTCCCTGCCGCGTGAACGCCCATGATCAAGCACATCGTGATGTGGAACCTCCGCGGCGACACGCCGGCGGAGAAGGCCGACGGCATTGCACGGCTGCGGCGCAGCTTCGAGAGCTTGCGTGGACGCATCCCGGGGCTGCTGCACCTGGAGATCGGCGTCGATGTTAGCCGCATCGACTACGCCTGCGATGTGGTGCTGTATTCGGAGTTCGAGAGCCAGGCGGCACTCGACGCCTACGGCGCGCACCCCGAACACCAGCGCGTCAAGCGTGAGCTGGCCGATCTGCGCATTGCGCGCTACCAGGTCGACTACGCCGCGCGCTGAAGATTTTCTGAACCTCAAGGAGAAACGACATGAATGACACATTGATGGACGAGCTGCGGATCCGCCAGATGGTGGAGCGCTGGGCGGTCTGGCGCGATGCCGGCGACTGGGAGCGCTTCGCCACCGTCTGGCACCCCGAGGGCGTGATGATGGCGACCTGGTTCCAGGGGCCGTATGCCGACTTCATCCGGGTGACCCAGGAAGGCTGGGCCAAGGGCGTGAGCATCCTGCACTTCCTCGGCGGCTCGGCGATCGAAGTTGCCGGGGGGCGCGGGGATCGAGCCATCGCCCAGACCAAGATGACCATCTCGCAGCGCGGCATGGTGGAGGGTGAGAACGGCCCCGTGCTGTGCGACGTGGTGTGCACCGGTCGTTTTTACGACTTCGTGACCCGGCACAACGGCGAATGGAAGCTGCTGCATCGCCAGCCGATCTACGAGAAGGACCGCATCGACCCGGTGGATTCCACCGCCGTGCTCAAGCTCGACCAGCAGGCGCTGGCCACCTTCCCCGAGGGCTACCGCCACCTGGCCTACATCCAGACGCGCATCGGCTACAAGGTCAAGATGGACATGCCCATGCTCAAGGGGCCCGTGGTCGAGGAACTGTACCGCCGCGGCGCGCGCTGGCTGGCCGGCGGGGAACTGGAACGCTGAACCGGGGCCTCGCCCCACCAAACCGAGGAGACAAGCATGCAGAACAAACACACCCTGAACCGCCGGCGAGTCATGCAGGCCGTGCCTGCCCTGGCCCTGGCCGGACTGGCACCCATGGGCTGGGCGCAGGGCGCCTACCCCAACCGCCCGCTGCGCGTGATCGTGCCGCAGCCGCCCGGCGGCGGATTCGACTTCGTGGCACGCGCCCTGGGCGACCGGCTGGGCAAGCAGATCGGCCAGAGCGTGGTGGTGGAGAACAAGCCGGGCTCCGGCACCCTGGTGGGCACGGACCTGGCTGCCAAGGCCGACCCGGACGGCTACACCCTGCTGATGGGCTCGGTGTCGAACATCGCTCTCAACATGGGGCTGTACGACAAGCTGTCCTACGACAGCCTGCGCGACTTCGAGCCGGTCGGCCTGGCGGTGAGCTACAGCTACACGCTGATGGCGCGCAACGATCTGCCTTTCAATTCACTCAAGGACGTGGTGGCCTATGCCAAGTCCAACCCGGGCAAGCTGACCTATGCCTCGGCGGGCAACGGCTCGGGCCAGCACGTGCTGGCCGCGGCGCTGTGGCACCTGGCCGGCGTCAACGTGGTGCACGTGCCCTACCGGGGCGCGCAGGCGGCCTACCAGGACCTGCTGGGCGGACGCGTGGATGTGTTCTTCGATCTGTCCTCGACCGCACGGCCGCAGGTCGATGGCGGCAAGGTCAAGGCGCTGGCGCTGTCAGGCGCCGAGCGCAACCCCATGCACCCGACGGTGCCGACCATCCTGGAGAGCGGGGTGGCCCAGCTGGACCTGGAGTCGTGGTTCGGCTACTTCGTGCCGAGCAAGACACCAGCCGAGGTGCAGGAGCGCCTGCGCACGGACCTGGCGCGCGTGATCGCCCAGCCCGATCTGCAGGAGACTTTCCGCAAGGCCGGTGGCAAACCCCTGAGTCTGAATGCGGCCGACACCAAGGCCCTGGTCAAGCGCGATGTCGAGCGTTGGACTAAGCTGGTGCGCGACATCGGCATCAAGGCCGAATAAATTCACCCACGCCGGCGCCGCCTCAGGCGGCGCCGCATAATTTCCCCTACGAAAGACCAAGCCACCATGAAAATCGATCAGGCCTCCCTCGACCAGTTGTTCCTCCAGGCGCGTACCGCCAACGGCTTTCTCGACCGTCCGGTGCCGCTGTCGCTGCTGCAGGAAGCCTATGACCTGGCCAAGATGGCGCCGACCTCGATGAACACCCAGCCGACGCGCTATGTGTTCCTGACCACGCCCGAGGCCAAGGCGCGCCTGTTGCCGGCGCTCACGCCCGGCAATGTGGACAAGACGAACTCGGCGCCGGTGACGGTGATCGTGGCGACCGACACGAAGTTCTACGAGTACATGCCGCAGATCTGGCACGGTGCCGGTGCCAAGGAGAACTTCGAGGGCAACCCCACGCTGGCGACCAACACCGCCAACCGCAATGGCACGCTGGGGGGCGCCTACTTCATCCTCGCCGCGCGCGCCGTGGGTCTGAACTGCGGGCCCATGAGCGGTGTCGATCTGGCCAAGGTCAACGCCGAGTTCTTTCCCGACGGCCGCTACAGCGCCAATTTCCTGATCAACCTCGGCCATGCCGACACCAGCAAGGAATTCAAGCGCAATCCGCGTCTGAGTTTCGAGCAGGCATGCACCGTGCTTTGAGCACAGTGCCTGCCATACGGCTGCCTTGACGCTCACCCCTT
>CAZJKR010000164.1:0-6105 GCA_964546615.1 uncultured Curvibacter sp.
AAGGTCGACATGATCACCGAACTGACGACATCGTCGGTGGCGCTGGCGATCCAGTCGTTCACATCGGCGGGAAACTGGTTGGCCGGGCCTATCCAGTGGCTGCGCTTGCCTTTGCTGGCTGGGTTGATGACGCCGGCGATGTGGCCCGACGCCCCCATGACGAAGCGCTTGCGCCCCGGCAAGTGCTGTGTGGATGCATATGAACCACCGATGGGCACGATGTGGTCTTCGCGCGAGCCGTAGATGTAGGCCGGGATGTCGACTCTGCGCAGATCCAGCTGCTCGCCGCAGACCGTGAGCCGGCCCGGTTTGACGAGGTTGTTTTCCAGGTAGGTGTTGCGCAGGTACCAGGCATAAAACGGCCCGGGCAGGTTGGTGCTGTCGCTGTTCCAGTACAGCAGGTCGAAGGGCGGCGGCGTCTCGCCCTTGAGGTAGTTGCCCACCACGTAGTTCCACACCAGGTCGTTGGGGCGCAGGAAGCTGAAGGTGGAAGCCAGGTCGCGCCCGTGCATCAGGCCGCCCTGTCCCAGCTGCTGTTCGCGGTAACGCACCATGGCCTCGTCGATGAAGACATCCATGATGCCGGTCTCGGCAAAGTCGAGGAAGGTGGTGAGCAGCGTGACGCTGTGCACCAGCTTCTTGCCGCGCGCGGCCAGCACCGCCAGTGCCGTGCCCAGGATGGTGCCGCCGACGCAGAAGCCCAGCGCATTGATGGTGGCTGCACCACTGATCTCGCGCACCACCTCGATGGCCTTGATGGCGGCGTCCTCGATGTAGTCATCCCAGGTCTTGTGCGCCAGGCTTTCGTCAGGGTTGCGCCAGCTCACCACGAAGGTACGGTGACCCTGCGCCACGGCGTAGCGGATCAGCGAGTTGTCGGGCTGCAGATCGAGGATGTAGTACTTGTTGATGCACGGCGGCACCAGCAGCAAGGGGCGCTCGTACACCTTGGCGGTGAGGGGCTTGTATTCGATCAGCTGGAACAGCGCGTTCTCGAACACCACCGCGCCCTCGGTGGTGGCGACGTTGCGACCGACCTCGAACTGGCTTTCGTCCGTCATGCTCACATGGCCCTGCTGCAGGTCGTGCAGCAGGTTCTGCATGCCCTTGGCGATGCTCTCACCCTTGGTCTCGATCGCCTTCTGCTGCGCCTCGGCATTGAGTGCCAGGAAGTTGCTCGGCGCACTGGCTGCCACCCACTGCTCCACCCCGAAGCGGATGCGGGCGCGCGTCTTGTCATCGGCCTGCACCGCGTCGGCCATCTGCAGCAGCAGCCGGGCATTGAGCTGGTAGGCTGCCGCCGACAACGCCGCCAGCGGGTTGTCCTCCCAGGCCTTGGCGGCGAAACGGCGGTCGCCGCTGGCCACGGCGGCCGGCGCGCCGCCTTGCATCAGCCGGGACAGGTCCTGCAGATACTGCTGCTGCAAGGCCTGCAGCCTGTCGGGGGGGATGCAAACCGGGTGCTCCGCCAGCGGCAGGGCGCACGGCCCCGTCTGCCCCAGGTCCAGCGTCTGGAAGGACTGGAACCACTTCAACCAGCTGTCGCCAAAGGTCTGCTGGAACTGCCGGGCCGCCTGGGCCCAAAATTCGGGAGAATCCTGTGTCACGCCTGATCCTTGTGCTGCGACTATCCGCTGTGGGCCAGTATCTCAGGCCCACCCCTTCGAAAAACTGACATTCATCAATAACCCCATGTTCCTGATACTGATCGCCATCGGCTGGCTCTATGTCGCACTGCTGATGGCGGTGGCTGAGGCCACCCATCCCGCCGGGACGGTGCTCGGCGCCCTCATCACCTTTGTACTCTATGGTGTGGGTCCGGTGGCATTGGTGCTTTACCTCATGGCCACACCGGCGCGCAAGCGGGCCATCAAGGCGCGCGAAGCCGCCGAACTCGCGGCCTGGCGTGCCGCGCAGCAGGCCAAGGCGGCCGAAACAGGCGTGGCCGCGGCCGGCTCAGGCCAGCCAGATGCAGGCGGCCAGACGGCCGCTGACCCGGTCGCGCCGGTGCGAAAAGAACCGTGACGGATTGCTGAAGGTGCACCAGGCCGTGCTGCCGTCGTTGCCGTAGACGCGCTCGATGCCCAGCGCCGCCAGCCGCTGGCGCGCCAGCGCCGGCAGGTCGGCCAGCCACTTGCCGGGGGCTGACACCGGTCGGAAGCAGGCGGCGGCCTGCGGGTCATGCACTTCGAAGGCGGCCTTCACCTCCGCCCCCACCTCGAAGGCCTCAGGGCCGATGCACGGCCCCAGCCATGCTATTATTTTTGTAGCTGAAGGCGCATATCCCACGGGCTCAAAACCCATGAAATGCTTGAAAACGTTCTCCAGCACGCCGACGCCACCCTGCCCCGCCAGCCCACGCCAGCCGGCATGGGCAGCCGCCACGAAGCTGCCCTGCACGTCGGTAAAAAGCACCGGCAGGCAATCGGCCACCATGATGGTGCAGGCCAGACCGCGCTCACGCGTGGAGCAACTGTCGGCCGCGTTGCCGTGCGGGGTGTGCGGCCCGAGTGCCACCGCAGTGCTGCCATGCACCTGGTTCAGGAACACCGGCCGCGCCGCCAGCGCCTGCGCCAGCAGCGCACGGTTGGCGCCGACGGCCAAGGGATCATCGCCCACATGGTCACCCAGGTTCAGGCTGTCGTAAGGGGGCTGCGAGCGACCGCCGGCGCGGGTGGTGCACACGGCCCGCACCTGGGGTGGGGCCGGCCACTGAGGCACAAGCCAGTCTGGATGCATGCGTCAGGCTCCGGCGTGACTCAGGTCTCGTTGTCGGGACAGCGGGCGGGCTGCGCCTGCTGGAAGGCCGGCAGCTGCATGCAGGCGTCGAAGGCCGCCATGGTGCGCGGCAGGCCGTCGAAATCGACACCGAAGCGCTTGCCGTTGAAGATCTGCGGCACCAGGCAGCAGTCGGCCAGTGTGGGCAGCGCGCCCCAGGCGTAGACCGAGGGCGGCAGACCGGCCTGAAGTCGTTGCGCCGCCAGGCTGGTGAGCTGGCGCTCGAAGCTCTCCAAACCGTCGCGCACCCAGTGGCGGTACCAGGTGTTTTTGGCCTCTTCGTCCACCTTCAGCTCGTGCACCAGGTACTTGAGCACGCGCAGATTGTTGAGCGGATGGATCTCGCAGGCGACCAGTTGCGCCAGCGCCCGCACCTTGGCACGCCCCAGGGCATCGGCCGGCAGCAGCGGTGGTTGCGGATGGGTTTCGTCCAGGTACTCGATGATGGCCATGGACTGCGACAGCCGCTCGCCGTCCACCTCCAGCAAGGGCACCAGCCCCTCCACCGCAAGGCTCGCGTAGCCCGGCAGCCGGTGTTCGCCGCGCGCCAGGTGCACCGGGATGTATTCGTAGTCCAGTCCCTTGAGCGCCAGGGCGATGCGCACACGGAAGGAGGCGGAAGAGCGGTAGTAGTTGTGCAGCTTCATGCGCAAAGCATAAACCCGAAAACCCGCACCGCACCGGCTGAAGGACAATGCGCAGCTGACACATCAACCCGGAGAGCGCCCCATGATTCTCGAACTTGCCGACATCCGCATCCAGCCCGGCCAGCAGGCCGCCTTCGACGCCGCCATCCAGCATGGGCTGCACAGCGTGATCCAGCAGGCCCGGGGCTTTCGCGGCTTCAAGATCAACAAGGGAGTGGAACACCCCGAGCGCTACCTGCTGATGATCTTCTGGGACACGCTGGAGGACCACACGGTGCACTTTCGCGAATCACCGGCCTTTGCCGAGTGGCGCGCCATCGTCGGCCCCTTCTTCGCCGCGCCGCCGGTGGTGGAGCATTTCGAACTGCTGGCCAAGTCGGCCTGAGCAGACTGGCCGCTCGGGCCTTCGTCCTGCGCGGCCCTCGCGCGCGGCGGCACGGGCCGGGGCTCGGATACTGCGTACGTCGCGGCACCGCGCCTTCCTGTAGCATTTGAATCCGCAGCCCGGCACCTCCGATGCCGGGCACCCTCCAGAACGAAAGGATGTCATGAGCTACGTCATCACGCCGCCCGCACCGGTGTCCGTGCCGGTGGTCGGCAGCAAGGACCGTTTTCCGGTCAACCGTGTCTATTGCGTCGGCCGCAATTACGTCGAGCACGCCAGGGAGATGGGATTCACCGGTCGGGAGCCGCCGTTCTTCTTCATCAAGCCGGCCGATACCTGCCTGGTGCTGGAGCCCGGTCAGACCGGCGCCCTGCACTACCCCAGCCTGACCCAGGACTTCCACCACGAAATCGAGCTGGTGGCCGCCATCGGCGTCGGCGGCAAGAACATCAAGGCGGCCGATGCCAGGAAGCACATCTGGGGCTACGCTGTCGGCCTGGACATGACGCGCCGTGATCTGCAGGGTGAACAGAAGAAGCTGGGCCGCCCCTGGTGCATCGGCAAGACTTTCGACGATGCCGCGCCCATCGGCCCCATCACTCCGGCAGCCCAGGCCGGCGATGTGGACAACGCCGAGATCTGGCTGCAGGTCAACGGCCAGGACCGCCAGCGCAGTACCGTGACCAAGCTGATCTGGAACATCGGCGAGATCATCGAGCACCTGACGACCGCCTGGGAGCTCAAGCCAGGCGACCTGATCTACACCGGAACCCCCGAAGGCGTGGCCGCCGTGAGACCGGGCGATACGCTCAGCGGCGGCGTGGCCGGGCTGGCGCCGATCACCCTCAAGGTGGTCTGAAAGACCCTCGCCGAGGTCCCCCCAGGACTCCCGTGTGGAGTCCTTTTTTTTGTTTTCAATTTACACTGCGCCCATGCTGCGCAGCCCCATCAAACACTGCAGGAACTGCGGCGTCGCCGTGGTCTATCGTGTCCCCGACGACGGCGACACCAAGGAGCGTGCGGTCTGCCCGTCCTGCGCCACCATCCACTACGAAAACCCGCTCAACGTGGTGGGCACCGTGCCCTACTGGGGCGACAAGATCCTGCTGTGCAAGCGCAACATCGAGCCACGCTATGGCAAATGGACGCTGCCGGCAGGCTTTCTGGAATTGGGTGAAACCACCGCGCAAGGGGCCGTGCGAGAAACCGAGGAAGAGGCAGGCGCCCGGCTCGAACTGGAGGGCCTGTTCACCGTCATCAATGTCGCGCGCGTCGGACAGGTCCACATGTTCTACCGGGCGCGCCTGCTGAGCGAGCAGTTCGATCCCGGCTATGAAACCCTCGAAGCCCGGCTCTATGCGGAACACGAGATCCCCTGGGACGAGATCGCTTTTCGTACCGTCAAGGAAACCCTGGAACGCTTTCTGGCCGACCGGCGCGCCGGGCAGTTCGGCATGCATACCCTCGATATCGACTGAAACGCACAGCTGCGCCTGCTTGCTCGGGCTTTTCCGCGATTCAAATGGTCACAATTTGAGTTCAAATGCAGCCCTTGCTCGTGATACTGTCGGGCACTGACTTGAATGGATACCGTTTGCACATGAAACGCCACGCGCACTTCTGGGAAGTTGACCTCATCGAGCTGTCACGCGACTGGTTCAGCCAGTTCCTGACCCTGCTGATGACCGCCGTGGCCTTTGTCGGCATGGCCTTGCCGGTCCTGATCCCGGCCTTCATCATGTGGTACCTGGCCGGCTTTCCCCGCCTGTTCTGACGGTAGCCCTCCAAGCGCCCGCGGGACACGGGCCTGAAATAGCAAAAGGGCTGGCAGGAAATCCTGCCAACCCTTTTTGATTGATGGTCGGTGTGAAAGGATTCGAACCTTCGACCCCTTGCACCCCATGCAAGTGCGCTACCAGGCTGCGCCACACACCGATCAAGCCTCGCATTATACCCTGCGAACAGGTGACCTTCAGTAAGGTGCTGAAAGCAGCTCCCGGATTTCAGCCAGCTCACGGCGGAGCTGATGCAACTTGTCGGCAGCCATGGCCGGCAGGTCATCGGACTGACTGTCGACAAAATCGGCCATGTCGGCTTCGTGCTCCAGGACCTCGACGCCGTCGAGCATGACCTCGCCGTTGCGCTTGCGGTCGCGTTCCGCCTGCAGCAGCTCCTGCATCTTGTTGCGTGCACCGCTGATGGTGAAGCCCTGGTCGTATAACAGGTCACGGATGCGGCGGATCATCAGCACTTCATGGTGCTGGTAGTAGCGCCGGTTACCACGCCGCTTCATCG
>CAZJKR010000164.1:6115-7239 GCA_964546615.1 uncultured Curvibacter sp.
CCAATACCGTAGCACGTGAGGCTTGACGCCACACAGGTCGCCGACCTCACCGATGGTGAAGTAGCGTTTGGCGGGGATGGGAGGGAGCGCTTTCTCCATTGAAATCAATGCAGTACGAGAGAAAGCTGCTAGGTTACTCTAACTCGGGGCCGGATGCAAAGTCTGATTGCACCCGACCTGTCCGCGTTGGCACGGACCGACACCCTCAGGCCAGCGGCAGGGAGGCCGGGCGCGCGCCCTCTTCCTGGATCTGCTCCTTGAGCTTGCTGCTGGCATGAAAGGTCACCACACGGCGCGCCTTGATGGGAATGGCCTCTCCGGTGCGCGGATTGCGGCCCGGGCGCGGCGCCTTGGTCCGGATCTGAAAATTGCCGAAACCCGAGATCTTGACGTCCTCGCCATTGACCAGGCTGTCGGCAATCAGGTCGAAGAAGGCGTCGATCATGTCCTTGGACTCACGCTTGTTCAGGCCGATCTGCTCGAACAACAGCTCGGCCAGCTGCGCCTTGGTCAGCGCAGGCGTTTCCAGGCTTTCAACCGTAATTTCCATGGTGTGCGTTGTCCCTTGTTGCTCTTGATGACCCGACTCAGGCCCGCAGACGTGCGCCCAGCCGGCTCTGCATCTGGCCCAGCACGGCCTGCACGGCCGCCTCGATCTGCTCCTCGGTCAGCGTGGCGTCCGGCGCATTGAGCGTCAGACGCACGGCCAGGCTCTTCTCGCCCTCAGCCAGACCACCGGCGGCCTGCCCTGGCTTGGCCCGGTAGACGTCGAACAGTATCGCATCCTGCAACAGACCCGCGGTCGGCGCGGCCCGGATGGCCTGCATCAGGGCACCATGGGTGACCGCTTCGGCCACGATGACGGCCACATCACGCTCCACCGGCTGGTGCTTGGCCACGCCGCTGAAGGCGGCCACCTGGCGTTGCAGCACGGCGTCGAGTTCCAGCTCAAACATCACCGGCGTCTGCGCCAGCTCATAGCCCTGGCGCCAGCGTGGATGCAGCTCGCCGACAAAACCGATGGGACGGCCACCCAGCAGTACGCGGGCGCAGCGGCCGGGGTGCATGGCGGTGTGGTTGCCGGGCTCGAACGGGCTCCCGCCGAGGCGGGCCTCGATCGAATC
>CAZJKR010000165.1:0-4434 GCA_964546615.1 uncultured Curvibacter sp.
GGCGAAGCAAGAGAAAGTGAGTCGCCCGCCGGGGCGAGACCCGGCACAGCTGCCCGGCCAGGCAAATCAAACACAGAGAACGCTATAAATTCAATAGCTACCAACGCATGAACGACAATGCCTAGAGCCCCATTTCATTCATAAACAATCAAGGCCTTCCCCTGATCCGCCTGCGCCATCCACCCCGCCAGCGCCGCATCGGTGGGGAAGAACTTCGCATCCTCCCCGAGCTGCAGCTCAGCCGCCGCGGCGATGCCCGGCCCCTGGCGCCGCACGGACAAACGCACACCGAGACCCCGCACCAGCTCCCCTTGCTCCGTCACCTCCCGCCGCGGCGGGAAGTCGGCCACCAGGCGCTGGATGTCGGGCGCACGGCCGTTCACCGCCACACGCAGGTACTTGCCGAAGCGGCAGCGTGCGGTGGCCAGGTCCCAGACCTGGTTGACGGTGAGCTGCAGGCCGCCGGAGAAGCGGTCCGGCATGACCTTGCCCATGACGATGACGAGCTCGTCGTCCTTGAACAGGTGCTTGTGGGCGTTCATCAGCGCCTCGTCCACGCGCGCGTCGATCACGGCGCTCTTGTCGTCGAACTTGAACAGGCCGAGCTTGCCGCGCTGGCCGTTGATGACGCGGAAGTCCGAAATGATGCCGGCCAGCAGCTGCGGCTCGCGCGTGTCGATCAGGTCGTCCAGCGAGCGCTTGACGAAACGGCGCACTTCCAGCGCCACCTCGTCGAACAGATGGCCGGAGAGGTAGAAGCCGACCGCCGTCTTCTCGTTGGTCAGGCGTTCCTTCACGCCCCAGGGCATGGCCTCCACCAGCTCGGGCTCCTGCGTGCTGGCGCCATGCGTGTCCTCACCCATCATGTCGAACAGGCCGCCCTGGTTGGCGTTGGCTGCGGTGGCGGCGGCGAAGTCGAAGGCGCGGTCGATCGAGGCGATCAGCGAGGCGCGATTGAGGTTGAGCGCGTCGAAGGCGCCGGCCTTGATCAGCGCCTCGATGGTGCGCTTATTTAAGCGCGTGCGGTCCACGCGCACGCAGAAGTCATACAGGCTGGTAAAGGCCCCCCCCTCCTCGCGCGCCTTCACGATCGCCTCGATGGCCTGCTGGCCGGTGCCCTTGACGGCGCCCAGACCGTAGCGGATGACCTTGTCAGAGATCGGCTCGAAACGGTAGTGGCCGCGGTTCACGTCCGGCGGCTCGAAGGTGATGCCCATCTTCAGCGCGTCTTCGAACAGCACTTTGAGCTTGTCGGTGTCGTCCATCTCCACCGTCATGTTGGCGCAGAAGAACTCGGCCGTGTAGTGCACCTTGAGCCATCCCGTGTGGTAGGCCAGCAATGAGTAAGCGGCGGCGTGCGACTTGTTGAAGCCGTAGCCCGCGAACTTCTCCATCAGGTCAAAAACCTCGTCGGCCTTCTCCTGCGGAATGTTGTGGGTCGCCAAGGCACCGGCGCGGAACTTCTCCCGGTGCTCGGCCATCTCCTCGGCCTTCTTCTTGCCCATGGCGCGGCGCAGCAGGTCGGCGCCACCGAGCGAGTAGCCACCCAGGATCTGCGCCGTCTGCATCACCTGCTCCTGGTAGACCATGATGCCGTAGGTCTCACTCAGCATCTCCGCCACCGCCGGGTGCGGGTACTCAACGACTTCTCGCCCATGTTTACGTGCAACGAAACTCGGGATCAGGTCCATCGGACCCGGGCGGTACAGCGCGTTCAGCGCAATCAGGTCTTCCAGCCGCGTCGGTTTGGCGTCGCGCAGCATGCCCTGCATGCCGCGGCTTTCAAACTGGAACACGGCCTCGGTCTTGCCTTCCTGGAACAGCTGGTAGGTGGCGCGGTCGTCGAGCGGGATGTTCTCGAAGGCGAAGTTCTCCTGCCCCTTGTGGCGCGCCATGATGAACTCGCGCGCAATCTCCAGGATGGTCAGCGTGGCCAGGCCCAGGAAGTCGAACTTCACCAGGCCGATGGCCTCCACGTCGTCCTTGTCATACTGGCTCACCGCCGAGTCGCTGCCGGGCTGCTGGTAGAGCGGGCAGAAGTCGGTCAGCTTGCCGGGTGCAATCAGCACGCCACCGGCGTGCATGCCGATGTTGCGCGTCATGCCTTCGAGCTTCTGCGCCAGCGCCAGCAGGGTCTTGACCTCGTCCTCCTTCTCCAGCCGCTCGGCCAGGATGGGCTCGGCCTCGATGGCGCCGGCAATCGTGATGTGCTGGCCCGGCTTGTTGGGGATGAGCTTGGAGATGCCGTCGCAGAAGGTGTAGCTCATGTCGAGCACGCGGCCGACGTCACGGATGGCGGCACGCGCCGCCATGGTGCCGAAGGTGGCAATCTGGCTCACCGCATCCTTGCCATACTTCTCTTTCACGTAGTCGATCACGCGGTCACGGTTGGCCTGGCAGAAGTCGATGTCGAAGTCGGGCATCGAGACGCGTTCCGGGTTGAGGAAACGCTCGAACAGCAGCTTGTATTCCAGCGGGTCGAGGTCGGTGATCTTCAGCGCATAGGCCACCAGCGAGCCGGCACCGGAACCACGGCCCGGGCCGACCGGGCAGCCGTTGGCCTTGGCCCACTGGATGAAGTCACCCACGATCAGGAAGTAACCCGGGAAGCCCATCTTCAGGATGGTGTTGATCTCGAACTCCAGCCGCTCCACGTAGCGCGGGCGCTCGGCGTCGCGCTTGGCCACATCGGGGTACAGGTGGGCCAGTCGTTCCTCCAGCCCTTCGAAGGAGACCTTGCGGAAATACTCCTCGATGGAGAGGCCGCCGGGAATCGGGAAATTGGGCAGCTGCGGCTTGCCCAGCACCAGCGTGAGGTTGCAGCGTTTGGCGATCTCCAGCGTGTTGGCCACGGCGCTCGGCACATCGGCAAACAGCGCCTGCATCTGCGCGGCGTTCTTGAAGTACTGCTCACGCGTGAACTTGCGCACCCGCCGTGCATTGCCCAGAATCTCGCCTTCCGCGATGCAGACGCGCGCCTCGTGCGCCTCGTAGTCGTCCGGGCCGGCAAACTGCACCGGATGGGTGGCCACCACCGGCAGCTTCATGCGCGCGGCCAGCTGCACCGCCGCCGTCACGTGGGCCTCGTCGTCGGCGCGGCCGGCACGCTGCAGCTCAAGGTAGAAGCGGTGCGTGAAGATGGAGCCCAGTTGCAAGGCCATTTCGTGCGCACGCGCTGCATCGCCCTGCACCAGGGCCTGCCCGACGGCACCGGCCTGCGCCCCGGACAGCGCAATCAGGCCTTCGTTCAATTCCTTGAGCCAGTCCAGCCGGACCACGGCCTGGGCCTTGTGCACGTTGCCCGTCCAGGCGCGCGCCAGAATCTCCGACACATTCAGGTAGCCCTGCTTGTTCTGCACCAGCAGCAGCAGCCTGGAGGTGGCCGTCGGGTCCTGGCCCAGGCCTTCAAGCAGGATCTCCACGCCGATGACCGGCTTGACACCCTTGCCCCGGCCTTCCTTGTAGAACTTGATGGCCCCGAACAGGTTGTTCAGGTCAGTGATCGCCAGCGCCGGCTGGCCGTCGGCCGCTGCGGCTTTGACGATGTCGTCGATGCGGGTGGTGCCGTCGACGACGGAAAACTCGGTGTGCAGGCGCAGGTGGACAAACATGCTGCCATTGTAGGAAAGCTGCTTTTCCTGACTGCCTGGTTTTTGGGCAAGTTGAAGGATTTATTTCTTTTTCCAGGGTGGGTTTATTCCCCCCTATCCCCCCAGCCCCCTTTCCACCCCCGCCGGGGCGGAAAGGGGGAGCCTCATTTGGTTAGTTCGCGTCGATCAGGCTTTTAGGACGCAACCGTGGCCACTGCGATTGGTGTACAGCCAAGACTTTGCCGCCGTAGACGCTTTATCGAAGTCCAAAAACCAAATCAAAGCTCCCCTCTTCCGCCCGGCGGGGCGGGAGAGGGGTTGGGGGAGTGAGTGGGGGAAACAAACCCCGTGCGGAGCAAACTATTCCGGACACAAAAAGAAATCAGGATTCTGGTGTGATGCCCAGCGCCACCAGAAAGCGCGCCACCATGTTGTAGGTGGCGATGGCGCTGGTGAGTTCGACGATCTGGGTTTCGTCGAAGTGCCGGCGCAGGGCATCGAACACCTCGTCGCTGACTTTCACGTCCAGCGTCATTTGCGCCGCGTAGCGGATCACCAGCTGGTCCACCTCACCCAGCGACGGGTCGGACGGCAGGCCGCGCGGGTCGGCCTGGACGAAGGCGTGGAGGGCGTCGAGCTGGGCCTGCGTGCCGCCGGCGGCCAGGAAGTCGGGCGCGTGGTGGTGGTACTCGTAGTGTGCGCCGGTCAGCAGCGCCACGGTGCAGATGCCGAGTTCACGCAGTCTGCGGCTGGTCGGCAGCTCGGTGCGCACGGCCTTGAGGTAGGTGTTCCAGCCGCGTGCCAGCGGCTCGCTCCACAGCAGCGCACGGTCGAGGTTGAGCAG
>CAZJKR010000165.1:4444-6939 GCA_964546615.1 uncultured Curvibacter sp.
AGGTCTTGCGGTTGGGTTTTGCGTTCGGGGGTCCAGTCGGGCAGTCGCATGGTTCTTGTCTCTGAAGGATTGTGGGCAGGGCGTTCGAGCTGCAAGGATAAGGGCAGAAATGAGCGGATAATTTGACGCCATGCGCATACGCTTTACCAAGATGCAGGGGGCCGGCAACGACTTTGTGGTGCTGGACGAGACGCGCGGACGTCTGGGCCTGAGGCCGGCCCAGTACCGTTGGCTGGCCGATCGCCATTTCGGTGTCGGCGCCGACCAGATCCTGACCGTGCGGCCGGCACCGGCGCCCGACATCGACTTCGAGTACGTGATCCACAACGCCGACGGTGCCGAGGTCGAGCAGTGCGGCAATGGTGCACGCTGCTTTGCGCGCTTCGTGCGCGACCAGGGCCTGACAGTCAAGGATGCCATTCGTGTGCAGACCCTGGGTGGCGTGATCGAGCCGCGGCTGCAGGCCGATGGTCGCGTCACGGTGGACATGGGCGCGCCGGTGTTCGAGCCGGCGCAGATCCCCTTCGACGCTGCGGGCCTGACGCCGGTCGTCAGTGGTTCATGGGAAAAATGGCCGTTGGACCTCGCCAGTTCTGCGCTGGATGCTTCTGTTTTTGTAGCGCTTGTATCGATGGGCAACCCGCATGCGGTGCAGGTGGTGGACGATGTCGAGCATGCGCCGGTCCTCACGCAGGGCCTGCTGATCGAGCATCACCCGCGCTTTCCGCGCCGCGTCAATGCCGGCTTCATGCAGGTGCTCGACCGCGCCCGCATCAAGCTGCGGGTGTGGGAGCGCGGCGCCGGCGAAACGCTGGCCTGCGGCACCGGCGCCTGTGCCGCGGTGGTGGCGGGCATCCGCCTGGGCCTGCTGGATGCGCGCGTCGATGTGCAGACCCGCGGCGGTGTGCTGACGATCGAATGGGACGGCCTGCGCGACGGCAAGGCGGCGCCGGTGATGATGACGGGACCGGCCACCACCGTGTTCCAGGGCGAGATTGAACTACCTGAACTGACATGAGCAACCAATACCTGAACCCGATGACCGAGGATGACATTGCCGACTACCTGGGCAACAATCCCGAGTTTTTCGAGCGCCACGCCGAACTGCTGGCCGCGGTGCACCTGAGCAGCCCGCACAGCCGGCGTGCGGTCAGCCTGCAGGAGCGCCAGGCGGAGATGCTGCGCGACAAGATCCGCATGCTCGAAGGCCGCATCATGGACATGATCCGTCACGGCAATGACAACCTGGCGCTGCTGGACAAGCTGCTGATCTGGGCGCGTGACCTGTTCCTCACGCTGGACTTCACCAACCTGCCGGGGGCCATTGCCTCGTCGATCCAGACCCAGTTCGCGGTGCCGCAGGTGGCGATCAAGGTCTGGGATGTGGCGCCCGAATATGCGGCGGCGCCCTATGCCCAGGGGGTGAGCGAGGATGCCAAGCTGTTCGCCACCTCGCTGCGCGAGCCCTTCTGCGGTGTCAATTCCGGTTTCGAAGCCGCCACCTGGCTGGCCGAGCCGGCGCAGGCCGCCTCGCTGGCGCTGCTGCCCTTGCGGCCGGCGGCCACCGGCAACGTCACCCCGGCCTTCGGCATGCTGGTGCTGGCCTCGCCGGACGCCCAGCGTTTTGTCAGCACCATGGGCACCGACTTCCTCGAACGCATTGCCGAGCTGGCCAGCGCCGCGCTCTCGCCGCTGAGGTAAACCGTGGCGCCGGACCCGGTCCAGCCTGACGGTGACGAAGCGTTGCGCACCGCCGGGTCGTCCCAGGGTGCGAAGGCCGCCTTGGGGGACAGCGAGGACACGGAACTGCCGAGCGAGGGGGCTCTGATCGAGCGCTACCTGGCGCATGTCCGGGTCGAGAAGCGGTTGGCACAGCGCACGCTTGCGCTCTATGCGCTCGATCTGCAGAAACTCGACGAGTTCGCGGCGCAGGTTCCGGTGGCGCTGACGCGCGTGCACAACGCCCACATCCGCCGCTGGGTGGCGCAGATGCACAGCGGCGGGCGCAGTGCGCGCGGTATCGCGCTCATCCTCTCGGGCTGGCGCGGCTTTTATGCCTGGCTCGGGCGCGAGGGGCGGGTGGCCAGCAACCCGGTGCAGGACGTGCGCGCACCCAAGGCGGCCAAGCCCTTGCCCAAAGCGCTCAGCGTGGACGAGGCCGTGCAACTGGCGGCCTTCCGCGGCGACGCGGCCGATCCCTGGCTGGCGGCGCGCGATGCCGCCATGGTGGAGCTGCTCTACAGCAGCGGCCTGCGCGTGGCGGAACTCACGGGGCTTGACGTGACCGCCAGCACCAGCGCGCGCGGCTGGGTCGACCTGCCCGCGGCCGAGGCCCATGTGCTGGGCAAAGGCGGCAAGCGCCGCACGGTGCCGGTGGGCGGCGCGGCGCTGACGGCGCTGACGCAGTGGCTGGCCTTGCGCGCCCAGCTGGGGGTGCCGCTGGAGCAGACGGCGCTTTTCATCGGCCGCAACGGTACGCGCCTGACAGCCCAGTC
>CAZJKR010000165.1:6949-7156 GCA_964546615.1 uncultured Curvibacter sp.
ACGCCGGTGCATCCGCACATGCTGCGCCATTCCTTTGCCAGCCATGTGCTGCAGTCCAGCAGCGATCTGCGCGCGGTGCAGGAACTGCTGGGCCACGCCAACATCAGCACCACCCAGGTCTACACCCGGCTCGACTTCCAGCACCTGGCGCGTGCCTACGACGCGGCCCATCCGCGCGCGCGCCGGAAACCCTAGAACGTTTCCCAG
>CAZJKR010000166.1:0-1162 GCA_964546615.1 uncultured Curvibacter sp.
GGCCGTACCAGGTTTCGTCAAGCGGCCCCTGGCTGGCGCGCAGTTCCAGATCGGGCTGGCCGTTGATGGCACGCACGGCCTGCGAGAACTCGTCCAGTGCCGAGGCGTTGATCAGGTGCACCGAGAAGGCCAGCGCCACGCCCAGCATCACCGCCAGCACGGCGGCGGCATGACGCCAGGGGTGGTGGCGCAGTTCCTGCCAGGAGAAGGTGCTCAGCAGCGGGTACATCGTTGATCTGAATCAAGCAGTTGGCGTGGAGGGGCTTGAGATTCGATTGTGCGCTCCCTATATTCCCCTGGTGCGACGCAGCGATCGGCTTCGTCGTCCGTGCATTCACCAAAGGAGGTAAACGACATGAGTTCCCTGATTTCACGCGGCAGCCTGTTCGATGACTTTTTCCGCGACGTGGCGCCGGGCTTTTACGTCAAGCCGCTGCATGGCGACCCCTTGCCCAGTCCGGGCCAGATCAAGATCGACGTGAAGGAAAACGGCAACAGCTACACCGTGTCGGCCGAGATTCCGGGGGTGCGCAAGGAAGACATCCACGTCACCATCGAAGGCGGCATGGTGATGGTGCGCGCCGAGGTCAAGCAGGAAGACCAGCAGACCCAGGACGACAAGCTGCTGCGCAGTGAGCGCTATTTCGGCGCGGTTTCGCGCGGCATCCAGCTGCCGCAGGACATCGACCAGGCGCAGGCCAAGGCCAAATACGACAACGGTGTGCTCACGCTCACGCTGCCCAAGAAACAGGGCAACGGTTCGCAGAAACTGCGCATCGAGTAAGCGCCGCGCGCCCCGCGCAAAAAAACCCGGCATCGGCCGGGTTTTTTGTTGCGCGGAAGCGGGGGCTCAGTCCGCTTCGATCTTCGAGGCCTTCACCACCTGCGCCCAGCGCACCAGTTCGGCCTCGGTGTAGGTGGCCAGCTGCTGCGGGTTCATGTAGTCGGCTTCCGCACCAAGTTCCACCGCCTTCTGCTTGAATGCCGGGGTGGCCATGATCTTGGCGATCTCGGTCGTGAGCTTGTCGATGACGGGTTTGGGCGTTTTCGCGGGCGCGAAGACGGCAAACCAGGAGGTCGCATCGAGCTTGGGCAGACCGGCCTCGGCGGTGGTCGGCACGTCGGGCAGACTGGGCAGGCGGGTCTTGCCGGTGACGGCCAG
>CAZJKR010000166.1:1172-7104 GCA_964546615.1 uncultured Curvibacter sp.
CCGCTCAGGATGTGCGGCACGAAGGGCGGCGGGGTGCCGAAGGTCAGGTCCACCTGGTTGCCCAGCAGGTCCTGCAACGCCGGGCCGGTGCCCTTGTAGGGGATGTGCGTCATCTGGATGCCGGCCTGCTGCTCCAGCATGGCGCCGGTGACGTGCTGCAGCGAGCCGTTGCCGCTGGAAGCGTAGTTGAGCTTGCCCGGGTTGGCCTTGGCATAGGCCACCAGCTCGGCCAGCGTCTTCACCGGCAGGCTGGCGCGCACCACGATCACCTGCGGCGCCGAGATGACGTTGGCCACCGGCTGGAAGTCGCGCGCATCCCACTGCAGCGGCGTCTTGCTGACGGCCGGCGTGATGACGTGGTAACCCGAATACTGCATCAGCAGGGTGTGGCCGTCGGCTTCGGCCCGCTTGACGATCATGGCGCCGATGGAGCCGTTGGCGCCGCCCTTGTTGTCCACCACCACCGACTGGCCGAGGGCCGCGCCCAGCGGTTGCGCCAGCATGCGGGCGGCGAAATCGGTGGTGCCGCCGGTCGCGGTGGGCACCACCATGGTGATCGGCCGGTTGGGGTAGCTGCCGGCTCCCTGGGCCTGGGCCAGGCCGCTGAAGGCGGCAGCCGCGGCCAGGGTGGCCAGCGCGAGGGTGCGCAGACTGTGTCGTTTGCTTGTCATCGAGGTCTCCTGGTTGAAAAAGTCAGTGAATGGCAGCATCGCGTGCCAGCGCGCGGGCACGGATGGCGGGGAAGTCGTCCGGCAGCGGATGCAGGTCCAGCCGGCGGCCGGCCTTGGTGATCTGGCTCGGCGTGTCGTGGCCGATCAGCGCCGGCAGGCGTTTGGAGGCGGCAATCAGGCGCGGAAGGTCGATGCCGGTGTCGAAGTCCATCAGCGCCAGCGCGTGGGCGACCTCCTCGGTGCAGACGTTGCCGGTGGCCCCGGGCGCATAAGGGCAGCCGCCAATGCCGCCGAGCGAGGCGTCGAAGCGGTCGGCGCCGGCATCAATGCCGGCCAGCACATTGGCCAGGCCCATGCCGCGCGTGTTGTGGAAGTGCAGGGTGAGCTCGGTGCCGGGCCAGCGCAGGCGGGCGGCGCGGGTCAAGGTGGCGACCTGTGTCGGGTAGGCCATGCCGGTGGTGTCGCACAGCGTGATGCCGCGCACGCCCAGGTCGGCAAAACGCTGCGCCCAGGCCAGCACGGTGGACTCCGACACATCACCCTCCATTGGACAGCCGAAGCAGCACGACAGCGACACGTTCACCGCCACGCCTTCGCGCTGCGCCAGGCCGATCACCTGCGCCAGCGCGGCAAACGACTGCTCGCGCGTCATGCGCAGGTTGGCCAGGTTGTGCGTTTCGCTGGCCGACATCACCAGGTTGAGCTCGTCGGTGCGCGTATCGATGGCGCGCTCGGCACCGCGCATGTTCGGCACCAGCGCGCTGTAGACCACACCCGGGCGGCGTTCGATCTCGCGCATGACGATCTCGGCGTCGCGTAGCGCCGGAATGGCGGTGGGCGAGGTGAACGAGCTGACCTCGATCTTGGACAGGCCGGTGGCCGACAGTTCGTTGACGAGGGCGATCTTGTCGTCGGTCGGCACGAAGACGCATTCGGCCTGCAGGCCGTCGCGCGTGCCGACCTCCTGCAGGTGGATGCGCCGGCCATTGCCAAACCAGACGGGGATGCTGCTGGGGGTCATGCCACGATGCCTTTCTGACGCAGGGTTGCAATCTGCTCGGGTTGCAGGCCCATCTGCTGCAGCACGCCGTCGGTGTCGTCGCCCAGGTGCGGCGCGCTGCTGCGGATCTGGCCGGGCGTGGCCGAGAGCTTGGGCACGATGCCCGGCACGGCAATATCGTCGCCGTCGCGCGTGTGCTGCGTCAGGATCATGTCGCGCGCCCGGTAGTGCGGGTCTTCAAAAATGTCCTTGGCGGTGTAGACGCGGCCCACCGGCACGCGCGCGGCGTTCAGCGCATCGAGCACCTCCTGGATGCAGCGCGTCTGCGTCCAGGCACCGATGGCGGCATCGATCTCGGCCACGCGCTTGACGCGCCCGGCGTTGTCGGCCAGATCCGGCGCGTTGCCCAGATCAGGGCGGCCGATGGCCTCCATCAGGCGCTTGAAGATGCTGTCGCCATTGCCGGCCACCAGCACATAACCGTCACGGCAGGGGTAGGCATTGCTGGGGGCAATGCCCGGCAGCGCGCTGCCGGCGGCCTCGCGCACGGCGCCGAAGGCGCTGTACTCGGGAATCAGGCTTTCCATCACGTTGAACACCGCTTCGTGCAGCGCCACGTCGATCACCTGGCCGGCGCCGCCGTTCACCTTGCGGTGGTAGAGCGCCATCATCACACCGATCACGCCGTGCAGTGCGGCCAGCGTGTCACCGATGGACACACCCACGCGCACCGGCACGCGGCCCGGCTCGGCCGTGAGGTGGCGCAGGCCACCCATGGCCTCGCCGATGACGCCAAAGCCCGGCATGTCGCGGTAGGGGCCGGTCTGGCCGTAGCCGCTGATGCGCAGCATCACCAGGCCGGGGTTGATCTTCTGCAGTTCCGTCCAGCCCAGGCCCCAGGCTTCCAGCGTGCCGGGGCGGAAGTTCTCGATCAGCACGTCGGCCTCGGCAATCAGCTGGCGGGCGATGTCCTGGCCCTCGGGGCTGCGCAGGTCGAGCGCGATGGAGCGCTTGTTGCGCGACTGCACCTGCCACCAGACGGAAGTGCCTTCCTTGATCAGGCGCCAGTTGCGCAGCGGGTCGCCGGCACCGGGGGGCTCGATCTTGATCACGTCGGCACCGAATTCGCCCAGCGTCTTGCCGGCAAAGGGGCCGGCGATCAGCTGGCCCATCTCGATGACGCGCACGCCCTGCAGGGCGGACGGTGTGAGCGTGGGGGGCGGGGTCGTCATGGTGTCTCCTTCTCGGTTGGCGATGATGGCAAAGCGCTTTCCCTTGGTAAATCAACCATTTGGCAGCCTGCCATCGCGAAACGAGATGGCAGACTCTCGAAAATGGTCTAATGCCGCCATGAAGCTCGATCCCGTCTCCCTGCGCCTGTTCGTCGCCGTCATGGAAGAGGGCACCATCGCCGAGGCGGCGGCGCGCGAGCACATTGCCGCCTCGGCCGTCAGCAAGCGCCTGAGCGAGCTGGAGCAGACGCTGGCGACCGAGCTGTTCGTGCGCAGCAACAAGGGCACCGAGCCCACCGCCGCCGCTTTTGCCTTGCTGAACCTGGCGCGCGGCGTGCTCAACGACCTGGACGGCATCTACGCCCAGATGCGCGAGTACGCCAGCGGCGTGCGCGGCCATGTGCGGGTGTACGCCAACATCTCGGCCATCACGCAGTTCCTGCCGGCCGAACTCAAGTCCTTCATGGCGCAGTACCCGCAGGTGCAGATCCACCTGCAGGAGCGCATCAGTTCGGTGATTGCCAAGGCGGTGGCCGACAACGCGGCCGACATCGGCATCCTGAATGCCGGCAACTACGGCGAGAACCTGACCCTGCTGCCCTACCACGACGACGAGCTGGTGGTGATCGCCCCGCAGGGCCATCCGCTGACGCGCAAGAAGAGCGTGCGCATGCAGCAGGTGCTGGACCATGATGTGGTGGGCGCCCACCCCGGCAGCGTGATGAACCACCTGCTGACCCGGGCCGCCGCCGAGCTGGGCCGCCCGCTGCGCCTGCGCATCCAGGTCAGCAGCTACGACGCGCTGTGTCTGATGGTGGCGTCCGGGCTGGGCATCGGTGTCATGCCGCGCCTGAGTGCGCAACTCTTCCTGCCGGCGCTCAAGATCCAGTGCATCACCCTGGCCGAACCCTGGGCGCAGCGCAAGCTGGCGGTGGCGGTGCGCGATCCGGCCGCGCTGTCACCGGTGGCGCGGCTGCTGGTGCAGCACATCAGCGCGACGCCGCGTTGACCTGAACCGCCCGGGCTTACATCCCCAGCGACTTCAGCAGGGCGTCGTGGTCTTCCTGCGCTCCGGCTGGGGCGGCGGCGGCCTTCGGCGACGGAGCGCTGCTTTCAGCCTGGGCCTGGGCGATCACTTCGTCCGGGTCGATCTCCTCCTCGGCGACGAAGTCACCCAGCCGGATGAATTCGGTGCGGTCGATGGCCAGCTCCAGGTAGAAGATGTTGTTCTTGGCGGTGTAGAAGGTCACGCGGCGCACTTCGGGCTGGTCGAGCTGGGTGTCCACGCTCAGCACCACCTGCTTGTTGAGCACCAGCATCTTGGGCTGGTTCTGCGTGATGTTGGTCTGCAGTTCGCGCCGCACCTTGCCGGTGAAGTCGCCCACGATCTGGTTCATCAGCTCACCCATGATGTTGCTCACTTCGTCGGAGGTGTGCGAATGCGACAGCGCGCTCTGGGGCATGCCCATGCTGAGCATGTAGCTCTCGTAGATCTCCATCGCGGCCTGGGCCGAGAAATTGAGCACCACCAGGCCGGAGAAGCCGCCGTCGAACAGCACGAAGCAGCCGATGTCCGGCTTGAGGCTGGTCTTGGTGATGCGCTGGACCATGCCGGAGTAGTGCGTCCGGCTCTGGGTGGCCACCGACAACACCCGGGTGACTGAATTGCACAAGCTGGTCAGGATGTCTTCCGTCCCGTACACCACACCTGGTTCCTGCCGCGTTTCGCCCATGACAACATTCCTTTTTGGTTGAGGCACTGACTTTACCGCACACCCTGGCCGGGCTTTGCCGTCCGCGCCGCAGGCGCTCAGACCAGCTCCGCCTCCATCCAGCCCCGCAGGCTGTTGAACACGGCCAGCCCTTGCGCGCGCGGCAGGTCTGTCAGGCGGATCACGCCTTCCTCGATGCAGCCTTGCGCCAGGTAGCGTTCGCGCGCCACGCCGTCCAGCAGGCCGCAGGCCAGTGGCGGCGTGCGCCAGCGGCCATCGAGCTGCACGGCCACATTGCAGCGGGTGCATTCGGTCAGCTCACCCTGCGGGTTGTACAGCAGGGTGTCGAAGACGCCGGCTTCATCGGGCGCCAGGGCTTCGTAATGGGTGCGCTGGGTGGTCTTGTAGCGCACGAACTCGCTGTATGCCGCTTCGAACGGGGCCGGCGCCAGGCGCAGGCGCACCCGCGACGGGCTGGGTTCCAGCGCAAAGGCCTGGGCCTGCACCTGGCCGGCGGCATCGAGCAGCAGGCGCACGCGCCACAGGCCTTGCGGGCGGGTCTGCGCCATCTGTTCCAGGGCCGCTTCCAACGCCTGCAGGGCAAAGGGGTAGCCGAAGTGCCGGGCGGCGCGCGCCATGCGCGCCAGGTGGCGCGGCGCGTCACGCAGCTGGCCGTCTTCCAGGCGCAGGGTTTCCAGCAGCGCAAAGGGCTGGCTGGCGCGCTCCAGGAAGGCGCGCTTGGCGCTCCACTCCTGCCATTCACCGGCGGCGGTGGCGTCGAAGGTGATGCCGCTGCCGATGCCGCAGCGCGCCGCGTTCCCTTTGACCGTGACGGTGCGGATGGCGACGTTGAAAGTGGCATGCCCGCCCGGGCGCACCACACCGATGGCGCCGCAGTAGATGCCGCGCGGCTGCGGCTCCAGCGCCTGGATCAGGCGCATGGCCTGCACCTTGGGCGCACCGGTCACCGAGCCGCAGGGGAAGAGGGCGGCAAACACGTCTTCAAGCGTCGTGCCGACCCGCGTGGTGGCGGTCACGTCGGAGCTCATCTGGAACACCGTGGGCAGCGCCTCCACGCGGAACAGCTCGGGCACCTGCACCGAATGCGGCTCGGCAATGCGCGAGAGGTCGTTGCGCAGCAGGTCGACGATCATCACGTTCTCGGCCCGCTCCTTCGGTGAAGCACGCAGCTGGACCACCTGCTGCGCGTCTTCCTCGGCATTGGCGCCGCGCGGTGCCGTGCCCTTCATGGGGCGCGCCAGGATGTGGTCCCCGCGCCAGTCGAAGAACAGCTCGGGCGAGACCGACAGCACCTGC
>CAZJKR010000167.1:0-403 GCA_964546615.1 uncultured Curvibacter sp.
GCTCTTGTCGGCAAAGCACTGCGCCGCGATGTCGAGGATCTCGTCGCGCTTGAGTTCGTGGCTGGCGGATTTGGGTCGGGCCATGGCAAGGGGGGCGGCGCGGCCGTCAGACCGGCCAGACCACGCCGTTGTCGTTGAGGATGGCGTCCAGCGGCACGTCGTGCGGCTCGGGCTCGAAATCGGGCAGGAAGCCGCAGGTGAACCCCAGCCCCACGGTAAAAGGCTTGGGCTGCAGCGCCGCCAGGGTGCGGTCATAGAAACCGCCGCCATAACCCAGGCGGTAGCCGCCCGGCCCGTAGCCGACGCAGGGCACGAACAGCAGTGTGGGCACGATGAGTTCGGTGTCCTTCGGCTTCGGGATGCCGTAGGCGTCCTCCTCCATCGGGCAACCGGGGTACCAGGC
>CAZJKR010000167.1:413-7079 GCA_964546615.1 uncultured Curvibacter sp.
GAAGGTCAGGGTCTTGTGCAGCTTGTCGATCACCGGCAGGCCGATGCGACGCGGCTGCGGCTGATCGATCAGTTCACCGTCTTCCTTCCAGCGGTGCAGTGCCGGCAGCGGGTCGAACTCGCCCTTGATCGGCCAGTAGGCACCGATCACCGCATCCGGGCGCCCCACCAGCCAGATTCGCATGACCTGCTGCAACAACTTCGCTCGCTGTAGGCGATCCGGCAGGCTCAGGCGTTGCGTAATGAGTTGCTGGCGTAGGGCTTTCTTTTCCAGCGCCCTTTTTTCCTCGGATGTGTCCATAATTTCCACATGCAGTTTCAAGTCATTCTGACATCGATCGCCCTGGTGGCAGGTCTGATGTTGCCACACGCCAGTTCCGCCAGCAGCCCCAAGCCCCGGCCGCAGGCCCGGTCCGCCGACGACAGCGCCATCCTGGAGATGAACCAGGCCTTCAAGAAGGGTGATCGCAAGCGCCTGGCCGCCCTGCTGCCGCAGGTGCAGGGCCATCTGCTGGAGCCCTGGGGCGCCTATTGGGAACTGGCAGCACGGCTGGACGACGCCAGCGCCACTGAAATCCGCAGCTTCCTGAGCCGCTACGCCGGCACCTACCAGGAAGACCGGCTGCGCAACGACTGGCTGCTGCTGCTGGGCAAACGGCGCGACTGGGCCACCTTCATGGCCGAGTACCCCAGGTTCCGCATGAACGACGACCGCTCAGTGCGCTGTTATGCGCTGCTCACCGAAGCCCAGTCCAGCGGCGCCGACGTCGCCGCCCAGGTGCAGGAGCTGTGGCTGGCGCAGCGCGAGGCCGACGAAGGCTGCGCCGCTGCCGCCGAGCAGCAGCTGCAGGCCGGGCGGCTCAAGCCCCACGCCGCCTGGTTGCGCGCGCGCCTGGGTTTCGAGAACGAGCGCCCGCGCATCGCCACCCAGGCCGTGGGGCTGCTCAACCCGGACTGGGTTGCCAGCGTCAACGCCATCTATGCCAACCCGGTGCGTTTCCTGGACCAGAAGGTCACCGCACTGCGCCCGCGCACCAAGGAGCTGGTGACACTGGCGCTGATCCGGCTGGCCAGCACCGACACCACCGCCGCCATGGACGAGATGAACAAGGTGCGCTGGCGCGCCCAGCTGACGCAGGAGGAACGCAGCTGGGTCTGGGGCGTGATCGGCAAGCGTGCCGCACGCCGCCTGACGACCGGCGCCATCAACCAGTTCTCCCATGCGCAGGACCAGTACCTGCACAGTGACCACCTGGTGTGGAAGGTGCGTGCCGGGTTGCGTGCCGGTGCCTGGCAGGAGGTGCTCACGGCCATCGACGCCATGTCCGAGGCGCAGCGCCAGGACCCGGCCTGGGTCTACTGGCGCGCCCGCGCCCTGCTGGCGCTGGCCGGCAAACCGGACGCACCGGCCCAGGCACGCCAGCTGTTCGAATCCATTGCCTCCACGCGAGGCTTCTACGAGCAGCTGGCCCTGGAGGAACTCGGCCGAAGGATCACCGTACCGCCCCGGCCCGAGCCGCTGACCGCCGCGGAGAAGGAAGCCGCCCACAACAACCCCGGCCTGCGCAGGGCGCTGCACGCCATCCAGATCGGCCTGCGCAGCGAGGGCGTGCGCGAGTGGAACTACCAGATCGGCCTGCACCAGCGCGGCGGCATGAACGACCGCGAACTGCTGGCCGCAGCCCAGCTCGCCTGCGACCAGCAGGTGTGGGACCGCTGCATCAACACCAGCGAGCGCACCCGGACCGTGATCGACTTCGAGCAGCGCTTCCCCATGCCGTTTCGCAACGCCGTGGTGCAGCGCGCCGGCCAGATCGAGCTTGATCCGGCCTATGTGTACGGCCTGATCCGGCAGGAAAGCCGCTTCATCATGGACGCACAGTCCCACGTCGGCGCCGCCGGTCTGATGCAGGTCATGCCGGCCACGGCGCGTTGGACGGCGCGGCGCATCGGCCTGAACGACTTCAAGCCGCACCACATCACCGACCGCGACACCAACATCGCCATCGGCACCGGCTACCTCAAGCTGGTGCTGGAGAGTTTCGAAGACTCCATGCCGCTGGCCGCCGATGCCTACAACGCCGGCCCGAGCCGCTCACGCGCCTGGCGCGGCCAGGACGGCGACCCGATGCTGGAGGCCGCCATCTGGGCCGAGAACGTGCCGTTTCATGAAACGCGCGACTACGTGAAGAAGGTGCTGTCCAACACCACCAACTACGCGGCGCTGATCACCGGCAAGCCGCAGTCGCTCAAGGAGCGGCTGGGCCAGGTCGGGCCGCAGCGTCGCGGCAAGAGCGATCTGGACGAGGACCTGCCATGAAAAAAGTACTGGTCTTGGGGGGTACCGGCTTCGTCGGCCGTCATGTGTGTGAAAAGCTGACCCGCGCCGGCTGGCATGTCACCGTGCCGACGCGCCGCGCCGGCAATGCCCGGCAGGTGCTGCACCTGCCGGGCCTGACCGTGCTGGAAGGCGATGTGCACGACGAAGCCGTGCTGCGCCGCCTGCTGCCGGGCCACGACGCGGTGGTCAATCTGGTGGCCATCCTGCACGGCAACGCCGCAGCCTTCGACCGCACCCACGTCGAACTGCCAGCCAAGCTGGCCCGCGCTTGCTTGGCCACGGGTGTGACGCGGCTGGTGCACATCAGCGCCCTGGGCGCCGAGCCTGCTGCAGCGGAAAGCGCCCCGTCGCTGTACCTGCGCAGCAAATCACGCGGCGAAGCCGCGCTGCAGGCCGCTGCGGCCGACGGCCTGCAGCTCAGCGTGCTGCGCCCGAGCGTGATCTTTGGTGCCGACGACCGCTTCCTCAACCTGTTTGCCCGCCTGCAGCGGGTGTTTCCCGTCATGCCGCTGGCCGGTGCCGGTGCGCGCTTCCAGCCGGTCTGGGTCGAGGACGTGGCGCAGGCGGTGGTGCACTGCCTGCACGATCCGGCCACCCTCGGCCAGACCTATGAACTCTGCGGCCCCGACATCGTCACGCTCAGGCAACTGGTGCAACTGGCCGGCCGGTGCAGCCTCGGACGCGCCCGCCCGGTGCTGTCGCTGCCCCCGGCCCTGGGCCGGCTGCAGGCACGGCTGATGGAACTGGCGCCGGGTGAGCCGCTGATGAGCCGCGACAACCTGGATTCCATGCGCATCGACAACGTCGCCAGCGGTCAAGTGCCAGGCCTGCATGCCTTGGGCATCACGCCGGCGGCCCTGGGTGCCATCGTGCCCGGTTACCTGGGCGGCACCGACCGCCATGTGACGCTGCGCGAACGCCTGCGGCGGCGCTGAGCCCCGAGCTGCCATGCTCAAGCTCTACATCGGCAACAAGAACTACTCGTCCTGGTCCATGCGGCCCTGGGTGCTGATGCGCCAGGCCGGTATACCGTTCGAGGAGGTGCTGGTGCGTTTCGACGCCTTCGAGGCCGGCTCGCAGTTCAAGCGCACGCTGGCCGGCATCAACCCCACCGGCAAGGTGCCGGTGCTGCAGGATGGTGATCTGATCATCTGGGACACGCTGGCCATTGCCGAGTACCTGGCCGAGCAGTTTCCGCAGCTGCAACTGTGGCCGCAGGACGCGGCGGCCCGGGCCCGGGCGCGCAGCGTGTGTGCCGAGATGCACGCCGGCTTCAATGCGCTGCGCAGCCACTGCCCGCAGAACATCGAGGCCGCGCTGCCCGAGGTCGGCGCCCTGATCTGGCGTGACCAGCCGGCGGTGCGTGCCGACGTGGCGCGCCTGGTGGAGATGTGGCGCGGCCTGCTGAGCCGTCATGGCGGCCCGCTGCTGTTCGGCCGCTTCACCATTGCCGACGCCTACTTTGCCCCGGTGTGCATGCGCTTCAAGACCTACGCCCTGCCGCTGCCAGCCGACATTGCCAGCTATGTTGAACGCGTGGCCGCACTGCCGGGTGTGGCCGACTGGGTGACGCAGGCGCGCGCCGAACACGACTTCTGCGCCTTTGAAGAGCCCTATCGGCTCCAGCGTTGAGCGGCGCGTCTACTCGCGCCGCAACAGATCGAACGCCACCTTGCGCAGCCAGGCGTGCGCGCGGTCGTTCTGAAAGCGCTGATGCCAGAACAGGTGCACATCAATGACCGGTGACGCCATCGGCGTCTCCACGTAACGCACCGCGCCGTGATGGCGAAAGAACTCGGCCAGGTCGCGCGGCACGGTGGCGATCACATCGGAGTTCTCGACGATGGGCAGCAGGCTCATGAAGTGCGACAGCTCGACGACCACACGCCGCTGCAGCCCCTTTTTCTGCATGAACTGCTCGAACACATGCTCGCGGCCATCCGGTTTGACGACCGCATGGGACGCCGCCATGAACTGCTTGAGGGACAGCTTGCGCCCGATGGTGGGATGCGGGTCGCGCAACAGGCAGACGTGCGTGTTGCGAAACAGACGCTGCTGGAAGAAACCGGCCTTGTGCAGGTCCGGGAAGTAGCCTATCGCCAGCTCGGCCTCGCCCGACTCCAGCGCCGCGGCCGCCGCGTGGCGCGGCATGGCCAGCGTGCGCAGGGTCACCTGGGGCGCATGGGCAGCCAGATGGGCCAGCAGCCGGGGCAGGAAATTGACCTCGGCGATGTCCGGCGTCACGAGGTTGAAGGTGCGCTGGCTGCTCTGCGGCTCAAAGGCCGCCGGCTGCAGGATGTCGCCCTCGATGGCCTGCACCACCTGCCGGATCTTGCGACCCAGGTCTTCGGCGCGCGGTGTGGGACTCATCTCTGAGCCGGCGCGCACGAACAGCGGGTCGCCGAACAGCGTGCGCAACCGCGCCAGGGCGGCGCTCATGGCCGGCTGGCTCAGGCCCAGGGACTCGCCGGCGCGCGTCACGCTGCGGTGACGCTCCATGGCATTGAACACCACCAGCAGGTTCAGGTCGACCGATCGAATATCCATGCCATGGATTCTATGTATATCGAAAATCAACTGGATTAATTCGATGACTGTTCCTAGACTCGCGCCCAACATCGGCTGATTTGATGCAAATCAAGCCGGCACACAAGAACATGAGGAGACAGCATTGGACAAGCTCACGCTGGCCCTGGCGCAGCAGATCATTGCCGGCGCCCGGGCGCACTCGCAGGCCGCGGGCTACAAGCCCATGGGCATCGCCGTGCTGGACGACAGCGGCCACCTGGTGGCCTTTGCACGTGAAGACGGTGCCAGCATGTTCCGCTTCGACGTGGCCGTGGGCAAGGCCTGGGGGGCCATCGGCATGGGCGCCTCCAGCCGGGCACTGGCGCAGCGCGCCAAGGACAACCCGAACTTCTTCACCGCACTGGCCGCCACCGCCGGCGGCAAGCTGCTGCCGCAGACCGGCGCCGTACTGATCAGGAACGCCGCCGGCCAGACCTTGGGCGCCGTGGGTGCCAGTGGCGGCACCGGCGACGAGGACGAGGCGATCTGCATCGCCGGCGTGCAATCGGCAGGTCTGGTCGCAGCGTGAAGATGCATTGCCGCTGCGGCGTGGACGTGCACGCCCACGTGATCCCTGGCAAGTTCCCGGCCTGGCTGGACGGCGCCACGCCCGCCGGCTGGCCATCGATGGCGCCGGCACATGACTGCCAGCACCGCCACGTGATGATCGACGGCAGGAACTACCGCACCGTGTCGGACAAGTGCTGGACCACAAGCCGCCGCCTGGCGGACTTCGCCGACATGGGCCTGGCGCTGCAGGCCGTCTCACCGATGCCGGAGCTGCTGTCGTACTGGCTGCCGCCGGCCGTAGGTGCGCAGCTGGTGCGCTACCTGAACGAGCAGATTGCCGCCATGGTGGCGGAGTCCGGCGGCCAGTTGCTGGGCCTGGGCGCCGTGCCGCTGCAGGACCTGGACCTGGCCCTGCGCGAACTGCGTCATCTGAAGGAAACGCTGGGGCTGCGCGGTGTGGAGATCGGCAGCAACATCAATGGCGTGGCAGTCGGTGACCCGCGCTGGCTACCCTTCTTCGAGGCCTGCGTGGCGCTTGATCTGCCGGTCTTCGTGCATGCGCTGCGTCCCGCAGGCATGGAGCGGCTGGTCGGCCCGGCGCCGCTGCAGCAGGTACTGGCCTACCCGACCGACGTTGGTCTGGCCGCTGCCTCGGTACTGACCGGCAACCTGCTGGCCCGGGTGCCGGACCTGCGCATCGCCTTCAGCCACGGTGGCGGCACGCTGGCCATGTTGCTGCCACGGTTGCAGCAGGCCATCTCCGTCTTTCCTGCGCTCAAAGACAGCGTGCAGAAATCGCCCGCCGAAGCCGCGCGCGAGCTGTATTTCGACACGCTGGTGTTCGACGCACCGACGCTGCGCCATCTGGTGCAGACCTTCGGCGCCAGCCAGCTCATGGTGGGCACCGACTACCCCTTCAACTTCCACGAACCCCGCCCAGTGGAGCGCATCCGCGCGGCCGGCTTCGATGACGCCGTCGTCGAGCAGTTGGTCCACGGCAACGCCCGCCGCTTCCTCGGCCTGCAAGGAGCCTCTGTATGACCCACGCCTCCTCCCGCGTCAGCGCCCTGCGTAGCGTTGCGTTGACCGTACCCGACCTGGCCCTGGCCGAACAGTTCTACACCCAGACCTGGCACCTCGACGTGGCGGCCCGCACGACCGATGCGCTCTACCTGCGCGGCACCGGCGCCGACCATCACCTGCTGGCCCTGCACCAGGCGACAGGGCCGGCCCGCATTCGCAACGTCA
>CAZJKR010000168.1:0-2554 GCA_964546615.1 uncultured Curvibacter sp.
AGTTCATCGACCGCTTCAAGGCCAAGGCCAGCAAGGCCAAGCAGGCGCAAAGCCGCGTCAAGGCGCTGGGCCGCATGGAGCGCATCGCGCCGCTGCTGGCCGAGGCCGATTTCACCTTCCAGTTCAAGGAACCGGCCAACCTGCCCAACCCCATGCTGGCCATGCAGGACGTGAGCTTCGGCTACCCGCCACCGGAAGGCGCGCCCGCTGGCACGCTGCCCACGGTGATCGTGAAAAACGTCAGCAAATCGGTGCTGGCCGGCCAGCGCATCGGCATCCTGGGCGCCAATGGTCAGGGCAAGTCCACCGTGGTCAAGACCATTGCGCGCGCGCTGCAGCCCATCAGCGGAGAAATCACCGAAGGCAAGGGCCTGGCGATTGGCTACTTTGCCCAGCAGGAACTCGACGTGCTGCGCCCGCAGGACACGCCGCTGGAACACATGATCCGGCTGGTGAAGGAAACGACCGCGGCCGGCAAGATGAGCGGCCAACCCACGCGTGAGCAGGATCTGCGCAGCTTCCTGGGCAGCTTCAACTTCACCGGCGACCAGGTCAAGCAGAGCGTGGGCAGCATGAGCGGCGGCGAAAAAGCCCGCCTGGTGCTGTGCATGCTGGTGTGGCAGCGCCCCAACCTGCTGCTGCTCGACGAGCCGACCAACCACCTCGACCTGGCCACGCGCGAGGCGCTGGGCATGGCGCTCAACGAGTTCGAAGGCACGGTGATGCTGGTCAGCCACGACCGCTCGCTGCTGCGCACGGTGTGCGACGAGTTCTGGCTGGTGTCGCGTGGCGGCATCGACCCGTTCGACGGCGACCTGGACGACTACCAGCGCTACCTGCTGGACGAAGCCAAGCGCCAGCGCGAAGCGGTGAAGGAGTCCGTCAAGGAAGCGGCGGCCAGCGCGAAAGTGGCGACGCCGGCCCCGGCTGCCAAGCCGGCGCGCGAGGACAACCGTACGCGCCAGCTGCGACGCGAGCTGGAAAAAGCCGAAGCCCGCATGGCCGAACTCAACCTGCAGAAAACGGCGCTGGAGGCCCGGCTGGCCGGTCACCCCAGTGTGGCCGAGATCGCCGAACTGGGCCAGCAGTTGCAAGTCGTGCAGCGCGAGCTGGACACGCTGGAAGAGCGCTGGCTGGAGCTCTCAGGCCAGCTCGAAGCTGCAAGCTGAAGCACCGGGCGCAGCGCCTGGGCGGAACAGGTGCTACAGCTGACGCTGCGACACCTCGCCGCCGCGCACCGAGTACTTCACGCCGGCGTGCAGCGTCTCCAACTGCACCCGCGCGGCGCGGCCGCCATAAACGGCCGAACGCAGCCAATCGCACTCGGCCTGCAGCGCCGTTTCGTCCGGCAGCAGGGTTTGCCACACGCGCTGTTCGGCATTCCAGCGGTAGCCGCGTGCCTTGAGCGCATCCTTGGCCTCGAACGGTGCCGCCGTCGCCTGCAGGCGGTAGGACGTCTGCGCGCCGGCCAGCAGCAGGCGCGACAGCCCGGTCTGCTGTGCCTGCGGCAAGGGCTGCGCCAATACCGCCAGCAAGGCATGGCAATCCATCTCGGCGCGGTGGGCGTCGTAGAACCAGCCGTGGGAAAGCGCCAGGTTTTCCAGCTTGGCCGAAGACTGGCCTTGCGCCTTCCAGTCGATGTCGGCAAACGAGCAGGCCCAGGCCAATTCCGTAAACGCCGGCAGCCTTGCCTCGACAAAGGGGCGGTCGAACGCCGCGTTGTGGGCAATGACCAGATCCACGCCGTCCATCAGTTCGGCCACGCGCGCCTCGTCGAGCCGCTGGCCACGCACCATGGCGCTGCTGATGCCGGTGAGCTGCTCGATCTCGCGCGCAATCGGCACGCCGGGATCTTCCAGCCCGTCGTAGACCTGCACGGCACCTGCGGGCAGGCCGCTCGCGGCATCGACTTCGATGCGCAGCAGCGCCAGTTCGATGATCTTGTCACGGCTGGCATCCAGGCCCGTGGTTTCGGTGTCGAGCAGCACCACGTGGCGTACCGGCCCCTGCGCCGGCGCAAACTGCTGATGTGGCTGCAGCCGGCGCAGCACGCGGAAGTCGGGGTGGGCCTCCAGTTGGCGCGCCAGGGCCTCGGCATCACCGGCCGGCGGCACCGCTGGCGCTGGCGCCGGAGCGGCTGATTGAGCCAGCGGCGCCGCGCTGCGCCGCTGGCGTTTGGCTGACGGCGCTGCGGGAGCCGCCGGAAGGGCACCGGCGTCAAAACCGAAATCGAGCTGCGCGACGACCGGTGCGTTGTCAGGCATCCTGGGCTGCCGTCAGTTGTTTCATCTCGCGGCGCAGGGCCACGGCGTCAACGGTCTGCATCGAATCGCTCGCGCGCAGGCGGAACACGTGCATGGCGTCGGCCACGCCACGCGCCTGCTGCTCCAGGGCCAGGCCGGAACGGATGCCCTCCCGCAGGCCCACATTGACGCAGCGCTTGGTGGCGGAGGTAACCGATCCCGGGAATGACGCGATCCCTTCGGCCATATCGAGCGTTTTTTCGATCATTTCTCCTTCCGGAAAGACGTACTCGATCAGCCCGTAAGCGAGG
>CAZJKR010000168.1:2564-3780 GCA_964546615.1 uncultured Curvibacter sp.
CCGGAGTCGGCCAGGTCGTGCACCAGCTGGTTGTTCTGCTGCGTCAGTTCGTCCAGATGAACCATGGCCTCGTTCACCTGCTCGATGCCGATCCGCTGCTCGTCCACCGCCGTGTGGATTTCCCCGATCAGGACATTGACCTGGCGCGCCGCCTCCACGGCCTCCTCCATGGTGCGGCGGGCCGCATCGCTGAGCTTGGTGCCGGCCTCGACCTTGGCGGAGGACTCCTGGATCAGCTTGGCAATCTCGCGTGCCGCGCCTGAACTGCGGTTGGCCAGCTGGCGCACCTCGGCCGCCACCACGGCAAAACCCCGTCCCTGCTCACCGGCCCGGGCCGCTTCGACCGCCGCATTGAGTGCCAGCAGATTGGTCTGGAAGGCAATGCTGTCGATCACCTGCACGATCTCGCCGATCCGGCTGGACGATTCGTTGATGGCGTGCATGTTGCGCGTCACGTCCTGCACTGCCTGGCCGCTGCGTTCGCTGATGCGGGTCGCCTGGCCGGCCAGGCTGGTCGCCTGACGGGCGGCCTCGGCGGTCTGCTTGGCGTTGCCGCTGATCTGCTCCATGGACGCCGCGGTCTGCTCCAGCCGGGCCCCCTGGGCCTGGGTGCGCGCAGACAGTTCACGGTTGCCACTGGCGATCTCGTGCGTTTCACTGCCCATGCGCTCCACCTCGGTGCGGGCATCGCTGACGATAGAACGGATGTTGACGTTGAGCTGGTTCAGCGCGCGCTCCAGCTGGCCGAGCGTGCCGCCGTGCTGACTCTCCAGCGAACTGGTCAGATCGCCAGCGGCCATGCGGTTGGCAAAGGCCCGCAGGCGTTTGAGCGGCGCGATGCTCAAGGCATGCAGGCGCCAGGCGCCCAGCAGGGACAACACGGCCATCAGCACAAAACCGCCGATCAGGGTGGCCGTTGAGGCCGAACCCCAACCGCCGGCGGCCAGCACGCCGGTGCCCATGCCCAGCATGGCCAGCACCTGCGCCATGAGGATGGTCTGGACTTCCGCCGTAGGGCGCAACAGCCGGCCCAGGCGACCGGCCCAGGTGTCCTTGTACAAGGCGCCATGGCGCAGGCGATGGATCAGGCGGCCGGACTCCTGCTCGGCGCGCATGACGGCATACAGACCTTCGGCGGCGTCGATCTGTTCGCGCGTGGGTTCGGTGCGCACCGACAGGTAGGCCACCGGCCGGTCACCCTCCATGATGGGCGTGG
>CAZJKR010000168.1:3790-6719 GCA_964546615.1 uncultured Curvibacter sp.
GTACGCACCGACATATAGCCCGTCACCGAGTTGCCTTCACGCACTGGCGTGGCATTGGCCACCACCCAGTAGTGGTCGCCGTCCTTGCGCCGGTTTTTCACGACGCCGGTCCAGGGCAGCCCCTCCTCCAGCGTGGCCCAGAGGTCGCGGAAAGCCTCTTCCGGCACATCAGGGTGGCGCACCAGGTTGTGCGGCTGACCCAGCAGTTCCTCCTTGGTGAAACCGCTGAGCTGGATGAAGACCTCGTTGCAGTGGGTGATACGCCCCTTGAGATCGGTGATCGACACCACCGTCTGGCCATGGGGAAAGGGGTACTCACGCTGGGTGACAGGAAGATTGGTACGCACGGGTTCAACGACTGGGTTATGCGGCTACGCGAAGCATCAGGGTGCTGCGGGCCGGGAAGAACATACAGGGCCGCCACGCCCTTGCGAAAGGTCAACTCTAACTGATTTGCCAATCGGAAAAACAGTTTGTAACGGGGCAAAAACCGCTTCAGGCCGGCCTTAACCCGGGTGTGGCGCAGCAGGGTGGCCACGGTGGGGCGCATTCGCCGCCTGGTTAAAGAATGAGCCGCAGTTCCCGCGCCGCCTCCAACATCAAGGGCAGGAGCTCCCGGTGCATGGTTTCGGGGGCCAGACGGGCCGTTGAACCCACCACGTTGAGCGCCGCCACGGTCTGCCCTTGCAGGTTGCGCAGCGGCACGGCCAGCGCATGTACCCCGAGCTCGTGCTCCTCGCTGCTGAAGCAGTGGTCATCACGGCGCACCTGCTCGATCACGCGCCGCAGCTGCGCCGGCGCCGTGACGGTGTGTACCGTCAGACGCGCCAGCGAATGCTGCTTGAGCCAGTCGCTGAAGGCCGGCCGCGGCATGGCGGCCAGCAGCACGCGTCCGGTGGACGTGGCATGGGCCGGCAGCCGCGCCCCCAGGTGCAGGCCGTAGGCCAGCAGTTGCGGCACGCCCTCGCCGCCAGCCTGCCGGATATTGCCGCTGCGGGCGACGATGACGACTTCATCACCGTTGAGCACCACGACGGAAAACGACTCATGGGTCTGCGCGGCCAGCCGCTCGAGCGTGGGTTGCAGCACACGCGGCAGCCGCGCCGACGCCAGGTAGCTGCCGGAGAAGCGCAGCACCTTGCTCGACAACCAGAAATAACGGCCGTCCGTCTCCAGGTAGCCGAGGTGGGCCAGTGTCAGCAGGTGGCGCCGGGCCGCTGCGCGCGTGATGCCGGCCCTCTGGGCCGCCAGCGTGGCGTTGAGGCGCTGGCGCTCGGTATCGAAGCTTTCCAGCACCGCCATGCCCTTGACCATGCCTTCGATCAGATCGGATCTGGCAATCATGATGTACCTCAAGTCGATGACAACCGGCCGTCAACCATTGCGCGATGATCGCGCAATGAAGGCGATCATCGCACAATTGACCTGCAGCAAGAATGAATTGCCTCGCGCCCTGGCCTAAGCTTGGCGCACCATTTCTCGAGGAGAACCCCATGCGCACCCAGGTTGCCATCATCGGCGCCGGCCCGTCCGGCCTGCTGCTCGGCCAGTTGCTTCACAAGGCCGGCATCGACGCCGTCATTCTTGAGCGCCAGAGCGGCGACTACGTGCTCGGCCGCATCCGCGCCGGCGTGCTGGAGCAGGTCACCATCGACCTGCTGGACGAAGCTGGCGTCGGCGCCCGCATGCACGCTGAAGGCCTGGTCCACGGCGGCTTCGACATGCTGTTCAAGGGCGAGCGCCATCGCATCGACATGAACCGCCTCACCGGCGGCAAGAACGTCATGGTCTACGGCCAGACCGAGGTCACGCGTGACCTGATGGACGCGCGCGCCGCCGCCGGTCTGACCACCGTGTACGAAGCCGCCAATGTGCAGGAGCACGACTTCGACACGAAGAACCCGCGCGTCACCTATGAAAAAGACGGCAAGACGCATGAGCTCGCCTGCGACTTCATCGCCGGCTGCGACGGCTTCCACGGCGTCTGCCGCGCCAGCGCCCCGCGCAGCGCCATCCGTGAATACGAGAAGGTCTACCCGTTTGGCTGGCTGGGCCTGCTGTCGGACACCCCGCCGGTGCACGAGGAACTGATCTACGCCAACAGCGAACGCGGGTTCGCCCTGTGCTCCATGCGCAGCGCCAGCCGCAGCCGTTATTACCTGCAGGTGCCGCTGACCGACAAGGTGGAGCAGTGGTCCGATCAGGCGTTCTGGGATGAGCTGAAGCTGCGCCTGGACCCGGCGGCCCGGGCGCACCTGGTCACCGGCCCGAGCATCGAGAAGAGCATTGCCCCGCTACGCAGCTTCGTCACCGAGCCCTTGCGCTTTGGCCGCATGTTCCTGGCCGGCGATGCCGGGCACATCGTGCCGCCCACCGGCGCCAAGGGCCTGAACCTGGCCGCCACCGATGTGAAGTACCTCTTCAACGGCTTGGTGGAGTATTACCAGGACAAGTCGGAAGCCGGCATCGACCGTTACTCCGAACTCGCGCTCAAGCGCATCTGGCGTGCCGAGCGCTTTTCCTGGTGGTTCACCAGCCTGATGCACCGCTTCCCGGACAACGGCGAGATCGGCCAGAAACTGCAGGAAGCCGAACTCGACTACATCATCCATTCGGAAGCCGGCTCGCGCTCCGTGGCGGAGAACTACGTCGGCCTGCCGCTCGACTTTGGTGCCTGAACTTTCCCGCCCTTTGCAAAACCCGGCCAAGCCGGGTTTTTTCATGCCCATGCCCAGCATGTCTTGTCGATTATTTGCTTTTTCTGACATATTTGATATATTTGATAACAAGTCAATGAGAAAGCACTGGTTTCGACATGGGCGCCAATTTCCACCAAGCATCGGTTTATGCCTTGTTCGAGGCCATGCCCGCGCCTCTTCTCACCTTCGCTGTCAGCGGCTTGGTGACCTACGCCAACAGCGCCGCAAAG
>CAZJKR010000168.1:6731-7057 GCA_964546615.1 uncultured Curvibacter sp.
CGTCCTGGGCAAACTCAAACTGCCCTATGACGCCGAGGTGGAACTGGCCGACGGCCATCGGCTGCAGGGGCGCTTCATGGCCGGGCCGGCAGGACTGGACATCGCCTTCGTCGGAAAACTGCAAAACGCAGGCTCAGGCAGCGACAGCGCGCACACGGGCACTCCAGGCATGCACCTCAAGGACATCATCGAGCTGTTGCGCGACGAGGTCGGCCCCCCTTTGAACCACCTGGCCGGGCAACTGAAGGCCTTGCCCGGCAGCCCTGCCGGCACGGCCCTGGAGCAGTCGGCGCTGGCCCTGGGCCGGCGGCTGCAGCGGCTGGCCG
>CAZJKR010000169.1:0-6998 GCA_964546615.1 uncultured Curvibacter sp.
CACGCGGACATTGGCGGCACCACACCGGGCTCCATGCCCCCGTTCTCCACGCGCATCGATGAAGAAGGCGTGCAGATCAACAACGTGAAGCTGGTGGACCGGGGCATCTTTCTGGAAGAGGATGTGCGCACTCTGCTGGCCACGGGCGGCGGCACCACGCCATACCCCAGCCGCAACCCGCAGCAGAACCTGGCCGACCTGAAGGCGCAGATTGCCGCCAACGAAAAAGGCGTCCAGGAGCTGCGCAAGATGGTGGAGCAGTTCAGCCTGGACGTGGTGCAGGCCTACATGCGCCACGTGCAGGACAACGCCGAGGAGTCGGTGCGTCGTGTCATCACGCGGCTGAAGGACGGCCAGTTCACCCTGCCGCTGGACAACGGCGCGCAGATCAGCGTCGCCATCCGCGTCGACGCCGGGAACCGCAGCGCGGAGATCGACTTCACCGGCACCAGCCCGCAGCAGAGCAACAACTTCAACGCACCGACGGCGGTGTGCATGGCGGCGGTGCTTTATGTGTTCCGCACCCTGGTGGACGACGACATTCCGCTCAACGCGGGTTGCCTCAAGCCGCTGAAGGTGATCATCCCGCCGGGCTCGATGCTCAACCCCAACCCGCCGGCCTCGGTGGTGGCGGGCAATGTGGAGACGTCGAGCTGCATCACCAACGCGCTCTACGGTGCCCTGGGTGTGATGGCGGCCAGCCAGTGCACCATGAACAACTTCACCTTCGGCAATGCGACCTACCAGTACTACGAAACCATCTCGGGTGGTTCAGGGGCCGGTGCAGAGATCGACCGCGCTGGCCGTGTGGTCGGGGGCTTCCACGGCACCAGCGTGGTCCAGACCCACATGACCAACTCGCGCCTGACCGACCCCGAGGTGCTGGAGTTCCGCTTTCCGGTGCGGCTGCTGGGTTACGAGATCCGCACGGGTTCGGGCGGCGCGGGTCGCTGGCACGGTGGCGACGGCGGGGTGCGACGGGTGCAGTTCCTGGAGCCGATGACGGCCAGCATCCTGTCCAACGGTCGCCGGCACGGCGCCTTCGGCATGGCCGGCGGCCAGCCGGGCCAGGTGGGTGTGAACCGTGTGGTGCGCAGCGATGGCCAGGTGGAAGCACTTGGCCACATCGGCCAGGTGCAGATGCAGCCCGGCGACGTGTTCGAGATTCACACGCCGGGTGGGGGTGGCTACGGGGTGACGGATTGAGGTTTTCGGCGGCGACTACACTTGCCGCTTTGCCTGGACCTGCTTGAACATGGAGTTTTTCATTCTGCTGCTGGCGCCCGTGCTGGGCTTCCAGTACCTCAAGGCGAAGGAGCAGCGCCGCCGCATCATGCTGCTGGGCGGCTACCTGAGCCAGTACCAGATCGAGAAACTGATGGAGAACCTGACCCAGGGTTATCTGCGTGCGCTGGGGGAAGACGACCCCGAGCGGCGCGCCCAGATCTGGGGCATGCTGGAGACGGCCGAGCAGGAGTTGAGCAGCCAGTTCCAGCGCTTTGCCGAAGACTTCTCCAAGGTCTGGAACGGCCAGACCCAGGTGAGCACGCTGGCGTTTGCCTTTCCCTATGCCGACAAGCTCTTCCCGCGCGCCACCTTCGATGTGCGCCACGCGTTCACCATCCATGCGCAGGGCATTGCGGCGGCGGCCGAGAACCGCGGCAAGCTGTCACTGCGTGACAAGGCCTACACGATGTCCGCCGAGCTGTTTCTGATGCAGCACACCTGCCACTGGTTCTGCCGTTCCAAGACGGTGGCGTCGGCACGCATGCTGGCACGCCACCAGACGCGCTATGCGCAATTGCTCGACGCCGTCTCGCCCGAGACGCGCCAGGCCTACGGTGCGCTGGTGGGTCAGCGCGCCGGGTAGCCGACGCCGTTGACGTTCAGACCGGCCTCGGTGAGTTGCCGGGCGCTTTTGGGCTGGATGCCCTTGACGCGCTGCATCAGGTCGGCCCAGTCCTTGAACGGACCTTGCTGGCGAGCCTTCAGGATCTTGCCCGAGAGGGCCGGGCCGATGCCCTTGATGCCGTCGAGCTCGGCCTCGCTGGCGGTGTTGACGTCCACGGCCGCCAGACTGGCGGTGGCGACGAGCAGGGCGACAAACGCGAAGACGGTGATGATGAGTTGGCGCATGCAGTTCCTCCCTGGAAAAAACGAAGGCCGGCGGGCACAGCCCGCCGGCCTTCGTTCAACGATAACTCGAGCGGCAGCGTTGCCCGGGTTTCCCCGTATCAGCCCTGGCGGGCCAGCCACTGCACATACTGGCTCACGCCGGTCTGCACATCGGCAAAGGCGTGGTCGCAACCGGTGGCGCGCAGCTTGCTCAGGTCGGCCTGGGTGTAGCACTGGTACTTGCCGCGCAGTGCATCGGGGAAGGGGATGTATTCGATGATGCCGCCCTTGGCGGCCTCGGCCAGCGTCAGGGTGGTTTCGCCAGCCAAGCTGCGCAGGGTGTTGACCACGGCAATGGCCACATCGTTGAAGGGTTGGGCGCGACCGGAGCCGAGGTTGAACACGCCGTTCTGGCCCGGATGGTCGAAGAACCAGAGGTTGACGGCCACCACATCATCAATGAAGACGAAGTCGCGCATCTGCTCGCCCTGCGCATAGCCGCCGTACTCGCCGAACAGCTTGACCCGCCCCTCGGCCTTGAACTGGTTGAACTGGTGGAAGGCGACGCTGGCCATGCGGCCCTTGTGCTGTTCGCGCGGGCCGTAGACGTTGAAATAGCGAAAGCCCACCACCTGCGTCGTGGCGCGCTCGAAGTCCTGGCCGAGCTCACGGCGCATGCGCTGGTCGAACAGCAGCTTGGAGTAGCCATAGACGTTGAGCGGGCCTTCGAACTCCGGCACCTCGCGGAAGGTGTCGGAGCCGCCGTAGGTGGCGGCCGACGAGGCGTAGAGCAGGCGTGTGCCCTGCTGCTGGCAGGCCTGGAACAACTCGCACGAGAGCGTGTAGTTGTTGTCCATCATGTATTTGCCGTCCTGCTCCATGGTGTCGCTGCAGGCACCTTCGTGGAACACCGCTTCCACCTTGCCGTAGTGGCCTTCGTGGAACAGGGGATAGAAGTCGTCGAGGTCGACGTAGTCGGCAATCTGCAGATCGGCGATGTTGCGAAACTTGTCGCCCTGGCTCAGGTCGTCAACGGCAATGATGTCGTCGATGCCGCGGGCGTTCAGCCCCTTGATGATGTTGCTGCCGATAAACCCCGCAGCCCCGGTCACTACAACGCGTGTCATGGTTCGTTCCTTCAGATTCAGTGGGCGGCAAACAGCTCGTCGTAGCTGACGGTGGCGGTGCCGAACTTGCCGACCACGATGCCGCCGGCGCGGTTGGCCAGCGGCATGGCGTCGCGCAGCGTCAGGCCGGCGCCCACCAGGGCGGCCATGGTGGCGATCACGGTATCCCCGGCACCGGTGACGTCGAACACCTCACGCGCCTGGGCGGCCACGCTGAGTTCGCCGGCGTCGTCGTACAGCGTCATGCCTTCTTCGCTGCGCGTGAGCAGCAGGGCCTGCAGGCCGAGCTGCTGGCGCAGGGTCTGGGCCTTGCTGCGCAGTTCGTCTTCGCTGCGCCAGCCGCCGATGACCTGCTGCAGTTCGGCGCGGTTGGGCGTGATGAGGGTGGCGCCGCGGTAGCGCGAATAGTCCGTGCCCTTGGGGTCGATCAGTACCGGTTTGCCCGCGGCACGGGCATGCTCGATCATGTCGTGCACATGGTCCAGACCGCCCTTGCCGTAATCGGAGAACAGCACGGCGTCGTGGCTGGCCAGCAGGCCGCGGAAGGCGGCAGTCTGCGAGGCCAGCACCTCGCTTTGCGGCGTGTTCTCGAAATCGAGTCGGATCAGCTGCTGCTGGCGGCCGATGATGCGCAGCTTGACCGTGGTCTTGAGCTGCGCGTCGCGCCCGAAGTGCGGCGCAATGCCGGTCTTGGCTACCAGCGCTTCGAGCTTGTGGCTGGCGTCGTCGTCGCCGACCACGGTGAGCAGCGAAGCCTGGGCGCCCAGCGCCACCACGTTGCTGGCCACGTTGGCGGCGCCCCCGATGCGCTCTTCTTCGCGCGTGATGCGCACCACCGGCACCGGCGCCTCCGGGCTGATGCGGTCCACCGCACCGTACCAGTAGCGGTCGATCATGGCGTCGCCGACCACGAGGACGCGGGACTTGCTGAGTTGTTGTTGTGTGATTGTCATGTTCGCTGATGGGCAAATGCACCGCACGCAGAAGCATACTCGCGGACACCCGCAGAACCGGCTTTGCCGGGCTGCTGGGTGTGCTCCCTTGAGGGGGGATGCGAGCTACACGCAGTGAGCGAGAGTCGGGGGTGCTTCATTACAGTTCTTCGACGCGGCGGGCGGGGTAGCTGTCCCAGGTCTGGCAGCCCGGGCATTGCCAGAAGTGCTGCTTGGCCTCGAAACCGCAGGCCGCACAGCGGTAGCGCGTCAGCGGTTTGACGGCCTGGTCGAGTGCACGCTGCACCTGAGGATGAAACTGTTCGTGCTCGAGCTTTTCGCCGGCGATCCATTTGGCCGCGGCCACCAGGGAGGGCTCGCGCTCCAGGTGGCGCACATACCAGTCGCGTGCGGTACCGGCATTGCCGCCCTGGGTGGCCTCCAGGGTGACGATGGCTTCCAGCACGTCGAGCGAGGGCGACAGCTCGTAGCGCGCCTTGAGAAGTTCCAGCACGGTCGCCACGCGGCCGCAGCCGATGGCGGCCCGGGTCAGCGGGGCCGCCACCAGCGGTGTGGCCAACGGGGCTGCCTGCAGTGTGGCCTCCAGCGTGGCGCAGGCCAGAGCTGCCTGCCCCTGTTCCAGTTGCAGGCGGGCCAGTTCGATGCGCGGGCGCGGTGCGGTTGGTGCGGTGGCAATGGCTTGTTCCAACAGGGCCCGAGCCTGCTCCGTTTCGCCGACTGCCACGTGAGCAGTGGCCTGCTCACACAGGTAGTGCGCCAGCCGGCTGCTGAAGCTGCCGGTGTCGGCGTTGTCGAGCTTGCGTGCAATTTCAGCGGCCTGGGGCCAGTCGCGGGACCGCTCGTAGTTGGCCAACAGGGCCAGGCGGGCCTGCGCCTCGAAGGGGGTGCCCTCGAGCTTGCGCAGGGCGGCTTCTGCACGGTCGAGCAGGCCGGCTTTGAGGAAGTCCAACGCCAGGGCGTGTTGGGCGCGCTGGCGGTCGGCCTCGGACAGGTCGCCGCGCGACAGCAGGTGCTCGTGCACGCGCACGGCGCGCTCGTATTCACCACGGCGGCGGAACAGGTTGCCCAGGGCAAAGTGCAGCTCGGAGGTGTCGGGGTCGTGCTGCACGGCCTCGATGAAGGCGTCGATGGCCTGGTCCTGCTGTTCGTTGAGCAGGAAGTTCAGGCCACGGAAATAGGCCTTGGGGGTCTGGCGGTTTTCGATGCGCAGCTGGCGCAGGTCAAACCGCGAAGCCAGCCAGCCCAGTCCGAAGGCAATCGGCAGGCCCAGCAGTATCCAGCTCAGGTCAAAGTTCATGGGGTGGTTCGGATGGGCGGTTGCCGGCGGCCGCAGCAGCGGCGTGTGCCTTCGTCACCGCCTTGCGGTGGCGCCACCAGCGCGGCACCATGGCCAGCACGCCCGCGGCCAGTCCGGCGGCAAAGGCGGCCAGCACCACCAGCACCAGCGGCGCACGCCATTCGGTGCCGAAGAAAAAGTGCACCGTGGCGTCCTGCTGGTTGTTCAGGGCGAAGGCGAAAAGGGCAAAAAAAATGGCTGCCTTGAGTATCCACTTGAGCAGCCACATGAGGTGTTTCATCAATCTCCCCAGTGACAGGGGGATTCTAGCGAGTCAGCTATGCCGTCAGTTCTTGCCTTCGGCCTGCAGTTCGCTGGTGCGTTGATCGACCGCTTCGCGCAGGGCCTTGCCCGGCTTGAAGTGGGGGACGCGCTTTTCCGGGATCGCCACACTCTCGCCGCTGCGCGGGTTGCGGCCCATGCGGGGCGGGCGGCGGTTGATGGAGAAGCTGCCAAAACCGCGGATCTCGATCCGGTGACCGCGCACCAGGGCGTCGTTCATCGCATCCAGAATGGCCTTGACCGCGAATTCGGCGTCACGGTGGGTCAGCTGGCTGAATCGGGCGGCCAGTTCTTCGACAAGGTCGGAGCGTGTCATGAAATCAATCCATCAGGCCGACAAAAAAACGACCGGTGCACGCGGCAGCCGGTCGTTTCCGTCAGGACATCAACAATCAGTTGTTGTTGTCCAGCTTGGCGCGCAGCAGCGCGCCCAGGCTGGTGGTGCCGGCGTTCTCGCGGGCCGATTGCTGGCTCAGGGTCTGCATGGCTTCGTTCTGGTCCGCCATGTCCTTGGCCTTGATCGACAGCTGGATGTTGCGGGTCTTGCGATCCACATTCACCACCACCGCGGTCACTTCGTCGCCTTCCTTCAGCACGTTACGGGCATCTTCCACGCGGTCTCGGGAGATTTCGCTGGCGCGCAGGTAGCCGATGATGTCGTCGCCGAGGTCGATTTCAGCGCCCTTGGCATCCACGGTCTTGACCTTGCCGGTCACGGTCTGACCCTTGTCGTTCACCGACACGAAAGTGGTGAACGGATCGGAATCCAGCTGCTTGATGCCCAGGGAGATGCGCTCGCGGTCCACGTCGACGGCCAGCACGATGGCTTCGACTTCCTGGCCCTTCTTGTAGTTGCGCACGGCGGCTTCGCCCGGCTCGTTCCAGGACAGGTCGGACAGGTGCACCAGGCCGTCGATGCCAGCGGCCAGGCCGACGAACACGCCGAAGTCGGTGATCGACTTGATCGGGCCCTTGACGCGGTCGCCGCGCTTGGTGTTCTGCGCGAATTCCTGCCACGGGTTGGCCTTGCACTGCTTCATGCCCAGGCTGATGCGGCGCTTGTCTTCGTCGATCTCGAGGACCATGACTTCGACTTCGTCACCCAGGGAGACGATCTTGGAAGGGGCCACATTCTTGTTGGTCCAGTCCATTTCGGAGACGTGCACCAGGCCTTCGATGCCGGGC
>CAZJKR010000170.1:0-3187 GCA_964546615.1 uncultured Curvibacter sp.
GACGCCCCTGGGCCTGAGCCTGCTGCTGGCGGGGCTGTTCATCGAGCGTCAGGTGACCGCGCCGTTGCACAAGATTGCCCTGGTGGCGCAGCAGGTGGCCAGTGGTGAAGCAGGCACCGCCCTCAACCTCGACCGTTGCGACGACATCGGTGTCATTTCACGCTCCATCAACCAGGCCGGCTTGAACCTGCAGTCGCTGGTGGCCGACGTGCATGAGCAGGTGGCTGGCGTGCAGGTTGCCAGCCAGGAAATTGCCACCGCCAACAACGACCTCTCCAGCCGCACCGAGCAGACTGCTTCCAGCCTGGAGCAGACCGCTGCCGCCATGGAGCAACAGACCGCCACCGTGCGGCAGAACTCCGACACCGCGCAGCAGGCCAGTCAGCTGGCCAATGCCGCCAGCGATGTGGCAACCAAGGGTGGTGAAGCCATGGGCAATGTGGTTTCCACCATGCAGCTGATTTCGACTTCAAGCCGAAAAATTGCCGACATCATCAGCGTGATCGACGGCATCGCCTTCCAGACCAATATCCTGGCGCTCAATGCCGCGGTCGAGGCAGCACGGGCGGGCGAACAGGGCCGCGGCTTTGCCGTCGTGGCAGGTGAAGTGCGCTCGCTGGCCCAACGCAGCGCCGAGGCGGCCAAGGAGATCAAGGGGCTCATCGACGATTCGGTCGGCAAGGTCGATGCCGGTTCCCGTCTGGTGAACGAAGCCGGCCAGACCATGACCGAGGTGGTCGGCCAGGTGCGACGCGTCAATGACCTGATCGCCGAAATCACGGCAGCGTCCAAGGAGCAGGCCATCGGCATTGCGCAGGTCGGCCAGGCCGTTGCCCAGCTCGACGAGATGACGCAACAGAACGCCGCCATGGTCGAGCAAAGCAGCGCCGCGGCCAGCAGCATGCATGAACAGGCGCGGCGTCTGATGGAAGCCGTCAAGGTGTTCTCGACATGAGGGCTCCCGCTGCCTCCACGCGGGTGATTTGCCCCCCTCGCGGGTAGGCGCCTGTGCGCCGGCACCGCTCCCACGTCGCCTCCATGCCCTCGCACAAGCACCCCGTCCAGTTTGCCATCGGCTACGCCTTGCTCGCACTGGCGCTGCCGTTGGCGTGGCTGGCCGCCGCATCGAAGCGCTCCGACGTGCTGGATGCCACGCTGGCAGCGCTGCTGCACACGGCCGTGGAGACGATGCTGGTGGTGGTGGCCCTGCTGATTTTCGTCACCGGCTACCGCGCCATCCTGTCGCCCCGCAAGGGCGCGGTGGTCTGGCTGGGGGTAGCCTATTTTGGCGTCGGTCTGCTGCATTTCCTGCATCTGCTGCGCCCGATCGGCCTGCCGGAAGTGGCCATGGCACCAAGCAGCGCAGCGGCCGTTTTCTGGCTGGCAGCACGTCTGCTGGCCGCGGGTGCGCTGCTGGTCTATGCCCTGCTGCCCACCGTGCCCGACGTCAGCACGACACGCAAGCGCCTGGCGCTGGCCCTGATGCTGTCGCTGGTGCTGGCCCTGGGGTACGCCGGGCTGCGGCACGCGGTGTCGTTGCCGGTATGGGCCCTGGCGGGGCCACACCTGTCCGTGCTGATCGTGCTGCTCAACCTGCTGACGTTGTCGGTGTTCTGGCGCCGCCGCGCGGCACTGGCACAGGAGTGCCTGCCAGCGCTCTCGTTTGCCGCCGCACTGTCGGCCGCGGCCGAACTCTTTTTCCTGCTGACGAGAGGCGCAACACCAGCCCTCGCCGATGCCATCGGCCACCTGTATCAGCTGAGTGCCTACCTCTACCTGTTTCACGCCACCTTCAACGAAGCCCTGCGCCGGCCGCTGGAAAAGCTGCAGACCCAGCACCTGCGCGAGACAGTCACCCTCAATGCCTCGCCGGACGCGGTGCTGTGGGTCGACCACACAGGTCGGATTCTTCTGGCCAATCCAGCCATGGAAAAACTGACCGGCCATGTACCGTCCGAACTGGTCGGCTGCAACGTGGACATCTTCCTGCCGGAGCATCTGCGCCCGCAGCATGCCGAGTCGATGCGCAGCTATTTCCTGACGCCACACGCCCGCCCCATGGGCATGGCCGACCTCAAGCTGCAGCGCCGCGATGGCCGCATGCTGCCGGTGGACATCTCGCTCGGCTACTGGGAGGACGAGGGCCGGCCCCATGCCATTGCCTACATCCGAGACCTGACCGAACGCAAGGGGTTCGAGGCGTCGCTACGCCACCATGCCACCCACGACGAACTGACCGACCTGCCCAACCGCTGGCTGTTTCTGCTCAACCTGAACCAGGCCCTGGCGCGCGCCGAACGCTCGGGCTTGCGCGTGGCCGTGCTGCTTCTGGACCTGGACCACTTCAAGTCGGTCAATGACAGTTTCGGCCACTCGGCCGGCGACGCCCTGCTGATCCAGGTCGGCCAGCGCATCCGGTCCAGTCTGCGCGCCAGCGACACGCTGGCGCGCATGGGCGGCGACGAGTTCGCCATCCTGCTGACCGACCTGGCCGATGCGGATGAGGCCGTCGGCGTGGCCACCAAGCTGCTGGATGCGCTGCAGGCCCCGTATCACCTGCCCAAACAGGACGTGTACAGCGGCGGCAGTGTCGGTCTGGCCTTCTTTCCGGACGACGCCCGCGACAGCGATACCCTGCTGCGCTACGCCGACATGGCCATGTACCAGGCCAAGCAAGCCGGGCGCGGCTCCTACGCCTGCTACTCGCGCGAGATGGACCAGCGCGTGCATGCCGACATGCAGCTGCACACGCGGCTGAAACAGGCCATCGCGAGCAACGCGCTGCATCTGCACTACCAGCCACAGATCGACATGCACAGCGGCCAGCTGGTCGGCGCCGAGGCCCTGCTGCGCTGGAACGACCCGCTGCTGGGGTCGGTGTCACCCGCCCAGTTCATCCCGATCGCCGAGGCCACCGGCCTCATCCTGCCGCTGTCGGACTGGGTGCTGGAGACGGCCTGCCGCCAGATCGCCGCCTGGTGCCTGGCCGGCACACCGGTGCGGGTGGCGGTGAACGTCTCAGCGCATCAGCTGCTTCAGGGCCATCTGCCCGACAAGGTGCAGACAGCCCTGACGCGCACCGGCGCGCAGGCGCAATGGCTCGACCTGGAGATCACCGAAACCGTGGCCATGACGCAGCCGAAGCAGGCCCTGCAGCAGCTCAATGCCCTGGTGGCGTTGGGTTGTT
>CAZJKR010000170.1:3197-6966 GCA_964546615.1 uncultured Curvibacter sp.
CGCTCGACGACTTCGGTACCGGCTACTCGTCGCTGGCCTACCTTAAAACCCTGCCGGTGAGCAAGATCAAGATCGACCAGAGTTTCGTGCGTGACATCACCAGCGACCCCAGCGATGCCGTCATCGTGCAGACCATCATCGGCATGGCACGGACCCTGGGGCTGGAAGTCATTGCCGAAGGTGTGGAGACCGAAGCCCAGAAAGGCCTGTTGCAGGACTACGGCTGCCCGGCCTACCAGGGCTACCTGTTCTGCCACCCCGTGCCACCCGAAGATTTTGACGCCCTGCTGCGCCAGCCGCCAGCGCCCGGTCCGGTGCTGCGCAGCTAACGCCAGGCGCTCAGGTATTCATTCCAGTGCGGCTCGGTCGGCGCCAGATTGCCCAGCGTCTCCTTGACCAGTTCGATCTCCTGCGCGTATTCGGCCTCCAGCAGGCCGCCGCGCATCTTCTGGAAGCGGCAGTACAGCAGGTAGGTGTTCATGACGTCGGTTTCGCAATAGCGGCGGATGTCTTCCAGTTGGCCGTCCAGATAGGCCGGGTAGACCGCCGAGCCGTCCATGCCGAGCTTGCCGGGAAAACCGCACAGCTTGGCCATGGCGTCGAGCGGGGCGTTGTTCTTCGGCTGGTACATGGCCAGCAGGTCCATCAGGTCCAGGTGCCGCATGTGGTAGCGGCCGATGTAGTTGTTCCACTTGAAGTCGCGGTCATCGTCGCCCAGGTCCCAGTACTTGTCGGCCACCACGCCGTGCTGCAGGCCGCGGTAGTGCAGCACCGGCAGGTCGAAGCCGCCGCCGTTCCAGCTCACCAGCTGCGGGACGTGCTTCTCGACCGTGTTGAAGAAGGTCTGGATGATCTTGCCTTCGCTGTGGCCATCACGGTCGACGAACGAGTGGATGCGCAGGCCCTCGGCATTGCGGAACACGCAACTGATGACCAGCACGCGCTGCAGGTGCAGCGGCATGAAATCGCTCTGGCCATGCTCCTTGCGCTCGGCCAGCCAGGCGGCATGGACCTGCTCGTCCGTGGCCTCGGGTGAAGCGCCCCGCAAGGCGCGCAAACCGGCGATGTCGGGAATGGTTTCAATGTCGAAGACAAGCACAGGCCAGGCCATAGGATCCGATCAGAGCAGTGCTTCGCGCGTGATGCCGCGGCGCGCCAGATAGCGCTTGAGCTTGAGCAGCGCTTCGTTCTGCACCTGGCGTACCCGCTCGCGCGTCAGGCCCAGGCGCTGGCTGAGCACATCGAGCGTCTCGGGCTCGCGGTCGTGCAGGCCGTAGCGTCCTTCGAGCACCTCCTGTTCGCGCGCCGTCAGGCTGTGCAGCCACTCGTCGAGCAGCTGCTCGACCTCATGCGCCTGCATGATGCTGCCGGGGTCCAGCGCCAGTTCGTCCACCACGGTGTCGCCCAGGGTCTGCTCGCTCTCGGAGCGGTCCAGTGTGGCGTCGAGCGACTTCGGCACCTCGGCCAGCGCCAGCAGCTCGGCCACCTCGTTGACATCGCGACCGAGAAAATTGGCCACGTCCTCGACCCGCACGCCCTCGGGCCGGCTGGCATGGAAGACCGGGTCGTGCTCCAGTGCGCGGCGCGCCCGCAGCACCTGCTGCAGTTCACGCACCACATTCACCGGCAGACGGATCACCCGGCCTTGCAGCATCAGCGCGCGTTCAACCGACTGGCGGATCCACCAGGTGGCATAGGTGGAAAAACGGAAACCGCGCTCGGGCTCGAACTTGTCGATGGCGTGCATCAGGCCGAGGTTACCCTCCTCGATCAGGTCCGACAGCGGTACGCCACGGCCCAGATAGAACTTGGCAATGCTCACCACCAGGCGCAGGTTGTGCTCGATCATGCTCTGGCGCGCGGCAAAGTCGCCGGCACGTGCGCGCACCGCGGTCTCGTACTCCTGCTCGGGGGTGAAGAGCTCGGTTCGACGCACATTGCGCAGGTAGGCCGAGAGCGCATCGCTGGCCTCGCCAGCCAGCTCGAGCGCCGCTTCAGATGCCGGCAGCGCCTGACTTGCTATCAATTCAGGAGCTTGAGGCGCAACACCATCAAGACCGGGGGGCAGATTTGAGCGATCATCCGGCGCCACGAGACGCATGGCCTTACCCGTGCCGTTGAGGGAGCGATGCTTCATGGCTGGTCCTCAAGGCTCGGTTCCGGTCAGGTTACCTGGCCGGCAGGTACTTGGCCGGATCGACGGGCTTGCCCTGCCGTCGCACTTCGAAGTGCAGCTTCACACGGTCGGCATCGCTGTTGCCCATCTCGGCGATCTTCTGGCCCTTGCGCACCGACTGGTCTTCCTTGACCAGCAGCGCCTGGTTGTGCGCATAGGCGGTGAGGTAGGTGTTGTTGTGCTTGAGGATGATCAGGTTGCCGTAGCCACGCAGTCCGGCGCCGGCATAGACCACACGGCCATCGGCAGCCGCCAGCACCGGGTCGCCGGCATTGCCGCCGATATCGATGCCCTTGTTCTTGACCTCATCGAAACCCGCCAGCACCGGCCCACCATCGACCGGCCAGCTCCAGGCGATCGTGTCCTCGCCATTGGCCACCGGCTCAGATGCCGGTGCCGAGGCCGGCCGGGCTGCCGTGCTGGCCTGCCCTGGTGGCGGCACGCTGGAGGGCGTGGCACTCGACGGTGCAATCGGCCGCGTCACCACCGCAGTCTGTGTGAGCGGCGCACTGCTGCTGGGCGGCACCACGCGCAGCACCTGTCCCACCTCGATCTGGTTCGGGTTGTCGAGGTTGTTCCAGCGGCGGATGTCCTTCCAGTTCTGCCCCGTCTCCAGCCCGATGCGGATCAGGGTATCGCCAGGCTTGACGGTGTAATAACCGGGCTTGCCGGCATTCTCGAAGCCGGGGGGCTGCCTGACGGCCTCGGTATTCGGGTCCATCGCCGCGCGCGGGGCAGGGCTGCGTCGATCCTCGACCGGCGCGCGGTTGAGGCTGGTGGAGCCGCAGCCGGCCAGCAGCACGCTGACAGCCGTCATCAGACCCCACACGACGATTCGCTCCCGCAGACCCGACATAGATGCTCCCTTCATGCGATACCCGATTTTAGAGGGACAAAGTGAACCGCCTCAAGCACGCTCTGACGCAGTCCCTGCGGCGTCTTGTCGATCACCATCAGCGCCTGCGGCCCACCCGTGGTGGCCACCGGCGCCACCAGACGCCCGCCCACGGCCAACTGATCGATCCAGGCCTGCGGTACCGCCTCGCCACCGGCAGCCGCGATGATGGCCGCGTAGGGTGCGCCCTTGGCAAAGCCCACCATGCCGTCGCCAAACAGCAGATGCACATTGGGCAGGCGCAGCGGGCGCAGGTTCTCGCGCGCCTTGTCGTGCAGGCCGCGCAGGCGTTCGATGCTGTAGACCTCGGTGGCCAGCAGGCTCAGCACCGCGGCCTGGTAGCCGCAGCCGGTGCCGATCTCCAGCACGCGGCCCAGCTTGTCGGGCCGGCCGTTGAGCAGCAGTTCGGCCATGCGCGACACCACCCCCGGCTTGGAAATGGTCTGGCCCAGGCCGATCGGCAGGCTGGTGTCTTCATAGGCCTGGATCACCAGGGCGCTGTCGACAAAGCGGTGGCGCTCGATGGTGCCCATGGCCGACAGCACGCGCGGATCGCTGATGCCCTGCGCCGCCAGCTTGGCCACCATGGCCATGCGCACGGCCTGCGAATCCAGGCCGACGCCATGGGGCGTCTGGCGCACGGCCGGCTTGGCCAGGGCTGCGGCCGGCTTCAGGCCGACGCCAGGCGGCGCGGCGGC
>CAZJKR010000171.1:0-6911 GCA_964546615.1 uncultured Curvibacter sp.
CCTGCAGGCGCTCGTCCATCACGCCCTTGCGTTCGGCCACCAGGCGCCAGTAGCGTTGCTCCTGCGGCTTGAGTTCGGCCAGGCGGCTGGCGTCGCGCGCCGGGTCGGCACGGTATTTGTCCAGCCGCAGCGTGATGGCCTTCAGATAGCGCGCGAAGTGCTGCAGTTGCGGCCAGGGCGTGAGCGCAATGAAGCGTTTGGGCATCAGGCGCTGCAGCTGCTGGGTGCAGTCGGCCACGGCGTCCGGGGCATACTTGGTGTCCTTGATCTTGCGTGCGGCAACGGCGTATTCGAGCAGGATCTGATTAGCCAGGCGCGCCACCTCGTTGGCGATCAGCGTCAGGCGCCCGCGCCCTTCGTCGAGCCGCTGCTTGAAGTCGGCCTCATTGGCCGGCAGCGGGTCGAGTAAAAAGGCGCGGTCCAGCGCCACGTCGATGATCTGGGTGCGCAACTCTTCCAGCGTGCCACCGCCCGTGCCATCGGGCGCTCGTCCGACCTGCATGAAGGCCACCGCCATCTTCTGCAGGTCAGGGATGTTCTTCTCCAGGTACTTGAGCGCGTCCCTGATCTGCAGCGCAAACAGGCGGCGCAGGCCGGCGCGGTGTTTGGCGGCGGCCACCTCGGGCTCGTCGAACACCTCGATGCTGACCGCATCCCCCTGGTCGATCAGTGCCGGGAAGCCGATCAGCGTCTGACCGCCCTTGCGGATCTCCATCAGCTCGGGCAGTTCGCCGAAGGTCCAGGTCGTGTAGCGCTGCTCGGCGGGCCTGGAAGCCTGATCGGAACGTGTCTGTTTTGCTCCTTTTTCAGGAGCAGTCTGCGCTTTCCCCACCTGGGCTTGAGGCCGATTTGACTCCAAACCTGGGGCCGGTGCCGGACTGCTGCGCTTGAGCCCGGCCAGGGCCTGGAAGGCGCCGCGCGCCTGCGCGCCCAGCTCCGCCTTCAGCGCGCCCAAGTTGCGGCCGTGGCCGAGCTGGCGGCCGTGTTCGTCCACCACGCGGAAGTTCATGAACAGGTGGGGGCTGAGCATGTCGAGCTTGAAGTCAGCACGCTTCACATCGAGGCTGGTGATGTCGCGCACCTGCTTCAAGAGCGCATCGGTCAGGCTGCCGCGGCCGAAGTTCTCCTTGGTGCCCATCGCCTCAGCCAGCTTGGCGGCCGATTCCGGCAAGGGCACGAAGCGGCTGCGGGGTTTTTGCGGCAGGCTTTTCAGCAGCGCCTGGAGCTTGTCCTTGAGCATGCCGGGCACCAGCCATTCGCAGCGCTCCTCGTTCACCTGGTTGAGCACGAACAGCGGCACCGTGACGGTCAGGCCGTCCTTGGGGTCGCCCGGCTCATGCAGGTAGCTGGCCGCACAGTCGACACCGCCCAGGCGGATGGTCTTGGGAAAGGCGTTGGTGGTGATGCCGGCCGCCTCGTGGCGCATCAGCTCCTCACGCGTGAGCAGAAGCAGCTTCGGGTTCCTCTTGACTTCCTCGCGGTACCAGCGTTCGCATTCGTAGCCGCTGCACACCTGTTGCGGCAATTGCTGGTCATAGAAGGCGTAGATCAGCTCGTCGTCCACCAGCACGTCCTGCCGGCGTGACTTGTGTTCCAGCTCCTCCACCTGACGGATCAGCTTCTGGTTGGCGGCCAGGAAGGGCAGCTTGGTCTCCCACTCGCCGGCCACCAGGCCTTCGCGCAGGAAGATCTCGCGTGCCGCTGCCGGGTCCACTTTGCCGTAATTGGTGCGCCGGCCGCTGTAGACCACGATGCCGTAGAGCGTGGCGCGCTCCAGTGCCACCACCTCGGCCGCCTTCTTCTCCCAGTGCGGGTCGAGCAGCTGCTTCTTGAGCAGATGGCCGCCCACCTGCTCCAGCCACTGCGGTTCGATGTTGGCAATGCCGCGGCCGAACAGGCGCGTGGTTTCCACCAGCTCGGCCGCCACGATCCAGCGCCCAGGCCGCTTGGACAGGTGCGCGCCGGGATGGCGGAAGAACTTGATGCCGCGCGCGCCCAGATACTCGCCGGCCGCCGCCTCTTCTTCCAGCTTGCAGCCCACATTGCCCAGCAGGCCGGCCAGCATGGAGAGGTGCAGCTGCTCGTACGAAGCCGGTGCCGTATTCATCTGCCACTTGTGTTCGGTCACCACGGTGAGCAGCTGGCTGTGGATGTCGCGCCATTCGCGCACGCGGCGGATGTTGACGAAGTTCTGCCGCAGCAGCTGCTCGTACTGGCGGTTGCTGAGCTTGTGGGTGGAAACATCCGTTCGGGCTGAGGCGGTCGTTGCCCTTGGCGCGCGCTGCCCTTCGACAAGCTCAGGGCGAACGGGCGTGTGATGGCCGCCACGCGCGTCGTTGATCCACTTCCACAGCTTGAGGTAGCCGGTGAACTCGCTCTTCTCGTCGTCGAACTTGGCGTGCGCCTGGTCGGCCTGGGCCTGCGCCTCCAGCGGGCGGTCGCGCACGTCCTGCACACTCAGGGCGCTGGCGATGACCAGCACTTCCTCCAGCGCGCCACGGGTCTTGGCCTCCAGGATCATGCGGCCCACGCGCGGGTCCAGCGGCAGCTTGGCCAGCTCACGGCCGATCGCGGTCAGTTCGTTCTGCTCGTCCACCGCGCCGAGTTCGGCCAGCAGCTGGTAGCCGTCGGCAATGGCGCGGCCGGACGGCGCCTCGATGAAGGGGAAGTCCTCCACCACACCCAGGTGCAGCGACTTCATGCGCAGGATGACGCCCGCCAGCGAGGAACGCAGGATTTCCGGCGTGGTGAAACGCTCGCGGCCGGCGAAGTCCTTCTCGTCGTAGAGCCGGATGCAGATGCCGTTGGCCACCCGGCCGCAGCGGCCGGCGCGCTGGTTGGCCGCAGCCTGGCTCACCGGCTCGACCAGCAGCTGCTCCACCTTGCTACGAAAACTGTAGCGCTTGACGCGCGCCGTACCTGCGTCAATGACGTATCGGATGCCCGGCACCGTGAGCGAGGTTTCGGCCACGTTGGTGGCCAGCACGATGCGCCGGCCGCTGTGGCTGTCGAACACCCGATCCTGCTCGGTCTGCGACAGGCGCGCGAACAGCGGCAGCACCTCGGCGCTGCGCGTCACGGCATGGTGGCTGAGGTGGCGGCGCAGATGGTCGGCGGCCTCGCGGATCTCGCGCTCGCCGGGCAGGAAGACCAGGATGTCGCCTTGCTGGCCGGGTTCGCGCCAGAGCTCATCCACGGCATCGGCGATGGCGTCGTTGAGGTCGTATTCGCGGCTTTCCTCGTAGGGGCGGTAACGCTGCTCCACCGGGAAGGTGCGACCCGAAACCATGATCACCGGTGCCGGCCCCTTGCTGGAGGCGAAGTGCTGGGCGAAGCGGTCGGCGTCGATGGTGGCCGAGGTGACGATGATTTTCAGGTCCGGCCGGCGCGGCAGGATCTGGCGCAGGTAGCCCAGCAGGAAGTCGATGTTGAGGCTGCGCTCGTGCGCCTCGTCGATGATGAGCGTGTCGTAGGCCTGCAGCAGCGGGTCGGTCTGCGTCTCGGCCAGCAGGATGCCGTCGGTCATGAGCTTGATCGAGGCGTCCTTGCTCAGGCGGTCCTGGAAGCGCACCTTGTAACCCACCACCTCGCCCAGCGGCGTGTGCAGCTCTTCGGCAATGCGCTTGGCCACCGAACTGGCCGCGATGCGGCGCGGCTGGGTGTGGCCGATCAGACGGCCGCGCTGGCCGGCGGGGTAGTTGCACTTGCCTCTTCCGAGCGCGAGCGCAATCTTGGGCAACTGGGTGGTTTTACCCGAGCCGGTCTCGCCGCAGACGATGATGACCTGGTGCTGCTGCAGCGCGGCCATGATTTCGTCGCGTTTGGCCGACACCGGCAGCGCTTCGGGGAACTCGATTTTCAGGGGGGAGGAACTCAAGGCAGGAACATGGGAGAGAATCGGCAATTATCCCAGCCCTGACCCACCTCTGCCCTGCGATGTCCACCGTCTTCAACTTCACCTTCGTGCCCTGGTTCCGCTCGGTGGCGCCCTACATCCACATGCACCGCGGCAAGACCTTCGTGGTGGGGGTGTGCGGCGAGGCGATTGCCGCCGGCAAGCTGCACCATATTGCGCAGGATCTGGCGCTGATCCAGAGCATGGGCGTGAAGATCGTGCTGGTGCACGGCTTCCGGCCGCAGGTCAACGAGCAGCTCAAGGCCAAGGGCCATGCGCCCAAGTACTCGCACGGCATGCGCATCACGGACGAGATTGCGCTGGACTGCGCACAGGAGGCCGCCGGCCAGCTGCGCTACGAGATCGAGGCCGCCTTCAGCCAGGGCCTGCCCAACACGCCGATGGCCGGCGCCACGGTGCGCGTGATCTCCGGCAACTTCATCACGGCGCGCCCGGTGGGCATCGTCGACGGCGTGGACTTCCAGCACTCCGGCCTGGTGCGCAAGGTGGACGTGGCCGGCATCACCCGCACGCTGGACATGGGCGCCATGGTGCTGCTCTCGCCCTTCGGCTTCTCGCCCACTGGCGAGGCCTTCAACCTGACCATGGAAGAGGTGGCCACCAGTGTGGCCACGGCGCTGCAGGCCGACAAGCTGATCTTCGTCTCCGAAATCCCGGGCATCCGCATCGACCCGCACGCGCCCGAGAGCGACGACAACCCGGTTGACACCGAATTGCCGCTGGCCGCGGCCGAGCAGCTGCTGAACGCGCTGCCCAACGCCACCCTGCCCACCGACACGGCTTTCTACCTGCAGCACTGCGTCAAGGCCTGCAAGGCGGGCGTGGAGCGCAGCCACATCATCCCCTTCGCGGTGGATGGTTCGCTGCTGCTGGAAATCTATGTGCACGACGGCATCGGCACCATGGTGGTGGACGAAAAGCTGGAGGAGTTGCGCGAGGCCACGCCGGACGACGTCGGCGGCATCCTGCAGCTGATTGAGCCGTTCGAGAAGGACGGCACGCTGGTCAAGCGCAGCCGCACCGAGATCGAGCGCGACATCGGCAACTACACCATCATCGAGCACGACGGCGTGATCTTTGCCTGTGCGGCGCTCTACCCCTACCCGGAAAGCCGCACCGCCGAAATGGCCGCGCTGACCGTCTCGCCCGAATCACAGGGCCAGGGTGACGGCGAAAAGGTCTTGAAGCGCGTCGAGCAGCGCGCCCGCGCCATGGGGCTGGAGAGCATTTTCGTCCTCACCACCCGCACCATGCACTGGTTCCTCAAGCGCGGCTTCCAGAACGTCGATCCGGACTGGTTGCCCGAGGCGCGCAAGCGCAAGTACAGCTGGGACCGCAAGTCCCAGGTGCTGGTCAAGAAGCTCTGAACACTCCGTTCGCGTTGAGCCCGTCGAAACGCCGCCCGGCCTTCGACACGCTCAGTCCGAACGGCGTTGCCGACAGACTTCAACCCAGTTCGGCCAGGCGCTTCTCCTGCCGCGCCGTCAGGCGTGCGATATCTGCCATGTCCTGCACCGACAGCTTAGGCCCCGGCCTGCGAACGGCTTCCGAGGCGATGACGCCGCGCTTCCACAGGATGTGCTTGCGCACCGCCAGCCCGATGTTCGGCTGCTGCTCGTAACGCGCCAGCGGCAGGTAAGCGTCGAACAGGTCGTGGGCACGCTCGATGTCGCCGCGCGCATGGGCGGCGCAGACGTCCACCATCATCTCGGGGTAGGCAAAGCCGGTCATCGCGCCGTCGGCGCCACGGCTCAGCTCTTCCGGCAGGAACAGGCCGCCGCCGTTGCCGGTGAGGATGGCAATGCGCTGGAGTTCGCCGCGGTCACTGGCGGCACGGATGGCGCAGAGCTTGGCCAGGCCGGGGCAGTCCTCATGCTTGAGCATGACGCAATGGGGCGAGTTCTTCAGGATCTTCAGGATGACGCCAATGGACATCTGCACGCCGGTGGCCACCGGATGATCCTGCAGCACCCAGGGCACGTGCGGGCCCAGGGTTTCGTTGACCATGTCGAAGTAGGCGGTGATCTGGTCGTCGGTGCGCACCGTCACGGGGGGGGCCACCATCACGCCGGCCGCACCCAGGTCCATCACGCTCTGTGTCAGTTCCTTCATGGGCGCGAAACCCGGCGACGAGGCGCCCACCACCACCGGCACCCGGCCCGCCACGCGTGCCAGCACCTGACGCACGAAGGTGCGCGACTCTTCCATGGTCAGCTTGCTCGCCTCGCCCATGATGCCCAGCACGGTGAGGCCGCTGACGCCTTTTTCCAGGCAGAAGTCCACCATGCGGTCGGTACTGGCCAGATCCAGCGCGCCGCTGTCGGTGAAGGGGGTGACGGCAATCAGGTAGACACCCTGGGCCGTGCGGACGAGTTGGCTGCTCACATGCATCTCCGTTGATCTTGAACTGGGGCCGAGCATACCCGCGGACAGCCGCGACCCCAGAAAAAACGGCACCCGAAGGTGCCGTTGTTCTAGATGGGGCAAGCCTGATCAGAAGCTTTCCCAGTCGTCGCTGGCGTCCGTCGGTTTGGCAGCCGTTTGAGTCGCAGCCGGCTTGGGCGCCGGTGCTGGCGCGTTCAGCTTGGGCGCCGCAGCCTTGCTGGCAGCTTGGCTCGGCGTCAGCCTCGACTTTGCGGCGACCGGTCGCGCCACCGCAGCCGGCGCCTGACGTGCAGCGCCGGTCGGCACATAGGACACCGCCGTGTCCTGGGCGCTGAGCTTGAACACCGCCACCGTCTGCACCAGATCCTGCGCTTGCGCGCGCAGGCTGGCAGCCGCGGCGGCCATTTCCTCCACCAGCGCGGCGTTCTGCTGCGTGGCCTGGTCCATGCTGGTCACGGCTTCGCTGACCTGGCCCACACCAGCGCTCTGCTCGGAGCTGGCGGCGCTGATCTCACCCATGATGTCGGTCACGCGGCGGATGCTGGTGACGACCTCGTTCATGGTGGTGCCGGCCTGATCGACCAGAGCCGAACCCTGCTCGACGCGCTGC
>CAZJKR010000172.1:0-1377 GCA_964546615.1 uncultured Curvibacter sp.
TTCAATGCCCGGTTTGTGCCGGATTGAGCGCCGATGAGCCAATTTCGCAGCAGCACCGGGCTGGTCTATTCCACCGACAACGGTCGCATGTGCCCGGATTGCCGTCAGCCGGTGGCTCAGTGCGTCTGCCACCTCAAGAAACCGGTTGCCGTTGGAGATGGCATCGTCCGGGTGTCGCGTGAAACCAAGGGGCGCGGCGGCAAGGCGGTGACGGTGGTCAAGGGCGTGCCGCTCGATGCAGCGGCGCTGAGCACGCTGGGCAAGCAGCTCAAGGCGGCTTGCGGCAGCGGCGGCACGGTGAAGGATGGGGCGATCGAAGTGCAGGGCGACCACGGCGACAAGCTGGTGGCGCTGTTGCAGGCGCGCGGCTACACCGTCAAGCGCGCCGGCGGGTGGGCCTGATGGATGCCGAGCAACTGCAGCGGCTGGTGACCACCGCCATGCCCTATGGCAAGTACAAGGGTAGGCTGATTGCCGACCTGCCAGGTAACTACCTGAACTGGTTTGCGCGCGAGGGTTTTCCGCCCGGCGACCTCGGCCGCCTGCTGGCGCTGATGCATGAGATTGACCACAACGGCCTGAGCGGGCTGCTCAAGCCCTTGCGCAAATAGAATCCGGCCATGGCGCTTTTTGTCGATCCCAGTACCGTCACCCACGGCATTCAGCTGGCCGTGGCCCCTGTGTTCCTGCTGACGGCCGTCTCGGGCATGATCGGCGCAGTGGCGGGGCGGCTGTCGCGCATCATCGACCGCGCCCGTGTGCTGGAGGAAAGGCTCAAGGTGACGGCCGACGCCGAGTTCACGGCCGAGGCCAAGGACGAGCTGGCGCGCCTGCGCACGCGCGGGCTGCTGGCCAATGGTGCCATCGGCTTTCTCACCTTGTGCGCCTTCATGATCGGACTGACCATCATTGTGCTGTTCCTCGGCGAGACGACGGCCTTTCGTGTCGAGCGCGGCGCCATCGTGACGTTTCTGCTCGGCATCTTCTGCTTCATGCTGGCCTTGCTGTGCTTCATGGCCGAGACACTGATGGCCACGCACATCCTCAAATTCGGCCGACCCAAGGCCTGAGTGGACGCTGCCTGGCGCTGGGCCGGCTCAGTCCCGGGACGGCGAGCGGGCCAGGCGCTGCGCCAGCGCGCTCAGTGCCTGGTAGGCGGTGCCGCTGGTGGCATCCCATTGCGCCACGGCCTCACCCTGGCGCTGCACCAGGGCCGTATCACCCCGTGCGGCCGGGCCGGTGAGCGCACCGGCCGGCCCGAGCGCCAGCAGGTTGTCGACCGCGTTGCGCAGCAGGGTCTGGCGCAGCTGCGGCAGCAGTTCCTGGGGCATTCCCGGCGACTGGCAGCAGCGCGGCGCCACGCTCACCGCGGCCGAC
>CAZJKR010000172.1:1387-2889 GCA_964546615.1 uncultured Curvibacter sp.
GCAGTTCCTGGGGCACGCCGCTGTCGCGCCACAAAGCTTCGGCCTGCGCCTGCAGGACCGGCAGGAAGTTGGTGGCAAAGACGGCGGCCGCGTGGTAAAGCACCTTCTTGTCCGCCGCCACGGTGAAGCACTGGGCACCGATCGCTGTCATCAGCGGTTGCAGTTGCGCCAACGCCGCGGCATCGCCCTCCAGTGCGCAGGCGGTGCCGGCAAACTGCTGCAGGGCGACGGCCGGTGTGGCGAAACTCAGAATGCAATGGGCGCTGGCGGTCTGCCAGCCCAGCGTCTGCAGGGCCTGCAGTTCGCTGGCGGACAGCGCGCCGCTGGCATGGAAAGCCAGCGCGGGCGGGTGCTGTTGCGCAGTGGCCGCCGCCAGTGCCTGGGCACTGGCGGCAATCTGCCGGTCCGGCACGGCCAGCAGCCAGAGGTCGGCCGGCCGCATGGCGGCGATGTCGGTCACGGCGCGGCCGGCACCGATGAAGCTCACCGCCGCCTGGGCGCCGGCAACGGAGGTGGTCAGTACATCCTGCACGTGCAGCACGCCGAGGGTGTGCCACAGCCGCCCCAGCGTCTGGCCGACGCGGCCGGCGCCGATCAGGTTGAGGGTGGGCAACATCTTCATGACTTGCGGGCTGCAAAACCAGGGCACCCGTGGAACTGGCTTGGCCAGGCCGCTGGGTGCGCCCCCCTTGAGGGGGCTGAGGGCTGCGGCTCCACGTCTGCCTGCGCAGACGTGGACAGCCCGAAGAGCCATGGCCTGCGGCAATGGCACGGGGCGCTGCTGCGTCTCGGGGGGTGCTTCATAGGATACCGAACCAGCCGAGCAGGGCGCCGCCACCGAGCAGCCACAACAGATGCAGCCGGGTGCGCCAGACGATGACGGTGGTGATGGCCGTGGCCAGCCACAGCGGCCAGTCGCGTGCCGGGTCGCCATGGGCGCTGGCGAGCAGCCAGCCGGTGGCCACCAGCAAGGCGATGACGATGGGTGCCATGCCCTGCTTGAAGGCGGCCACCGAACGCAGGCCGCGGTTGGCATGGCCCCAGCGCGCGGCCAGGTAGGTCAGGGTGGAGCTGGGCAGCATGATGCCGAGCATGGACAGCAGCACGCCCAGCAGCGCCCACCACAGGCTGCCGGCGTTCAGGCCGACGTGCCAGCCCAGCAGGGCGATGAACAGCACGTTGGGCCCGGGGGCCGCCTGGCCGATGGCGATCGAGGCGTTGAACTGGCTGTCGCTCAGCCAGCCCTGCTCATCGACCAGGAAGCGGTGCATGTCGGGCGCCGTGGCAATGGCGCCGCCCACCGCCAGCAGCGACAGCGACAGGAAATGGGTAAAAAGCTGGAGCCAGTCGCTCCAGGTCAGCTGCAGCACGGTACTCACGGCGCCAGCCTCCGGTAGGCCAGCCCGCAGGACAGGGCGCCCAGGCCCAGCAGCACATAGGCCAGCGGCCAGCGCAACAGCGCCACGGCCACGAAGCACAGCACGCCGAAGGCGATGCAGGTC
>CAZJKR010000172.1:2899-6889 GCA_964546615.1 uncultured Curvibacter sp.
GGCATGCCGAGCGCGTTCTTCTTCAGGCCCGGGAACAACTTCAAGCCGGTGGCCACGATGAGGCCGGCTGCCACTGCGCCCATACCCCGCAGCGCGCCCACCACGCCGGGGTGACTGGCGAACTGGGCATAGAGCAGCGCCAGCGCCAGCACGATGAACAGCGGCGCCAGCAGCAAGCCGGCCAGTGCTGCCAGTGCGCCGCGCAGGCCGAAATAACGTCCGCCGATGTTGATGCTCATGTTGATGATGTTGGGCCCGGGCATGATCTGCGCCACCGCCCATTCCTCGACAAACTCCTCATTGCTCATCCAGCGCTTGCGCTCCACCAGCTCACGCTGGGCGATGGCAATCACGCCCCCAAAGCCTTGAAGTGCCAGCACGGTGAAGGAGAGGAACAGATCGGCAGGGGACTGGGGTTGGCCGGGCGTCGGGTGGGCGGGAGCGGATGTCATGCGCTGATTATCGGCTCGGGCGGTGCGCGCCGCAGGCGCTGGCAAGGGCAGGGCGCCGTTATCATCCCCGCATGGCATCGCTGTTTTCTCTTTCGTCCGTGATGCGTGACATGGCCCTGGCCAGCTGGCACTGGCTGGGCGGCTGGTGGCGCATCGTGCTGCTCGGCGCCGAACTGCTGGTGCTGGTGCTGATGCCCTCAAGTTACCGCGCTGCCAACCGCAGCAGCCTGCTGCGCCAGATCTACCTGGCCACCGCGCCCAGCCTGCTCTGGTTCACGGTGCTGACGTCGCTGCTCAGCCTGGTGCTGATCCGCATCGTGGTGGTCACGGCGCACAGCTACGGCCTGTCCCAGTATGCGCTGGAGATGGTGGTCCGCGTGCTGGTGCTGGAACTCATCCCCTTGACGTCGGCCTTGTTCGTTGCCGTGCGCTACACCATTCCGCGTGGTTCGCAGCTGCACGGGCTGAACGCCGAGGGCCACTTCAAGGCCTTGCGTGAACAGGGGGTGGACCCGGTGGCGCGCGAACTGTTGCCCTCCGTGCTGGGTGGTGTGTTTGCCGTGTTGACGCTGGCGGCGCTGAGCTGCCTGGTGTCGCTGATGCTGGCCTACCTCACGGTGTACGGCTTTACCACCGCCGCCTTCGATGCCTACACGCGCACGGTGGGGCAGGTGTTCAACCCCGGTGTGACGCTGATTCTGGGCTTGAAGACATTTTTCTTCAGCCTGGCGGTGTCCCTCATTCCGGCCGGCATGGCACTGCAAGCGCATGTGGACACGCCGGGGCGCCCCAGCCTGGAGCTGCAGGGACTGATCCGCATGTTCGTGATCCTGCTGCTGGTGGAGATTGCCTCGCTGCTGGGCAACTATTACTGAAATGCCGAGAACCACATGACGCCGCCTGAGCCCGTTCCCCCCACCTCGCCGCTGCTGACCACCGAGCCGGTCAAGAATCTGGAGGTCAAGGCCGTTCTGCTGCTGCTGTTCATGCTGGCGCTGCTGGCAGGTGCCGCGCTGTACCTGCTCTATGCCCGCGGGGCTTTCGAGCAGACCCAGCGCCTGCTGCTGGTGGCGGACAACTCCGAGGGGGTGGCGGTCGGCATGGACATGACGTTTTCGGGTTTCCCTATCGGCCGCGTGCGCCGCATCGAGCTGGCCGAGGACGGCAAGGCGCGCATCGTGGTGGATGTGACGCGCGAGGACGCGCGCTGGTTACGCCAGTCCAGCGTTTTCACCATCGAGCGCGGTCTGGTGGGTGGCACGCGTATCCGCGCCTTCAGCGGGATGCTGAGCGATCCACCGCTGGAGGATGGCGCGGTGCGTCAGGCCTTGCGCGGCGACGCGTCCGAGGAGATCCCGCTGCTGCTGGCCTCGGTACGGGATGTGGTGCGCAATGCGGCTGCCATCACCTCCGAGGACGGCGCCCTGCGCACCAGCCTGGCCAATCTGCAGTCCGCGACGGACAAGCTCAACAGCCGGTATGGCGCATTGCACATGCTGATGGGCAACGAAGCCGATGCGCGCAAGATCGTGGCGACCCTGGCGCAGACGCAGACGCTGCTGGCCCGGCTCGAGGGGCTGGTCACCCATGCCGACGCCCAGGTGTTCGGCGCCGACGGCATGGTGCAGGACGGCCGGGCGGCGCTGCAGCAGCTCGCGGCGTTGCTGGGCGAGGCCCGCAACAGCCTGAAGCAGGTCGATGCCGTGCTGCAGGAGGCGCAGGCCATCGGTGCCAACACGCGCGAGGCCACGGCCGATCTGGGCACGCTGCGCGCCGACGTGGAGGCCAGCCTGCGCAAGGCCGAGGGCCTCGTCAACGAGATCAATCGCAAATGGCCGTTTGCTCGCGACACGGAACTGAAACTGCCATGAAGCGGCTGACCTGCATTGTGCTGCTGGGACTGACGACATGGCTGGCGGGCTGCGGCAGCGCGCCGCCGGTGCCTGACTGGCAGCTCAATGCCAGGGACAGCCTGGCGCGCGCTCAGCAGGCCTACCTGACCGGCAACCAGCGCGTGGAGGCGGCCGAGTTCAACCGTGCCTTGGCCGAACTGCGCAGCACCGGCCGCGCCGATCTGCTGGCACGTGCCGAGCTGATGCGCTGTGCAGCCCGGGTTGCCAGCCTGCCTTCGGCCGAGGAGCCACTGACGCAACTGGTGGCGGCGGCCGTGCTGCTGCAAGCCGGGCGCGCCAGTCCGGCGGTGGTGGCGCAAGCGGTCGACACCGCCTCGGCCCAGGGCTGGCGGCGCCCGCTCATGGCCTGGCTTGGTGTGCAGGCCCGGCTGGCGGAGCAGGGCGGTGATGCGGCCGAGGCGGCGCGCATCCGGCGCCGCATGGCCTTGGTGCCGGGCACGCCCTGAGCCGCGGGCCTACAGCTTGTTACAGCGGCGCCGCGGCGGCGGCGCATGATGGCTTTTTGTAAGTCACTGAGGAAAAAGCACATGAAGCGCCTGCGTGGGACGCGTCTGCTCCTGCTTGCACTGCCGGGCCTGCTGTTATACAGCGGCTGCAGCACCTTGAATCCCGACGCGCATCTGGCCGCCTTCAGCACCCAGCTGACCGGCATGAACCAGGTGCCGCCAACACCCAGTCTGGCGGGTGGCAAGCTGTATGCCGTGCTGGACCGCAACACCCGGCTGTTGCGCTGGAAACTGGACTACTCCGGCTTGAGCGGGGTCGCCACGGCGGGTCACTTCCATGGCCCGGCCGCCATCGGCGCCAATGCGCCGGCGCTGCTGTCGCTGGGCACCCAGCTGCGCAGTCCGCAGGAGGGGCGGGCCACACTCTCGCCGGCTCAGGCTGCAGACCTGTTGGCGGGCCGCTGGTACGTGAGCCTGCGCACGGTTGCCTATCCGGCAGGTGAAATCCGCGGCCAGCTGATCCTGCGCGAGTAGCGCCCGCCGCCCCGCGCGGCGGCCGGAAGTAGCCCTCACAGGCGTGCTGGCAAGCGTAAAACCTTACACTAGCCGGTTGCCTAAGAACCCATGAACGCTCCTGTTGACGTCTCCCTTTTTCCGCGTGCCGCCAAACCGCTGACCAGCTACCGCAAGTACTGGGCCGCACGCTTCGGCACGGCGCCGTTCCTGCCCATGAGCCGCGAGGAGATGACGCAACTGGGTTGGGACAGTTGCGACATCATCCTGGTCACCGGCGATGCCTATGTGGACCACCCCAGCTTTGGCATGGCCGTCATCGGGCGCATGCTGGAGGCGCAGGGTTTTCGTGTCGGCATCATCGCCCAGCCCGACTGGCAGAGCGCCGAGCCCTTCAGGGTTCTGGGCAAGCCCAACCTGTTCTGGGGCGTGACCGCGGGCAACATGGATTCCATGATCAACCGCTACACGGCGGACCGCAAGATCCGCAGTGACGACGCCTACACGCCGGGCGACGTTGGCGGCAAGCGGCCGGACCGCGCGGCCATCGTCTACAGCCAGCGCTGCCGCGAGGCCTATCCGGACGTGCCCATCGTGCTGGGCGGCATCGAGGGCTCGTTGCGCCGCATCGCGCATTACGACTACTGGTCGGACAAGGTGCGCCGC
>CAZJKR010000173.1:0-356 GCA_964546615.1 uncultured Curvibacter sp.
ACAACGAGTGGGGCTACTCCAACAAGTGTCTGGAGATGGTGCGGGTGGTGGCCAAATAAGGCTCACCCCCGTGGCGGCTTTGCCGCCCTCCCCCTTGCAGGGGGCGCAGGCAGCAGCCCGGCGAAGCCGGTTCTGCGCCTGCCCACGAACAAAAAACGCGCCTTCGGGCGCGTTTTTATTTGGGAGCGGCGAGGAAGGTCGCGGCCGACAGCCGGCACGTCTGACCGATGGCACCGGGCAAAGTGTAGAGCCGCGGTGCCTCGCGAAAAGCGAACAAGCGGTAGAGCTGGTACTGCGATGCGTGCCGCTCCGAGGTGGCGACTTCATTACGCGTCACGAAGAAAGGCGTGTCGACG
>CAZJKR010000173.1:366-6843 GCA_964546615.1 uncultured Curvibacter sp.
TCGACGCCGTACTTCGTTGTCTTCACCTCGATCAGACGCTCGGCGCCCGAAGCTTCGAACGAAAGAATGTCGTAGCCCGCATGGTCGCCGCGCACCTTGGCCGTGTGTTCGATCTTCGCAGCCAGTGGTTCCTTGCCTGCATGGATCAGGCGCGCGCGCTCGAAGTTCAGCACAAACAACTCGCCGGCATTGCCCAAGGAGCGGTTGCGGGCTTCGCGCTCAATGTAGTTGGTAGGCAGGCGGATGATGGGAACGGCGGGCTCAGAGACTTTGAGTGTCTCTGGGCGCGCTTGGGGGCGCTCGGTCAGGACGGCAAGAATGTCCTCGACTTCCGGCACAACCATGGGGCGGTCGGCGTCGGCAGCAGCCAATGCAAGCAAATCGGGTGATTTGTCCAACCGTTCAGACAAGACTTCGGCGAGTAGCGACTGGTAGTTAGACCTAGGCTTGTAACCGATGATTCCTGCTAGACCCGCATCTCGTAGTGCAGCGCTGATATTGGCGTATTTGAACTCGATGGAGCCGTCGGAACGGCCTTGCAATAAGGGTTTGAGAGCACGCCGATGTGCGGCCTTGTTGTAAGGCGTGCCAGCAAACTGTGATGCCAGCATCGACAGGTAATCGTCGACGATGGCCTCTACTTCGGCCCGGCTCCAATCAGTGCTGCTCATGGCGGAAGAATACCGTGCAATGGGTTGAAAGCGAAGGAGACGCTGCTAACAAGCGCCTTGAGTGGGTGCCTTGCTGCCTGCCGCGCGTAGCCCCAGCTCCTTTCCGAACCGACCGTCCCCGCTGACGGTGATGAGCAGCCTGTGTGTTGCTCGCGTAGCCGCCACGTAGAACACCCGCGCCGCCTCCTGCTCGTTTTCGTCCGGGGACGGCATCTGGCCGACACCGGGCAGAGCTACGACAGGAAATTCCAGTCCCTTGCTCGCCTGCATGGTCATGACCTTGATGGTGTCGGCATGAGGCTGAAAATCGCCGGCACCCTCGCGGACCTTGTGAGGCAGTTTGCGTCTTGCCAATGCATGGGCGCACTCGCGCATCACCCACTTGTGACGGCAAAGAATGGCCATGTCACCCCAGGCGTACCCTTGCTGGTGCGCAGCGCTCAATTGATCCGCGATGGCATCGACTTCGGCGCGGAGGTTGGGCAGTCGAATGATGAGCGGCTCTTCCCCTTCACGCCCGCAACTCACTGGTTTGAGCAGCGGAATGCCGTCATCATCTTTATCCTCTGCCGTCAACAGGTCCGCAGCGATCAGGCTAGCGGTTTGCAGAATCTGTCGGGTGTTGCGATAGTTGATTTTCAGAATCGTGGTGCGTCCCTGCGCTTGGATGCCGACGCTCTTGAAGCTGAACTGCTTGCTGCGTGTCCGTTCGTAGATGCTCTGGGCATCGTCGTAGAGCACGAGCAGGGAGTTGGTGGCAGGGTCCACCATTTGGGTGATCAGCTTGAGCCATTCAGGGGCGAAGTCGTGGCCTTCGTCGATCAGCACGGCTTGGTACTGGCCGCTGGGAATCTGATTGCGTTCCACGGCACGGATGACGCGATTCACCATGTCGACCATCTTGGCATCTATGGGCAGGCTGTGTGCTGGCAAGGTCTGCCCATAGGCAACCAGTTGCTCGCGGCACCATTTGTGAAAATGCCGCACATGCACTCGGTCGCTCAATCCTTTCACGGCCATCACGCTGGCCAGCTTGACGGCCAGCGGCTCGTTGAAGCACAGCACAAGAATGGGCTTGCTGGTCGGCGTGCTGGCCTTGGCTAGATGCTCGGCGCGGTAGCCTAGGATCATGGTCTTGCCCGAGCCGGCCACGCCATGAATGATGCGGTGGCCCTCACCCAAGCTGCGCGCCAGTTGCTCTTGTTGAATATCCATCACGCGCATGATGCTGGGCAACTCGGCTTCAGTATTGCTGTCGTCAAACAGCGCGCTCTGTGTCTGGACGCGTATCTGCGGGAACATGATCCAGCGCACGCGGTCAAGTTGCGGCAGTGACATAACGCCGCGCATCAAGTAGGGAAACATGCCCCACAAGCGGCTCTGCAATTCCTCGGCGTCAACGGATTCCAGCATTTCGTCTTGGCATACGACGCGGTGAGGTTCGATCACATGCTGCAACTCGGCCGTGTCGAATTGTTTGCGCGTGATATTGGTTAGCACTACGCCATAACTCCACGGGAAGGCCAGCTTGCCTTGGTACTCGCCGCTTGCTTGCACCAACTGAGGATCGCGTTCTAGTGCAGTGACTACTTGGTGTGCGTATTGCCGCGCCTGTTCCAGCGGATTGACCACGCTCTTGGGTGCGCCATCCTGGAGGATTTCCCACGTCTGCTTGTCAGCTTTTTGGATGGTGCTGGGCTTCCAATCCTTCACCTCCAAGATCAGAATGCCGCGGCGCGGGTGTAAAACGACGAAGTCGGGATGAGCGTACTTGGGGCCGATCGGTACGTTGTACCAAATCAGGTAATCGTCATCCAGCTTTTGTTCAAGACGCTCTGCCAAGCGGCGTTCGCCGTGACTATCAAATGCACAAGCACCAATTGACGGAATGAGAGTTGCCATCCCCAAACCCCCTGCATGAATCGTTGTTTGTCCGAATCATGCCAGTAAAAGTCAGGCGCTTTAGTGGTGATGCCCATGCGCCCCGTGCGCATGGCCGTGGGCGATCTCTTCCGCGCTGGCGGCACGTACCTCCACGACCTTGATCGCGAAGCGCAGCACCTTGCCGGCGTGCGGGTGGTTGCCGTCGAGCAGCACCTGCGGGCCCTTGATCTTGACGACGTTGAAGACCTGTTCGCGGCCATCGTCGGTCATGCCGCGCAGCTGGCCGCCCACTTTGACGCCGGGCGGGAAGTCGCTCTTGGGGATGGTGCGCACCAGGCCCTCGTCGCGCACGCCGAAGGCGTCTTCCGGCTGCAGCACCAGGGTGGTGGCGTAGCCGGCGGCCTGGCCTTCCAGCGCGGCCTCCAGCTTGGGGAAGGTGTTGCCGTAGCCGCCGTGCAGGTAGGCCTGCTCGCCCGATTCCAGCGGTTTGCCTTGCGCGTCAGCGACGCTGTAGCGGATGGTGACGACGGTGTCTTTGGTGATCTGCATGACGAAATCTATATAAAAAGTGGCTGCGGCGCTTGCTGTATATGCGCAAGGCGCTATAGTTTCAGTAGCATGGCGAAGGGGGTTTCAGCGCCCGTAGCGCGCGCTGAAACTGGCCTTGGCCAGAGTGTTGGCATGGATCATGAAGCCGGCCAGGGCGGCGGTGGCGTCGGCGGGCACGTCCAGCGTGTCGACCTGCAGGGCGTGCACGGTGAAGATGTAGCGGTGCGGCGGATCGCCGGCGGGCGGGCAGACGCCGCCCCAGCCTTCGATGCCATAGTCGATGCGCACATGGCGTGCGCCGGCCGGCAGATGGGCGCCGCCCACGGCGCCGGCGTCGGCCGCCAGTTCGTTCACGCTGGCCGGGATGTTGATCACCATCCAGTGCCACCAGCCCGAGCCGGTGGGCGCATCGGGGTCGTACACCGTGACGGCGAAGCTGCGGGTGCCGGCCGGGGCGCCGCGCCAGACCAGCGCGGGCGACTTGTTCTCGCCATTGCAGCCGAAGCCGTTGAATTCGAAACGCGCGTCGATCATGGCGTCGGCCTGGATCTGGGGGCTGCTCAGCGTGAAGGGGGTGTTCATCGACGTTCTCCTCGTGGTTGCCGGTGTGTCATGCGACGGCACGTGTCATGCATGATCGGCCGGCATCATGACAGATGCTGGCCGACGATGCCAGCGAGTTCGAACATGGTGATCTGCGGCTTGCCGAACACCGGCAGCAGCTTGGCGTCGGCATTGATGGCGCGTTTGTTCTGTGCGTCCTGCAGGCCGTTGGCCTTGATGTAGTCCCACAGCTTCTTGACCACCTCGGTGCGCGCCACCGGCTCGTTGCCGATGACGGCAGCCAGCGCCGCGCTGGGGGCCTTGCCGGCAGCCGGTTTGCGCGGTGCCTTGGGCGTGGTGGCCTTGGCGGTGGCTTTGGCGGCCGCCCTCTTGGCGGGTGCCTTCTTCGCCGCGGCCTTTTTGGCAGCAGGGGCTGCCGCCGTCTTGGCTGCGGTCTTGCGCGGCGGGAACTTGCTGGGCGCGAATTCGAAGTTCACCTTGCCGGCTTCGGCGTCCCACGCCAGCATGGCCTTGAAGGGGCGGCGCGTGCGCATGGAGACAAACTTGTCGAGCAGGTCGGTCTTGCCGGTGGCCAGCAGCTTGCTCATCTGCTCGCGCTCCACCGGCTGCTGCAGGATGATCTGGCCGCTCTTGAAGTCGCAGCTCGGTGTCGGTTGGGCCAGGGTCGGCACGGATTTCTCGCAGACGTAGTTCTTGCCGTGCTCGTACACCGCGCCGCCGCACTTGGGGCAGGCGCCGAGCGATGCCTTGCCTGCAAAGTCCACCAGTTCGCCGGTTTCTTCTGCCTTGTCGTCGCCGAAGTCGAATTCAAGCTTGTAGTTTTTCGCCTCTTCGTCGAACTTGATCACCATCTCGGCCGTGAACGGCCAGCCGGCCTTGGAGCGGAAGCCGTCCAGCGGGCCGATGCGCTTGTCGCGCAGGAACTGCTCCACCTCCGCCACCTCGAAGGTGCGGCCGGCGGGCGTCTTGCCGAAGGAGAAGCCGCAGCCCTCCGAGTTGCCGTCCTTGCCGGTGCAGGCGTAACGGCGGTAGTTCTCCTTCACCACGCCGCCGCAGTTGGGGCACGGGGTCTGCAAGGTGGCGTAGTCACCGGGCACGGTGTCGCGGTCGTATTCCTTGGCCTTCTTGACGATGTGCTCGGTCATCTCGGCGATTTCGCGCATGAAGGCGTCGCGCGAGAGGCGGCCGTGCTCCATCTCGGCCAGCTTGTATTCCCACTCGCCGGTCAGCTCGGGCTTGGAGAGTTCTTCCACGCCCAGGCCGCGCAAGAGGGTCATCAACTGGAACGCCTTGGCGGTGGGAATCAGCTCGCGCCCTTCACGCAGCATGTACTTCTCGGCGATCAGGCCTTCGATGATGGAGGAGCGTGTGGCCGGCGTGCCCAGGCCCTTCTCGTGCATGGCCTCGCGCAGTTCGTCGTCCTCGATCAGCTTGCCGGCGCCTTCCATGGCCGAGAGCAGCGTGGCTTCGGAGTAGCGTGCCGGCGGCTTGGTCTTCAGGCCCTTGGGCTCGACGTTCTCCGTCTGCACCTGCTCGCCCGGTTGCACCGGCACCAGCATCTTGCTGCTGCCTTCGCCCGGGGCCAGTTCGTCCTCGGCCTCCTTGCCGTAGATGGCCAGCCAGCCCGGCTTGACCAGCACCTTGCCTTCGCTCTTGAAGGCGTGGTTGGCCGCCGTGGTGATGCGGGTGGTCACCTGGTATTCCGCGCTGGGGAAAAACACCGCCATGAAGCGGCGCACCACCAGGTCGTACAGCTTCTGCTCGGCATCGCTCAGGCCGCTGGGCGCCTGCAGCGTAGGGATGATGGCAAAGTGGTCGCTGACCTTGGCGTTGTCGAAGATGCGCTTGCCGGGCTTGATGTAGTTGTTGTTCAGTGCGGTCAGCGCATGCGGCGCCAGGTGCTTCATGCCGGAGTCGGCCAGCATGCCGAAGGTTTCTTGCACCACCGGCAGGTAGTCCTCGGGCAGGTGGCGCGAGTCGGTACGCGGGTAGGTCAGGGCCTTGTGGCGCTCGTACAGGCTTTGCGCCAGCGACAGCGTGGTCTTGGCCGAGAAGCCGAACTTGCCGTTGGCCTCGCGCTGCAGGCTGGTCAGGTCGAACAGGGCCGGCGAGGCCTGGGTGGTGGGTTTGCTTTCCTCGCTGACGGTGGCGCTCTGGCCGCGCACGGCATCGGCGATGGCCTGCGCCTCCCGGGCGGACCAGACGCGGTCGGCCCTCTGCTCCGGGTCGGGCTCGGTGCCCTCGCTGGCCGGCGCCTTTTTCCATTTCGGGTCGAACCACTTGCCGGCGTATTCACCGGCCTGCGCGCCGAAGGTGGCGTGCACCTCCCAGTAGTCGCGGCTGACGAACTTGCGGATTTTTTCCTCACGCTCCACCACCACGGCCAGCGTCGGCGTCTGCACCCGGCCGACGGTGGTGAGAAAGAAGCCGCCGTCACGCGAATTGAAGGCGGTCATGGCACGCGTGCCGTTGATGCCCACCAGCCAGTCGGCTTCGGAGCGGCTGCGCGCGGCGTCGGCCAGGGGCTGCATCTGCTGGTCGGTGCGCAGGGCGTTGAAGCCGTCGCGGATGGCCTGCGGCGTCATGCTCTGCAGCCACAGGCGGCGGACCGGCTTGCCCAGCGGCTTGGCGCCGCCGGCATATTGCTCGATCAGACGGAAGATCAGTTCGCCCTCGCGGCCCGCGTCGCAGGCGTTGATCAGCGCGCCGATGTCCTTGCGCTTGGCCAGCTTCACCACCGCGTTCAGGCGCGTCTTGGTCTTGTCCACCGGCTTGAGCTCGAAGTGCGGCGGGATCACCGGCAGGTGGG
>CAZJKR010000174.1:0-240 GCA_964546615.1 uncultured Curvibacter sp.
GCGGGCGCTGGCGGCCAGCGCGGCGGCGGCGCGGGCGAGCTGTTCGATCTGCACGGTCCGTTCCTGGGCGGCCAGCAACTCGAAGAAGCCGGCTTGTGCGGCCAGCTGTTGCTGGGCGCGGATGTCGTCCAGGTCGGCCTGGGCCGCGCTGACGGCGCGCTCGGCGGTCAGGGTGCGCAAGGCGCGCTTGTTGCCGCGCTCCCAGGTCCAGTCCAGGCCGATCGACTTGTCGACGCGCTT
>CAZJKR010000174.1:338-1512 GCA_964546615.1 uncultured Curvibacter sp.
ATTGCCTGCTGCAGCGACAGGCCGGCCTCGGCCGGCGCCTGCGCCAGGGCCGGCAGGGCCAGCAGCAGGCCGGCGGCAAGAAGGAACTGTCGTATGCTCATGGGTCGATTGTCGAAAGCCCCGACTGACCACTGACTGACTTGTGCCCTTGGTGAAAACGCGTAGACCCGGCCTGGCCCAGGCCGTCCAACCATGAGAGTCCTGCTGGTCGAGGACGACGCCGTGCTGCGCGACGTCATGCTGCGCAGCCTGCAGGAGGCCGGCCACCGGGTCGATGTGGCGGGTACGCTGGAGCAGGCGCGCCATTTCTGGTGCGTGCAGCCCTTCGATGCCGTGCTGCTCGACCTGAACCTGCCCGAAACCGGCCACCCGCGGGCGGCCCTGGGCAGTGGCTTGAGCGTGCTGCGCGAGGCGCGCGCACGCGGCGACCGCACGCCGGTGCTGGTGCTGACTGCGCGCAACCGTACCGAGGAGCGCATTGCCGGTCTTGATGCCGGCGCCGACGATTACCTGGGCAAGCCTTTCGAACTCGGTGAGGTGGAGGCGCGGCTGCGTGCCCTGGTGCGCCGCAGCCAGCGCACGGACGATGTGTCCGAGCTCGGTCGGCTGGCGCTCGACCGCCGCGCGCGCCGCTTCACCCTGGACGGGTGCCCGCTGGAGCTGCCGGCGCGCGAGTTCGAGGTGCTGTGGGAGCTGATGACGCCGCCCGGTCGGGTGGTGAGCAAACGCGAACTCTCCGACAAGCTCTCGGATTTCGACGAGGCGCTGGGGGACAACGCGCTGGAGGCCTTCATCTCGCGCCTGCGTAAGAAACTCGGCGGCAGCGGTGCCGGCATCCGCACCCTGCGCGGCCTGGGTTATGCGCTGGAGCGCCAGGACCGCGCTGCGCGTGCGGGTGGTGCGCCATGTGCTGCTGCCGCTGGCCTTGACCTGGCTGTTGGGCACGGCCGGCACGGTTGGCGTGGCCTATTTTTTTGCCCAGAAGGCCTTCGACCGTGCGCTGCTGGACGACGCGTTCGCCCTGGCTTCGCGCGTGCGGGCCTACCCGGAGGGCCTGGCGCTGGAGCTGTCGAGCCGCGAGATGGGTACGGTGCTGTTCGACCAGAGCGAGAGCGTGTTCTTTGCGGTGCGCCGCGCCGACGACTCGGTGCTGGCGGGCCACCCCGGTCTGCAT
>CAZJKR010000174.1:1522-4483 GCA_964546615.1 uncultured Curvibacter sp.
AGGCGCCGGCCTTCATCCGTTTTTCCGAGATCAGCTATGAAGGCCGGCGCCTGCGGGCCGTGGTGGTGGCGCACGACGAGCCGGACGACTTCGACGTGGTGGTGGCCCAGACCATGGGCAGCCGGGATGCCCTGCTGCAGCGCCTGCTGCAGTACTCGGTGGCGCCGCAGCTGCTGCTGCTGTTGGGACTGGCGGTCTGGTTGCGCCGCATCATCGGCCAGGAGTTGCGTCCGCTGGCCGAGCTGCAGCGCTCGGTCGAGCAGCGTGATGCGCTCGACCTGACGCCGGTGGCGGTGTCGGCCTCCTCGCGTGACATCGAGCACCTGGGGCGGGCCATCAATGCGCTGCTGGCGCGCGTGCGCCACAGCATGCAGGCGCAGCGCGAGTTCTCCGGCAACGTGGCGCACGAACTGCGCACGCCGCTGGCGGGCATCCGTGCCCTGGCCGAATACGGCCTGGCCCACACCGAACCGGCGGTGTGGCGTGAGCAGCTGCAGCGCATCGCGGCCAGTGAGGTCCGTGCCAGTCGCCTGGTGGAGCAGTTGCTGGCCCTGGCGCTGGCCGAGGAGGCCGATACCGGCTTGCAGATCGAGCCGGTGGCGCTGGATGTCCTGGTGCAGGAGACCGTGCTGCGCTACCTGCCGCGTGCCGATGCCGCTGGCGTCGATCTCGGCGTGCAGGGGCTGGAGCAACCGGTGCAGGTGCTGGGCAATGCGGCACTGATGGAAGGCGTGCTGGGCAATCTGATCGACAACGCCCTGCGCTACGGCCTTGCCCCCGAAGGCCAGGACCGTTCGGTGACGGTGGTGTTGGCCCGGCAGGAAGGCGGGGTGACGCTGTCGGTGTTGGACAACGGGCCGGGCATGTCGCTGCAGGAGCGCCGCCACCTGATGCAGCGCGGCGTGCGCGGCGTGCAGGCCGACCGGCTGGGCGAGGGGGCCGGTCTCGGGTTGGCCATCGTTGCGAAATTCGCGGCCGTGATGCATGCGGCGTTCGAACTCGGCGACGCGCCCGGCGGCCAGGGCCTGCGGGCCACGGTGAGCTTTCCCGCTGCGGCTGTCATCGGCATGCCTCAGCGGGCTCCTAGAATCCCGGCATGAAAAAACCAGCTTGGGCCCGCCTTGGCGTGGCGGCCTTGTTTTTCCTGACAAGCGCATCGGTCTGGGCGGCACGGCCGTTCGTGACCGACGATGCGCGCCTGACCACCGCAGGCAGCTGCCAGGTCGAGAGCTGGGTGCGCGCCTACCCCGACAGCACCGAGATCTGGGCCTTGCCGGCCTGCAACCCGACCGGCAACCTGGAGATCACCCTCGGTGGCGGCCAGGCCCGGCTGGAGGGGGGGCTCAACACCCACGACTACGTGCTGCAGTTCAAGACCCTGTTCAGGCCGCTGGCAACCAATGACTGGGGCTGGGGGGTGGCGGTGGGTACGGTGCAGCACCCGGACATCCATCCTGGCCCCAACCAGCTGGGCAACAGCTATGCCTACCTGCCGCTGTCGCTGTCGCTGCGCGACGACCGCGTCGTCCTGCATGCCAACCTGGGTTGGCTGCGCGACCATGCCAGCCAGCGCGAGAACATGACCTGGGGCCTGGGCGGGGAGTTCTACCCCGGCTCTGCGCGGCTGGCCTGGATTGCCGAAACCTTCGGAGATGACCGCAGCAAGCCGTGGTGGCAAGCGGGTGTACGCTGGTCCCTGATCCCGAATCTGTTGCAGATCGACGCCACTGTCGGCCAGCAGGCCGGTGGAGCCCATGACAGCCGCTGGCTGTCCTTCGGCCTGCGCTGGACACCCGATCGACTTTTCTGACACGGCAAGGATTTCCCATGACGACCTACAAGCGGACGACACTTCACACAGCGGCGCTGCTGAGCCTGCTGTTGGCTTCGGCGGCGCAGGCGCAAACGCCGGCCTCACCGCTGGCACTCAAGAGCGGCGAGCAGGTCTACCGGGAGACCTGCTTGGCCTGTCACGGCGCGGGCGTGGCGAATGCGCCGCGCGTCGGTGACAAGCAGGCTTGGGGCAAGTTGATCAAGGAGGGCCAGGCGGTGCTGACGGCCCATGGCTGGGTCGGGGTGCGCGCCATGCCGCCCAAAGGCGGCAACCCCGCGCTCAGCCTCGAAGAGTTTGCCCGCGCCACGGCTTGGATGGCGCGTGAAGCCGGCGGCAACTGGCAGGACCCGGATGCCGCCATGCTCCAGCGCATTCAGGCGGAGGAGAAAAAGCGTCTGGCGGCGCGGGCCCGGGCCGCTGGTGCGAAGTAGCGCCCAGGACGCCAGCCAGCGCCGCCGGTCTTTGAGTTGCGGCCAGGCGGTGAGGACGGACGCTTCTTAAGCAGCGCATAAGGCGGATCAGCTAGAGTTTGAGCAACGCCGCGTGTCGTCGGCGCTCCACTGATTCAACCATGTCCATTTCCGCCCGTCGTCTCCTTGCGTGTACCGGTCTGATGTCCTGCCTGGCGGGCCTGTCCGGGCCGGCCCTGGCCCAGGCGCTGTCGCCGCAGATTGTCTGGAACCGCAAGCTGGATGCCGGTGCCGGCGTCGCCACCGTCGTCGTGCAGGCGCGGCCCGCCACAGCAGCAACGCTGGTGCTGCAAGGCACGGTGGTGCTGCCGGCCCAGCAGAGCGACGTGGTCAGCATGCCGCTGGCCGGCGTGGTGCAGAGCGTGCTGGTGACGCCGATGCAGGTGGTGCGGGCCGGCCAGCCGGTGGCGCGCATCCTGAGCCCGGAGCTGGCGCAATGGCAGCGCGAATGGCTGCTGGCCGAAACCCAGGCCCGTCTCGCCCAGGGCAAGGCGCAGCGCGACGAGCAGCTGTTTGCCGACGGCATCGTGTCCGAGCACCGGCGCAACGAGTCGCGCGCCCAGGCGGAGATGGCGCTGTTGTCGGCACGCGAACGCCGTCAGGCGCTGCGCTTGGCCGGTGTCAGCGAGGCGGCGCTGGTGCAAGGCCAGGCGCAGT
>CAZJKR010000174.1:4493-6826 GCA_964546615.1 uncultured Curvibacter sp.
GGCCTGTCGCCGCAGCTTACGCTGGTGGCGCCGGTGACAGGCACCGTGCTGGAGCAGCTGGCCGTGCCGGGCCAGCGGCTGGACGCCGGCAGCCCGGTGGCGCAGATTGCCCGCGCCGGCCGGCTGGCGATCGAGTTGCAGGCCGCGCGCGAGCAGGCGCAGGGCCTGCGGGTCGGCGATGCGCTGCAGGTCGATGGTTGCAAGACGCCGGCGCGCATCACGGCGCTCTCACCGCAGCTCAGCAGTGCGACGCAGGGCGTGCAGTTACGTGCCGAGCTGACGGGCCGCGAGGACTGCCTGCGCATCAACCAGTTTGTGCAGCTGCGCGCCCAGGGTTCGGCGGGCGGTGACGCCATGTTCAGTCTGCCGGCCGCGGCCGTGGTGCAGCAGGGCGGGCGGTACTATGTTTTTGTGCGCACCGCCCAGGGCTTCAAGGCCGCGCCGGTGAGCCTGGGCACCGGTGGCGGCAGCGAGCTGACCATCACCGCCGGTCTGCAGGCCGGCGACGAGGTGGCGGTCAAGGCTGTGGCGGCCATCAAGGGCGCCTGGCTTGGCCTCGGCGCCGAGGGCCAGTGATGCTGTCGCGCCTGATTGCCTTTGCGCTTTCGCAGCGCCTCTTGATGCTGGTGCTGACGCTGGGCCTGGTGGCAGCCGGTGCGATCGCTTTCCGTGACCTGCCGATCGATGCCTTTCCCGACGTCTCCTCCACCCAGGTCAAGATCATCCTGAAGGCGCCGGGCATGACGCCGGCCGAGGTGGAGTCGCGCGTGGTGATCCCGATCGAGCAGGAGCTGCTGGGCCTGCCGCGCCAGACCATCCTGCGCTCGCAGAGCAAGTACGCCATTGCCGACATCACGCTGGACTTCGCCGACGGCACCGACATCTACTGGGCACGCCAGCAGGTGAGCGAGCGTCTCAGCGGCGTGATGGACCAGCTGCCTGCGGGTCTGTCTGGCGGACTGGCGCCGATCACCACGCCGCTGGGCGAGATGTTCATGTTCACGCTGGAGGGGCCGGCGTCGCTGAGGGACAAGCGCACGGTGCTCGACACCGTGATCCGGCCGCAGCTGCGCGGCATTCCCGGGGTGGCCGACATCAATTCGCTGGGCGGCCAGGCACGCGCCTTCGAGGTGGTGCCCGATGCGGCGGCGCTGGCGGCACGCCGTATCTCGCTGGAGCAGTTGCGCGCCGCCCTGGAGAGCAACAACCGCAACGACGGCGCCGGCCGGCTCAGCCAGGGCGAGGAGTCGCTGCTGGTGCGCAGCGACGGCAGCATCAACACGCTGGCGGATGTGCGGGCCATCGCCGTGCTGGAGCGTGGCGGCCAGGCGGTGCGCGTGGGTGATGTGGCCGAGGTGCGGCTGGGCAGCCTGACGCGCTATGGCGCCGTCAGCCAGAACGGGCGCGAGGAAACCGTCCAGGGCCTGGTGCTGGGCCTGCGTGGCGCCAACGCCCAGAAGGTGGTGAACGATGTGCGGGCGCGGCTGGAGGCGATCGCCCCCACGCTGCCGGCGGGCATCACCATCCAGCCCTTCTACGACCGCGGCCACCTGGTCGAGCGCGCGGTGAACACCGTGGCCAAGGCGCTGATGGAGGCCGTCGTGCTGGTGCTGGTGCTGCTGCTGCTCTTTCTCGGCAATGTGCGCGCCGCACTGGTGGTGGCGCTGATCCTGCCGCTGTCGGCTCTGGGGACCTTCATCCTGATGCGGCAGTTCAATCTGTCGGCCAATCTGATGTCGCTCGGCGGCCTGGCGATCGCCATCGGCATGCTGGTTGACGCGGCGGTGGTGGTGGTGGAGAACCTGCAGGCGCGCCCCAGTTCAGACGGCAACGGGGCCGACCGGCTGAGCCTGCACGACATCTTCCGCGCCGTGCAGGAGGTGGCGGTGCCGGTGGCCTCGGGCATGCTGATCATCATGATGGTGTTTGTGCCGCTGCTGACGCTGCAGGGCCTGGAGGGCAAGCTGTTTGCCCCGGTGGCGATCACCATCGTGTTTGCGCTGCTGACCTCGCTGTTGCTGTCGCTCACCGTCATCCCGGTACTGGCCTCGTTCTTCCTGAAGGGCGGGGACCATGCGCCGCCGCCGCTGGTGCGCTGGCTGGAGCGGCGCTACGCCCGCGTGCTGGAGGCGGCGCTGGGCCATGCCCGCGTCGTGGTGGGCATCTCGCTCGGCCTGCTGCTGCTGGCCATCGGCCTGTATGCGCTGGTGGGCAAGTCCTTCATGCCGACGCTCGACGAGGGCGACATCATCATGCAGGTGGAGAAGCTGCCGTCGATCAACCTGGAGACCTCGGTGGCCATGGACCAGGCGCTGCAGCGTCGTGTGCTGGCG
>CAZJKR010000175.1:0-6687 GCA_964546615.1 uncultured Curvibacter sp.
CGGCGGCGTGCTGCTGGTGGGCGAGCTGCTCGGCGTGCTTGGCCTGCGCCGCCGTGACCCGCTCCTCGGCTTCCTCGTTGACGCGGGCGGCCAGGCGGCCCACGAGGTCCTGGATCGCCTCGCTGACGGCCACGCGGGTGCCGGCGGCCCCGCCTTCCTCTTCCTCGATCTCCTTCAGGTAGCGGTGGATCGTGCTTTTGGAGCCGGTGCCCAGCTCTTCGCGCACCGCATCGATGGACGGATTGCGCCCCATGGCCAGCAATTTATCGCGGGCGCGCAGCACTTCAGACTTGTAGATACCGGATCTAGCCATGGCTCACCTCTTTATTTCGTACCGTAGTATGTACTATGATATTACATACTATTTTCGAGGTCAAGAGGTCTAGTTTTTTCATAAACTTAACATTGGGTAATGGTTGATTATCCAATGTGAGGCCGATTTTTGATGGTTTCTGCCGTGGTGCTGGTACGGGGCCAGCCTAAAGTCGATTTGGCGCCATAAGCGCGCTTATGGCTCAAGCGGAAAAAAACTCACCTCCCAAAGAAGCCTGGCCCCGGCGAGTTGGCGAAAATATGTCCAAACAGGCATAATTGAGGCGATGTCGAAGCAAACCCGCAAACCCATCAAATGGGTCAGTTCCGCCAAGAGAGATCTGGATGCGATGCCAGAAGATGTCAAAGACGTTTTTGGCCATGCTATCGACCTGGCCCAGGCCGGAGGCAAGCACCAGGATGCCAAGGTGATGACGGGTTTTGGTTCCGCCGGCGTGCTGGAGGTGGTCGAGGACCACCAGGGCGACACCTATCGGGCGGTCTACACCGTCAAGTTCGCCGGCTGGGTCTATGTCCTGCACTGCTTCCAGAAGAAGTCCAAAAGCGGTATCGCGACGCCGAAGCCAGATCTGGATTTGATCAACACCCGCCTGAAGGCCGCAAAACAGGATTTCGAAGTTTGGCAAGCACAGCAAGGAGCAAAGAAATGAATGACCACGCAAGCATCACCATTGAAGAAGGCAGCACCAACGTCTACGCCGACCTGGGCTACACCGACGCGGCCGAGATGCAACGCAAGTCCCAGCTCGCCGGCGAGATCGCCCGTGCGATCAAGGCGCGCCGCCTGACGCAGGAAGATGCCGCTGCGCTGCTGGGGATCGACCAGTCCAAGGTGTCGCGCATCACCCGCGGCCAGTTCCGCGGCGTCAGCGAAGCCAAGCTGCTCGAGCTGGTGGCCAGGCTGGGCCACGATGTAAAGATCGTGGTCGGCCCGGTGCGGCGCCGCGCCGGCAAAATCGAGCTACAGTTTGCCTGAACACGTCTGTCCTCTCCAGCGCCATCCTGGTTTGCGCCCTCTTAGTCTTACTGTGTCACAAAAAATGATGATTTGGCAGCGCATAGGACTTCAGGCTGTCCCCCGTTACAAGACGGTTGCCGGCGCCGCACGAGCCCACTCCGCAAAGCTAAGCGGCTTCTCATGAAACATCTTACTGTCGCGCCCCACATCGAACGCGTACCGCTCTTGGTCGGCAGCACGCCGTCCGAGGCCTCACCAAACACGTTTGATGTGCTGATTGTTGGCAGCGGTTTGGCCGGACTCAGCACGGCGCTGAAGCTGCTGGAAGACCAGGAAGCCGGTTCATCCGGCCACGCGCGGTTTCGCATCGCCATCCTGACGAAGGGGTCTCTCGCCGACGGATCCAGCGGCTGGGCCCAGGGCGGCATTGCGGCCGTGCTGGAGCGTGGCGAGGAAGGCGACAGTTTTGCAGCCCACATTGCCGATACGCAGGTCGCGGGCGCCTGGCTGTCCGACAAAGCGGCCACCGCGCAGGTGGTGGAAGGCGCGCCGGCAGCGATTGCCTGGCTGCAGGCCCAGGGTGTGGCTTTCACACAGGAGCCGGGTGTCGCACCGGCGCTGCACCTCACCCGCGAAGGCGGGCACAGCCACAGGCGCATCGTGCACGCGACCGACGCCACAGGTGCCGTCGTGCAGGAAAGCCTGATTGCGGCCGTGCGGGCGCACCCTGCCATCGACGTGTTTGAACAGACCACGCTCGTCGACCTGATCGTCCAGAACGACACCGCCACGGGCAGGCCGCGCTGCGTGGGCCTTTATGCGCTGGACAGCCGCGACGAGGGAACCGGCAGCGGCGGCACGGTGCATACCTTTGCCGCACGTGATGTCCTGCTGGCCACCGGCGGCGCCGGCAAGGTCTACCTCTATACCAGCAACCCCGACACTGCCACCGGCGACGGCATTGCCGCCGCCTGGCGTGCCGGCTGCCGCATCGGTAACATGGAGTTCATCCAGTTCCACCCGACCTGCCTGTACCACCCCGAAGCCAAGTCCTTCCTGATCAGCGAAGCGGTGCGCGGCGAAGGCGGCTTATTGCGCCTGCCGGAATCGGCAGGCGGTGCCCGCTTCATGCCGGAACACGATGAACGCGCCGAGCTGGCCCCGCGCGATGTGGTGGCTCGCGCGATTGATTTCGAGATGAAAAAACACGGTGTGGACTGCGTCTACCTGGACATCTCGCACAAGGGCGAGGCCTTTGTGCGCGAACACTTCCCGACCATCCACGCACGCTGCTTGGCGCTCGGCATCGACATCGCGCGCCAGCCGATTCCCGTGGTGCCGGCCGCCCACTACACCTGCGGCGGCGTGCTGACCGACCTGGCCGGCCGCACCGACATCGCCAACCTTTACGCCGCGGGCGAAACCGCCTGCACCGGCCTGCACGGCGCCAACCGGCTGGCCAGCAACTCGCTGGTGGAGTGTGTGGTGTTCGCGCAGGAAGTCGCGAGTGCTATCAAATCGGAAGCTGCTCACGCCCGCTCCATAAGGGCCGGAGGCAAAAATGACTCCAAAGTTTCGTTGCCCGCCTGGGACGAGAGCCAGGTGACCGATGCCGACGAGCAGGTGGTGATTGCCCACAACTGGGACGAGCTGCGCCGGCTGATGTGGAATTACGTGGGCATAGTCCGCACCAACAAGCGGCTGGAGCGCGCCGCGCACCGCATCGCACTGCTGCAGTCGGAAATTGACGAGTTTTACGCCCACTTCCGCGTCACGCGCGACCTGCTGGAGCTGCGCAACCTGGTCCAGGTGGCCGAGCTGATCGTGCGTTCGGCGCAGTCACGCCACGAAAGCCGCGGCCTGCACTTCAGCCGTGACTACCCGCAGACCGATGCGGTGGCCGTGCCTACCGTGCTGGTGCCGCCCGGGGCCTGAGCCCTGACTGTCACCCGCGGCGCGGCTCCAGGTCTGCGTCCAGCCAACCGCGCAGGCTGTTCACAAACGCCACCGCCTGCACCCCCGGCAGGTCTTCCAGGCGCACAACGCCTTCGCTGAGCCGGCCAGCTCGCAGCGCGTTTGCGCGGCCGATACCGCCCAGCAGGCCGCAATCGAGCGACGGGGTCAGCCAGCGGCCATCGAGCAGCAGCGCGATGTTGCCGCGCGTGCATTCGGTGATTTCACCTTCAGCGTTCCACAGCAGGGTGTCGAAGATGCCTTCCTCCGCCGGCATGAAGGCGTCGTAATGGGCGCGCCGTGTGGTCTTGAAACGCACGAACTCGCTGTGCGCGTCGTCCAGGGCTCGACCGGCCAGCTGTAGCCGCACGCGCTGCGGCGATGGCGGCAAGACAAAGGCCTCGGCCCGCGCCTGCCCCCTGGAATCCAGCAGCAATCGCACGCGCCAGACGCCCTTCTCGTGAGTCTGCACCAGCTGCTGCAGGCACTGCTGCACCTGCTGCAGCGACCAGGGGTAAGCGAAGTGGGCTGCTGCTGCCGCCATGCGCGCCAGATGCGCCGGTGCATCGCGCAATTGACCGTCTTCCAGTGCCAGGGTTTCCAGTAATTCAAACGGCATGCTCGCGCGCTCCACAAAGGCGCGCTTGTGGCGCCACTCCTGCCATTCTGCCCCGGCCAAGGCACCGGAAGTGATGCCGCTGCCAATGCCGCAGGTTGCCGCGCTGCCGCGCAAGGTCACGGTGCGAATGGGCACATTGAAGGTGGCGCGTATTCCTTTTTCACCCGGATACACCACGCCGAAAGCGCCGCAATAAACACCGCGCGGCTCGGGCTCCAGCGCCTGGATCATCTGCATGGCGCTGACCTTGGGCGCCCCGGTGACCGAGCCACAGGGGAACAGCGCCGCAAACACGTCGGCCAGTGAACAACCGGCGCGCGTGCTTGCCACCACATCCGACGTCATCTGCCACACAGTGGGCAAAGCTTCGGTATGGAACAGGCGCGGGACCTGCACGCTGAACGGCTCGGCGACGCGCGACAGGTCGTTGCGCAGCAGGTCCACGATCATCACGTTTTCGGCGCGCTCCTTGGCCGACGTGCGCAGGGCCAGCGCCCGTGCCGCGTCTTCGGCGGGTGTGGCGCCACGCGGCGCGGTGCCTTTCATGGGCCGGGTCAGGATGCAGCCGTTGTGCCAGTCAAAAAAAAGCTCGGGTGACACCGAGAGCAGTTGCTCATCGCCGGTGTCGAGAAAGGCTGCGTAGCCTCCCGGCTGGGCGCGCTGCAGCGCGGCAAACAGGGCCGATGCCGCGCCGTCCTCCGGCTCGCCGCGTAAAACGCCGTGCAGGGGCGCGGTGAAATTCACCTGGTACAGCGCACCGGCCACGATGGCCCGGTGAATGCTGTCCAGCGCGGCGTCAAACACGGCACGCGAGCAGGCGGCCTGCCATTGCACCTGCGCGGAGTCAGTATCATTGTTGTCCACTGGCCAGGGCAATGCTTCGTCATAAACCGCAAACCAGGCCAATGGACCTTGCGCCGCATGCACGGCCAGCGCCGCGTCAAAGGCCGGTGCGGCTTCGTAGCGAAGATAGCCCACGCACCAGAAACCTTGTGCGGCTGCGGCTTGCACGGCATCAAGCACCGGCCGCACCTGCGCAGCTTCATGCGCTGCCAGTATTTGGCGAGGGCGACTAAACACGTGCCGCAGGCGCGGCCCGTCCGGCAGGTAGGGGTCGGAAAAATCGATGCGCGCCGACGAGGCAGGCATCAGGCCGCACCGATGCGCGGCACCAGCCCGCCCACCGGCCGCCCGGCGCGCTGCGCCGCGGTGAACGCCAGCATGCGGTCTATTGGCAGGCGGGCCCGCACGCCCAGGGCAGGGTCCACGTTCACTTCCGGACTCAAGGTCTGCAACACCTGCGCCAGGCCGGCCAGGCCGTTCATCGCCATCCAGGGGCAATGCGCGCAGCTTTTGCAGGTGGCGCTGTCACCGGCTGTCGGGGCTTCGATAAACACCTTGCCGGGGTTCAGCGTGCGCAGCTTGTGCATCATGCCGTTGTCGGTGGCGACTATGAATTCGCGGGCATCCATCTCGCTCGCCGCCTTGAGGATGCCCGAGGTCGAACCCACCGCGTCGGCGAGCGCGATCACGTCCGCCGGTGATTCCGGATGCACCAGTACCTTCGCTTTCGGGTGTTCCTTCTTCAGCGCCTCCAGTTCAAAGGACTTGAACTCGTCATGCACGATGCAGCTGCCGTTCCACATCAACATGTCGGCGCCGGTTTCACGCTGGATGTAGTCGCCCAGGTGCCGGTCGGGTGCCCACAGAATTTTCTGGCCCTGCTCCTTCAATGCCCTGACGATGTCCAGCGCGCAGCTGGAGGTCACCAGCCAGTCGGCACGTGCTTTTACCGCGGCGCTGGTGTTGGCATAAACCACCACGGTGCGGTCGGGGTGGGCATCGCAGAAGGCGCTGAACTCGTCCACCGGGCAACCGAGATCCAGCGAGCAGGTGGCGTCGACGTCGGGCATCAGCACGCGTTTTTCCGGTGAGAGAATTTTCGCGGTCTCACCCATGAAACGCACGCCTGATACCACCAATGTGGTTGCCGCATGGTCACGCCCGAAACGCGCCATTTCCAGCGAATCGCTGACCAGCCCGCCGGTTTCCTCGGCCAGGTCCTGCAGGTCGGGATGCACGTAGTAGTGCGACACCATGACAGCGTTGCGCTCCTTCAGCAGGCGGCGAATCCGGTCCTTGAGCACAGCGCGTTCATCCTGCGCCGGCTCCACCGGCACGCGCGCCCAGGCATGGCGCGTCGGGCAGGAGGGCTGCTCGTAGTCAATGCGCACCAGGGACTGGACAGTGGTTGCGGCGTCACTCATGGCGGGCCTCACAGCTGCGTAAACCGCATGGAAAAATCAATCGCCTTGATGTCTTTGGTCAGGGCTCCGATGGAAATGCGGTCCACCCCGGTGGCGGCAATGCCGGCCACCGTGTCCAACCCGACGCCGCCCGACACTTCCAGAATCGCCCGGCCCGCCGTGATACGCACCGCCTCGCGGAGCTGCGCCAGGTCCATGTTGTCGAGCAAAACCATTTGGGCACCGGCAGCGAGCGCTTCTTCCAGTTGGGTCAGGGTCTCGACCTCGATCTCGACAAAAGTTGCCCGGGCCGCCACGTCGGCAGCACGCTGCAAAACAGCCGTGACGCCACCGGCGGCCGCGATATGGTTTTCCTTGATCAGCACCGCGTCGTACAGGCCGATGCGGTGGTTGCTGCCGCCGCCGCAGCGCACCGCGTATTTTTGGGCCAGCCGCAAACCGGGCAGGGTTTTGCGGGTGTCCACAATGCGGGCCCGGTTGCCCGCTACCGCCTGCACGGCCCGCACATAGGCCGCCGTCTGCGTGGCCACGGCGCTGAGCAACTGCAGGAAATTAAG
>CAZJKR010000176.1:0-6671 GCA_964546615.1 uncultured Curvibacter sp.
CGTCCACGACCACCACACCTGCGATGCCGTGGCCCTGGAAGACGCCGAAGTCTGCGTCATGCCATTTGACCGTATCGAAGACCTGTCACGCGAGATCAACGGCCTGCAACGCCATGTGCACAAGATCATGAGCCGGGAAATCGTTCGTGAGCACGGCGTGATGCTGCTGCTCGGCAGCATGCGAGCCGAGGAGCGACTGGCCGCCTTTCTGCTCAATCTGGTGCAACGCCTGCACGCACGCGGCTTCTCGCAGTCGGAACTGATCCTGCGCATGACGCGCGAGGAAATCGGCAGCTACCTCGGCCTCAAGCTGGAGACAGTCAGCCGGACATTCTCAAAGTTCGTGGAGGACGGCATTGTCGAGGTCAAGCAGCGCCATGTGCGCATTCTCGACACCGAAACCCTGTCCCGGATCGTGAACCACCAGGAATGCCACTGAGCAGGCTGGTCAACCCGGCCGTACGCTAACAGCAGCTTTCCTGCCTGGGGCACCCCTCCGGACGCTCACTGCCGGGCAAGGGGCACTGGTTGACCTCGAAGGGCGACATGGCCAGAAGCGTGGTCAAGCCGCTGGACAGCATGGTGATCCCCCAGAAGACGAAGAAGGCAATGGTGTAGATGCCTTGACGCGACAGCTCCACAGGCTGGCCGAACCAGTGCAGATCCTGCGGATCCACCATGGCAAATACCAGCACCTCCAGCAAGCCGGCCACCAGAAAGGCCGGCCATGCGATCCACATCAGTTTCTGCATTTTCATGTTTGTCTCCTGCGATGGGCCAAGGCGCTCAGGGCTTGGCTGTCGCCGGTGGTGCGGCAGGTGCCACGCCGGTGGCGGCATGGTTACGCGCCTGAACCGCCGGCGCCAGACTGTTCGGGTCGGTCTGCAGCGTCTTGTTGATCTCGATGCCTTCGCGGTAGTAGTCCTTGCTGATCACCGGGTCGGGCGTACGGACAGCCAGGTAGAGCGTCACGAAACCGGCCACGATCACGATGGCGGGGCCGGCCACGATCAACCAGACATGTCCGAACTTCCACCACGGCTGCCCCATGGGTTGTGAGCTGTTGCGCATGTGTGCTCCTTAACGTGGCACCAGGAAGACGGATTTCTCGCGCACACGCGCAGTCGTCTCCTGGGCTGCAATCTCAAAATGGATGGTGTGGGAACCGGGTGGCGCCGCATCGTAGGGCAGCTGCACGCGAATGGCCACCCAGCGTGCCGCGGTGGCTTCCACCGTCACAGGCTGCTCCTGATCAGACGCCACAGCCAGACCCGGCAGGCCCGTGACCGCGATGCCGTAGTGCTGCACCGACTCGCTGGCATTCATGATCTGCAGACGGTAGACATTCTCGATCATCCCGCCCGCAACGATACGCGCCATCACCCCCCGATCGCGCACCACATCCACCTTGAACGGGGTCCGCATGGCCAGGCTGACCAGCATGGCCACGCAGATGGCCGTAAGGATCGAGGTATAGATCAGCACGCGGGGGCGCAGCACATGCTTCCAGGTCTGGGCCCGTGTCCACTTGTTGCGAATGGCATTTTCGGTCGAGTACTTGACCAAGCCACGGGCATAGCCCATCTTGTCCATGACCGTGTCGCAGACATCGGCACAGGCTCCGCAGCCGATGCATTCATACTGGAGTCCGTTGCGGATATCGATGCCGGTCGGACAAACCTGTACACACAGACTGCAGTCGACACAGGCCCCCAGGTTGAGCGCGGCTGGGTCGGCCTTGCGCGAACGGGCACCGCGCGGTTCGCCGCGCTCGGTGTCATAGGTCACGATCAGCGTGTCCTTGTCGAACATGGCGCTCTGGAAGCGCGCATAAGGACACATGTACTTGCAGACCTGCTCACGCATGAAACCGGCGTTGCCATAGGTGGCAAAGCCGTAGAAGATGACCCAGAACACTTCCCAGGACGACATGCGCAGTTGCAGGAACTCCTGACTCAGTTCATGGATGGGCGTGAAATAGCCCACAAAGGTGAAGCCGGTCCACCCCGCCACCGCAAGCCACAGCAGGTGCTTGCCCCCCTTGCGCAACAGCTTCTGTACCGACCAGGGGCCGGCATCAAGCCGCATGCGCGCCGAACGGTCGCCCTCGACCTTGCGCTCGATCCAGAGAAAGATCTCGGTATAGACCGTCTGCGGACAGGCATAACCGCACCACAGCCGCCCCGCCACCGCCGTGAATAGGAACAGCGACAGCGCCGAGATGACCAGCAGGCCGGTGAGGTAGATGAAGTCCTGCGGGTACAGGACCAGACCGAAGATGTAGAAACGCCGGGCGCCGAGGTCGAACAGCACGGCCTGCCGTTGCCCCCATTCCAGCCAGGGCAGACCGTAGAACACCAGCTGCGTCAGCCAGACAAACGCCCAGCGCCAGCGGGTGAACAATCCGGAAACACTGCGCGGATAGATCTTCTTGTGCGCCTCGTAAAGAGACACCATCACCTCATCGGGCGCATCGCCTGCAGCAGCGCCCTGGACTGGCGCCACCTGCGGGACGATGGGGATGATCTTCTGTTCCGTGCTATCCGAATCTGTCAACCCAAACTCCGGTCATGTCCCTGATCAGGACGGATCTACTTCGCGGCCACCTTGGAGCCGCTGGACAGGCCCCAGACGTAGGCCGTCAGGACATGGATCTGCGCCTCGCTGAGCTTGTCCTGCTGCGCGGGCATCTGGTTGACCTTGCCGTTGTTGATGATGGCCACAATGGCGTTTTCGCCCCAGCCATGCAGCCAGACATCGTCGGTCAGATTGGGGGCTCCCATGGCCTGGTTGCCCTTGCCGTCCATGCCGTGGCAGGCAGCGCAAGCACCGAACTTGCTCTTGCCCAGTGACGCACGCAAGGAGTCGTGCGGGCTGCCCGACAGACTCAGCACGTAATGGGCGACATTCTTGACGTCATCCGGCGTGCCGACGGCGGCAGCCATCGGCGGCATGTTGCCCATGCGGCCCTGCACCAGCGTTTCCTTGATCTTGTCAGGCGTGCCGCCCCACAACCAGTCGCCATCGGCCAAATTAGGGAAACCCTTGCTGCCGCGTGCATCCGAGCCATGGCACTGTGCGCAGTTGTTCATGAACAGGCGCTCACCGACCCCCATGGCCTGCGGATCCTTCACCATGTCTTCAGGTGTCATGGCCACGAACTTGGCATACAGCGGACCGACTTCCTTCTCGCCCTTGGCCATTTCGGCTTCGTACTGCCCCCGCTGGCTCCAGCCCAGCTTGCCCGGACTGCTGCCCAGACCCGGGTACATGGCGAGGTACACCAAGCCGAAAATCACGGTGATGATGAACAGCCAGACCCACCAGCGCGGCAGGGGATTGTTCATCTCGCGCAGATCACCGTCCCAGACGTGGCCGGTGGTGTTGTCATTGGCCGTCATGGCCTTGGTCTTGCCGGAGAACCACAGCAGTATCAGGCAGGCGATGATGCCGATGACCGTGATCGCCGTGACGAAGACCGACCAGAAGTTGCTTGTAAAGTCGCTCATTTTTATTCCTTTGACGGCGCGTTAGTCCTGCTCGAACGGCAGCCGGGCTGCCTCTTCGAAGTCGGCCGCATTACGGCGCGACCAGGCCCACAGGACGATACCGACGAATGTGATCAGGCCGGCCACTGTGACAATGGAACGCAGGGTATTGACATCCATGGTGTGCTCTCCCGGTCTTTACTTGAGGGCCGTGCCCAGCACCTGCAGGTAGGCGATGACCGCTTCCATTTCGGTCTTGCCCTTCACCTCTTCCGGTGCCTTGGCAATCTGCTCGTCGGTGTAAGGAACGCCGACTGTGCGCAACGCCTTCATGCGGATGGGCATGTCGGCATGGTCGACCAGATCCTTCTCCAGCCAGGGATAGGCCGGCATGTTGGATTCCGGCACCACATCCCGCGGATTGACCAGGTGGATACGGTGCCATTCGTCACTGTACTTGCCGCCGACACGGGCCAGATCCGGTCCGGTGCGCTTGCTGCCCCACTGGAAGGGATGGTCATAGACCGACTCGCCGGCCACCGAATAGTGACCGTAGCGCAGAGTTTCCGCGCGGAACGGACGGATCATCTGCGAGTGGCAGTTGTAGCAGCCCTCGCGGATGTACACATCGCGCCCGGCCAGCTGCAGCGCGGTGTAGGGCTGGATGCCCTTGATCGGCTCGGTGGTCGACTTCTGGAAGAACAGTGGCACGATCTCGACCAGGCCACCGACCAGCAGCACTAGCAAGATCAGCACGATCATCAGGAAGTTGTTGGTTTCGATCTTTTCGTGCGACATGCCGCCGCTCGTGTTGGGGTTTGCCATGATGGTTTCCTTCTTCTTATGCGTGCGAAGCAGTCGCCGGAATGGTGACACTGACCGAACGGCCGGCCGTGGCCGTCTTGATCACGTTCCACAACATGATCAGCATGCCGCCGAGGTAGAGCAGACCACCCAGCAGGCGCAGCACGTAGAACGGGAAGGTGGCCTTGACCGACTCGACGAAGGTGTAAGTCAGGGTGCCATCGGTATTGACGGCGCGCCACATCAGGCCCTGCATCACACCGGCAATCCACATGGCGGCGATATAGATCACGATGCCGATGGTGGCGGTCCAGAAGTGCACCTCGATGGCCTTGACGCTGTACATCTGCTTCTGGCCGAACAGGCGCGGGATCAGGTAGTACATGGAACCCATGGTCACCAAGCCCACCCAGCCCAGGGCGCCGGAGTGCACGTGGCCCACGGTCCAGTCGGTGTAGTGGCTCAGGGCGTTGACGGTCTTGATGGACATCATCGGCCCTTCGAAGGTGCTCATGCCGTAGAACGACAGCGAGACGATCAGGAAACGCAGGATGGGGTCATCACGCAGCTTGTGCCAGGCACCCGACAGCGTCATGATGCCGTTGATCATGCCGCCCCAGCTCGGCGCCAGCAGGATCAGCGAAAACACCATGCCGACCGACTGGGTCCAGTCCGGCAGCGCGGTGTAGTGCAGGTGGTGCGGACCCGCCCACATGTAGGTGAAGATCAGGGCCCAGAAGTGCACGATGGACAGACGGTAGCTGTACACCGGGCGCTCGGCCTGCTTGGGGATGAAGTAGTACATCATGCCCAGGAAGCCGGCGGTCAGGAAGAAGCCCACCGCGTTGTGACCGTACCACCACTGCACCATGGCATCCTGCACGCCGGCATAGGCCGAGTAGGACTTCATCAGGCCGGCCGGAATGGCGGCGCTGTTGACCAGGTGCAACAAGGCGACGGCGATGATGAAGGCGCCGAAGAACCAGTTGGCGACGTAGATGTGACGCACCTTGCGGGTCCCGATGGTGCCGAAGAACACCACGGCAAAGGCGACCCAGACCAGGGTGATCAGAATGTCGATCGGCCACTCCAGTTCCGCATACTCCTTGCCAGAGGTGTAGCCTAGCGGCAGGGAAATGGCGGCGAGCAGAATGACCACTTGCCAGCCCCAGAAGGTGAATGCCGCCAGCTTCTCGGCAAACAGCCGGACCTGACAGGTCCGCTGCACCACGTAGTAGGCCGCGGCGAACAGACCGCAACCGCCGAAGGCAAAGATCACGGCATTGGTATGCAGGGGTCGCAGTCGGCCATAACTCAGCCAGGGAATGCCGAAATTGAGCTCAGGCCAGGTCAGCTGGGCCGCGATGATCACGCCGACCAGCATGCCCACCACGCCCCAGACCACCGTCATGATGGCGAACTGGCGTACAACGGTATCGTTGTAGGTCGTCGCTTGTTGATTTGAAAATGCCATGTGCACCTCTTTTCTTGATTAACCCTGCAAAGTGTCCGACTTAAGGCGGATCTTCGATTTGATGAATATCAATTGAACTCAGGAATCCCGCAGAATCCGCTCGCCTTCGGACTCGATGTCCTCGAACTGTCCACGGTCGATCGCCCACCACAGGCCGGCCAGGATGAAAAACACCAGCACGACCGAAATCGGGATCAGCAAATAGAGTATGTCCATCAGATTGCTTTCTTGTGACCAAGCCCACCAGCCAGACGCAGGGCATTGAGCACCACCAGCAGCGAACTGGCCGCCATGCCCAGGCCTGCCAGCCACGCCGGCATCCAGCCCACCACCGCCAGCGGCACACACACGGCGTTGTAGCCGGCCGCCCACCACAGGTTCTGGCGCACGATCTGCAGCGTACGACGCGCCAGCTGCAGCGCCTCGGCGACGCAGGCCAGGCGCTCGCCCATGACCACGAAATCGGATTGCGCCCGTGCCAGCGGCACCGCCTGGCCAATTGCGAAGGACACATGGGCACCAGCCAGTACCGGGCCGTCATTGAGCCCCTCGCCCACCACGGCGACTTTCTTGCCGCGCTGCTGCGCCTCCTGCAGGAACGCCAGCTTGTCCTGCGGCGTGCAGGCGCCCCGCGCCTGCGCGATGCCGATCGCACCAGCCACCCGGCCCACCGCTTGCGGGCTGTCACCTGAGAGCAGTTGCACCTCGATGCCGGCGCTGTGCAGCGCCTGCACCGTGCTGCGGGCATCGGGGCGGATGTCTTCGCCCAACTCGAAGGTAGCCAGCCAGCCCTGCTCGTCGCTCAGGCACACGTATGGACCGGAAGCCCCGGCTGCGTTCGCCGCAGCACCGCAGAAGGCGGCTGAACCGAGCCGCAGGGCCTGCAAGGGCCCGCTCGCCTGCGG
>CAZJKR010000177.1:0-349 GCA_964546615.1 uncultured Curvibacter sp.
CGAGCATGGTAGGCATCAGGTCCACCAGTGACACCAGGGCGATCGGCGTGCCACAGACCTGGGCCGCCAGCCGGGTGAAGTCGTCGAATTCAGCCTCGGGCTCGGTGTCCAGAATGCGGTAGCGGTGCAAGGCGGCCAGGCGGTCGGCCTCGTTGTCGCCGATGGGAGCGGGTTTCATGGATGCGTGGTGAACGGCTATGGCCAGACGATAGCCCAGACTCTAGCCGAGGAACACCCCCGTGCGTACCACCCCGCAGCGTTGCACAAACGCCAAACACCCCTCGAACCGGAGCCCGCGGCTGCCTTCCGATGCCATAATCCGGTCATCGCCAACTTGGAGAATGCTCCT
>CAZJKR010000177.1:359-6570 GCA_964546615.1 uncultured Curvibacter sp.
AGCGACCCCGACAAGCCGGCACAATGCTTGAGTTCGGTGCACTGCCGTCCTCCCTGGCGGCCCCGCTTCACACGCGCCCAGCCCCTTTTTCCCAGACACTCACCCAACTACGCCGGACTTGTTGCGCGCGCCTGACGTGGCGGTCGTTTTTTCACCCAGGCAAGGCATTGCCGATGCGATAATCCGGCCATCGAAATTTCGGAGAACGCTCCTTGGAAACCTGCCCTAGTCGGTAGCTTTCGGCTCCCTCAACGGCTGCAGGGGGTTGGAAGCGAACACCCGAAACCCCTGCCCGATACACCACCCCCGAGGGAGTGAGCCATGCTCAACATCTTTACGCTCGCCAACGGCCGGCTCTTCCAGGAAGAGATCGAGTCGCTGGAGGAACTCTCCAGGTTCCAGCCGATCTGGGTCGATCTGGAATCGCCTACCGTCGAGGAAAAGCGCTGGGTCAAACAGTACTACGGCCTGTCCATCCCGGAGGATGTGATGGACGAGGACATCGAGGAGTCGGCCCGCTTCTACGAGGAGGACAACGGCGAGTTGCACATCCGCAGCGACTTCCTGATCGCCGACGAGGATGAGCCACGCACGGTGCGCGTGGCCTTCATCCTGAACCAGCACAACACCGAACTCAAGAGCCGCGGCGTGCTGTTTTCCATCCACGACGAGGACGTGCCGGTCTTCCGACTGCTGCGCATGCGTGCGCGCCGTGCGCCCGGGCTGATCGAGGATGCCAAGGAAGTGCTGCTCAAGCTGTTCGACGCCGACGCTGAATATTCGGCCGACACGCTGGAGCAGATCTACGATCAGCTGGAGCAAGCCAGCAGCAAGGTGCTCTCGGGCGACGTGACCGACGCCCTGGCCGGCGAGGTGCTGGGGGCGATCGCACGGCAGGAAGACCTCAACGGACGCATCCGCCGCAATGTCATGGACACACGCCGCGCGGTCAGCTTCATGATGCGCAGCAAGATGCTCAGTGGCGAACAGTTCGAGGAGGCGCGCCAGATCCTGCGCGACATCGATTCGCTCGATTCGCACACCGCCTTTCTGTTCGACAAGATCAACTTCCTGATGGACGCCACGGTCGGCTTCATCAACATCAACCAGAACAAGATCATCAAGATCTTCTCGGTGGCCAGCGTGGCGCTGCTGCCGCCGACGCTGATCGCCAGCATCTACGGCATGAACTTCCAGTACATGCCCGAGCTGTCGAAGACCTGGGGCTACCCCTTCGCGCTGGTGCTGATGGCGGCCAGCGCCGTCGGGCCGATGTGGTACTTCCGCAAGCGGGGCTGGTTGAAGTAGCCCCCTGTCGCGTCGGGACTATCCCTATGTCGGAGCATACGAAAACAACTGGTCTCCGCTGGATGCGTGAATCTGAGCATTGAAAGACACCACGATACGATCACGTTCTCCCGCATAGGACATGGCCTTGTGAGGCAGGAAGGCGGGAAACAACACCAGATCACCCTCATGTGGTTGTACGTCCAGCGTGGCTTGCTGCATGAAGGCGTTGCCCATGTCCATATAGGCACCGCCCAGCAAATTGAACATCGGGCTGTAGAAGCGCGTGGCCCCGTTGAGCGCGCCGAAGTCCGGGTGCTGCGTGCGCGCTTGCACCGGGTCGATCTGCACGTAGTACACACCCGACCAGGAACAGTTGCCGTGCGTATGCACGTCGTGGAAGGTGGCCCCGTTCTGGATCTGGAACCACACCCCCATCAGTTCCAGCTGCAGGTTGTGCCGCCCCGGCGGCCACAGGCCGGCATTGACCTGCTGCGCGGTGGTCTGGATGGCCCTGGCGATGAACTTCACCAGCTCATGGAATTCCGGCAACTGGATGCGACGCAGCAAGTCGTCCGGGCTGGCATAGAAGTGACCGGCGGGCGCGCTGGTGTCGGTGACGCGCATGGCCGAGAAGACACGTGCCAGCAGCGGATTGACCTCGGCAGCGCGTTCGAAACGGTGCACCGCCAAGGGCACCGGCCAGTGCTGCTGCAAGTCTGCGTTGGCCGTCACGCCGTCGCCTCGCGCGCGGGCAGCTCGAACTTCCAGCCGGTGCGCCCGGCCAGCTGCGCCACGTCCTCAGGCGTGTCAAGGTCGGTGATGAAGCGGGTGTTGGCCGTTTCGTGCACATGCACCAGCGCCGGGTTGCTCTCGATGAACTTGCGGCAACCCAGCTTGGTCTCACTGGCCAGGATCTGCGCATGAGCTTCGGCATCGAGCAGGATGGGGTTGCCGCGCTGGCCATTCACCACCGGCACCACCACCATGCCGCCGTCGCGCTTCGGACTCTTCTTGAAAGCGGCAATCAGTTCGGTCAGGTCGCCCGCGCCGATCAGTGGCTGGTCGGCCAACACCACCAGCACGGCATCAAACTTGCCGTTGAGGGCCGCCAGGCCGGTTCGCACCGAGCCTTGCTGACCGGCGCCGCGGAAGTCGGCGTTGTGCGCCAGCGTGACTGGAAAGTCCTGCACCTGCGCCTCCACCGCCTCGCGCTCGAAGCCGGTCACCACCACCACCTCGTCCACACCGGCGCCGCTCAAGGCGATGAGCTGACGCTTGATGAGCGGCACGCCCTGCAGCCGGATCAGCGGCTTGGCCACACCGCCCATGCGGGCGCCCTCGCCTGCGGCCAGCAGCACCGCACCGATGCGCAGGCGGGCATAGAGTCCGCCACCTTGTTTGAGTATGCATCCCATGGTCGTTCTCGCTTGAAAATCAGTTCAACAGTTCCGCCAGCCGCGCCAGGCTGGCCAGATTGTGGGCCGGCAAAAACCGTGTGACATGCACTGCCGCCCGTTCCATGGCGGCCGATGCCGGCACCTGCACCGTGGGGTGCAGCCAGCCCACGCGCGCACCGCGGGCACGCACCTGCGCCAGCACCGCGGCCAACGCCTCGGGTTCGTCGGTGTCATAGCCGTCGCTGAACACCAGGAACAGGTCGCCGCGGCCCAGGGCACCCTTGCCGCCCCGCCCCAGGTGGGTGTGCAGCGCCTCGTACAGGCTGCTGGCAATGCGCGTGCCGCCGCCGAAGCCGAAGGTCACGGCATTGACCTTATCCTGCACGCGCTCGCTGCGCCGCTTCATCAGCGGCGTCACCTCAGCCAGCCGGGTATGGAAGACGAAGGCCCGCGCATCCATCACCTCGACGAAGGCGCGCGCCAGGCGCAGGAAGAACTGTGCATGCACCTCCATCGAGCGGCTCACATCCACCAGCACCACCACCTTGGGCTGGCGGCGCTGGCGGCGCACATGGTGCAACTGCACCAGTTCACCCCCTGTGGCCAGCGCCGCGCGCAGGGAGCGGCGTAGATGGATCTGCGCCCCGCTCTGCGCATGCCGCAGGCGCCGCAGCAGCTGGCTGCGCAGGCGGCGCTGGAGCGCCTCCACCAGCGGCTCGAACCGGTCCAGGTCGCCCGGCTGCCAGTCGGCAAAATCACGTTGCTCCAGCGGCGCCGTTCGGCTGGCACCGCCCTGGGCACGCGGCGGGCCGGAGGCATCTTCGAGTTCGCCCGCACCGGCCTGGTCGGCCAGCCCCAGCGTGGGCTGGCCGACTGGCGGCTCTTGCCGGCCGGCCGGCGGTGTCTGCCCCATCTCGCTGTGCATCTGCTGCACCAGCTCGGGCAGGGAACGCTCCTTGCGCGTCAGCCCGCTGCTGCGCGTGCTGCCCTTGACCCTGTACGGAAACCAGTAGGCCTGGTGCAGCTCCGGGTACCGGAGCCATTGCCGCCGGCTGCCGCTGGCAATGCCGCGCCACAGCGCCTCGACCCGCTGCCACTGATCCAGCGGCAGCGCCGCCGCCGCGCGCGCCATCAGCGCCACCTCGGCATAACCCAGCACGAAGCCATGCTCGCGCAGGTAATGGGCGAATTCGCCCAACTGCTGGCGTGGATCGATCGCGGCCATGGCCTTCACTTCATCGCGCCTGCGATACCCACATCCTGGCCCACGCGCGGGCCGTCCATCAGCTTGCCTACGCGCTCGGCCGTCACCTGCCAGCGGTCATTGCGCGTCTTCAGCAACGCCGCCAGCGTGGGCAGCAGCAACTGCGGCTCCAGCGGCAACTCCTGCATGCCCAGCTTGAACAGCACGCGCACCCAGTCCAGCGTCTCGGCCACGCCAGGCGTCTTGTCCAGGTCGTCCTTGCGCAGGCGCTGCACGAACGCGACCGCTTCTTCCACAAGGCGTTGCGTCGCCTCCGGCACCAGGGTGCGCACGATCTCGATCTCGCGCGCCAGCGAGGGGAAATCCACGTAATGGAACAGGCAACGCCGCCGCAGCGCGTCCGAGAGGTCGCGTGTGCCGTTGCTGGTCAGAATCACCAGCGGCTTGGTGATGGCCTTGAGCGTGCCGATTTCCGGCACCGTGACCTGGTATTCGGACAGCATCTCCAGCAAAAAGGCCTCGAAGGCCTCGTCGGCGCGGTCGATCTCGTCGATCAGCAGCACACAGGGCTGGGGTGAGCGGATCGCCTGCAGCAGCGGCCTCTCTAGCAGAAAGGCCTCGGAAAACAGATCCTTGCGCAAGGCACCTTTGTCGCCCTGCCCAGCTTCGGCCAGCCGGATCTCCAGCAGCTGGCGACTGTAGTTCCACTCGTACACCGCCTGGTTCAGGTCCAGACCCTCGTAGCACTGCAAGCGCAACAGCGGGCGACCCAACGCCGTGGCACAGGCCGCGGCCATCGCGGTCTTGCCGACACCGGCCTCGCCCTCCAGCAACAACGGCCGCTCCAGCGTCAACCCCATCCAGACCAGACTGGCGAGGTCTTCGTCGGCGATGTAGCCGGCCAGATGGAGCCGCTCACGCAGACCTTGGGGCGTAGCAAGTGCGTCGGTCATGGAACCAGGTTATCAGTTCAGCGAAAAAACGTACGCCCGAAGAAACTTCACCGCGCAACGCCGTGGAGCCGGCTTGGCCGGACCACTGGCGTTGTCCCCCTGCCAAGGGGAAGGCGGCGTAGCCGACTCAGGGAATCACCTCGTCCCTTTGAAGAAGCTCTTGATCCAGGCCCACAGGAAAGCCAGGGCATTGAACTCCTTGGCCACCACGGGTGCGGCGGGCGCCCGCCACAGAGCCCGCAGCAGCAGGTGCCGCTGCGCCCTGCAAAGCCTGCGCCTTCTGCGAGAACACTTCCGCGAACTGGGCCAGGATCATGTCGGACACCGAGGTCATCATGCGGCCGCCGAACTGGGCGAACTTGCCGTTGACGATGACTTCGGCATGACCTTCCAGCGCGCTGTGGCCGCCCTCGGCCGGTACCAGCCTGGCCGTCAACGCCATCGAGGCCGACGAGCCGCCCTTGTCGGCGCCCTTGCCGATCATCTTCAGCGTGCGGTTGGTCGGGTCGAGGGCCAGCACCTCGATGGTGCCGGCAAAGGCGGCAACCGCCGGCCCCACCTTGACGCGCACGCTGCCCTTGTAGTTCTTCTCGTCCACCTGCTCGGTGATCTGGGCACCGGGCATGCAGGTGGCCAGCTCGCTGATGTTGGACAACACGGCCCAGGCGGCATCCATGCCGGCGGCGACGGGGTACTGTTTATCGAGAACGACTTCCATGAGAACTTTCCAGAACAATCAGAACGGCGGGCCCGCCGCAACCGGCCCGCCCGGGCAGCGCGCCTCAGCTGGTGACGACGCCGTTCTTCTTCAGCTCCTGCCACACGCGCCAGGCCGTGTGCGGCATGTTGAAGTGGGTGACGCCCAGGTGGGCAAAGGCATCGACCATGGCACTGGTGAAAGTGGGAATACTGCCCACGTGCGGCGACTCGGCCACGCCCTTGGCCCCGATGGGGTGGTGCGGCGAGGGCGTGACCGTGTAGTCGGTCTCCCACTTGGGCGTCTCCACCGCGGTGGGCAGGAAGTAGTCCATCAGCGTATTGCCCTGGATATTGCCCTGCTTGTCGAAGGACAGCAGCTGGCCCATGGCCACCGCAAAGCCCTCGGTCAGACCCCCATGGAGCTGGCCCTCAATGATCATCGGGTTGATGCGGGTGCCGCAATCGTCCAGCGCATAGAAGCGGCGGATCTTGGTCTCGCCCGTGGCCTTGTCGATGTCGACCACGCAGAGGTAGATGCCGAAGGGAAAGGTGAAGTTCGGCGGGTCGTAGTAGTGCACGGCCTCCAGGCCGGGCTCCAGGCCAGCCGGCGGCTTGTTGTAGGCCGCCCAGGCGATGTCCTTCATCGTCTTGAACTTGGCGTCGTTGCC
>CAZJKR010000178.1:0-3998 GCA_964546615.1 uncultured Curvibacter sp.
GGGGCATGGCCGATGGCGATGAAGCAGCCTTTGAGTTCCAGAACTTCGGTGCTGTCGTCCTGGGTGCTCTTGAGGCGCACGCCGGTCACGCCGCTGGCGTCGCCCAGCACCTCGTCCAGCGTCTTGAAGGTCTTGAGCACGATCTTGCCGGCAGCGGCTTTCTCCATCAGCTTGTCCACCAGGATGGGCTCGGCCTTGAACTTGTCGCGGCGGTGGATCAGGTAGACCTTGCTGGCGATGTTGGAGAGGTAGAGTGCCTCTTCCACGGCGGTGTTGCCGCCGCCGACCACACAGCAGACCTGGTCGCGGTAGAAGAAGCCGTCGCAGGTGGCGCAGCCGGAGACGCCGCGGCCCATGAAAGCCTGCTCGGACGGCAGGCCCAGGTACTTGGCCGAGGCGCCGGTGGCGATGATGAGGGCGTCGCAGGTGTAGGTGCCGCTGTCGCCGGTGAGGGTGAAGGGGCGCTTGCTGAAATCGACCTGGTTGATGTGGTCGAACACGATCTCGGTCTTGAAGCGCTCGGCATGGGCCTGGAAGCGCTGCATCAGTTCCGGGCCCTGCACGCCGTCCACGTCGGCCGGCCAGTTGTCGACTTCGGTGGTGGTCATGAGCTGGCCGCCTTGGGCGATGCCGGTGATCAGCAGCGGCTTGAGGTTGGCGCGCGCGGCGTAGATGGCGGCGGTGTAGCCGGCCGGGCCGGAGCCGAGGATCAGGACCTGGGCATGCTTGTTCTGTGACATTCTGAAACCTTCGCAATGAGAACGCAGCCCTGATTGTAAGAACGGATCGCGCTCGTTGCAGGACGGGCCACGGCATGCCCTTGTGTCAGCGGTCGCCATCGACCCTGCGGGCGTGCAAAACCAGCCCCCGTCTGCGGTAAGCTTGGCGATCCTTCTGCCCATGACCTACACACTGCATACCCTGAACAACAGCGTCCGCACCGCCGAAGCGCCACCGCGCGCGGGCTGGAGCCGTTTCGCGCATGAGCTGACCCTGGTTGCCGGCTTTGTGCTGCTGGCTTTCTGGTTGCTGGCACTGACCAGCCATTCGCTGCAGGATGCAGCCTGGTCCACCTCGGGTGAGAGCGGTGCCGTCCATAACCGTGGTGGCCGACTGGGCGCCTGGCTGGCCGATGCCAGCTACTACCTGCTGGGTTTCTCCGTCTGGTGGGCTTTTGCTGCCGCCGTGCGGGCCTGGCTGGCGGCGCTGGCGCGCTGGTTGCGCGGCCCGGAACTGCCGCGTGCCGAGGGTGCGCCGGAATTGTCCTGGCTGGGGCGGTTTGTTGCCAGCCGCAGCGCCTTCTGGCTCGGCCTGGCCTTGCTGCTGTGCGCGAGCACAGCCATCGAGTGGGCGCGTTTTCACAGCTTCGAACCGCGCCTGCCGGGCCATGGCGGCGGTGTGCTGGGTTATCTGGTGGGGCCGTTGAGTGTGCGCTGGCTGGGTTTTGCCGGCTCGGCGCTGGTGGCTATCGGCCTGGGTGTGCTGGGTTCGGCGCTGGTGTTCCGCTTTTCCTGGGGCCATGTGGCTGAGCGCCTCGGCGCCTGGATCGACGGTTTCATCGCGTCGCGCCGTGAGAAGCGCGAGATTGCCGAAGACCTGGCCTATGGTCAGCAGGCCGCCCGCGAGCGCGAGGAAGTGGTGATGGAGGAGCGCGAGGAAATCGTGGAGCACCACCACGCGCCGGTGCTGATCGAACCTGTGCTGGTGGAGGTGCCGCAGAGCGAGCGCGTGGCCAAGGAACGGCAAAAGCCGCTGTTCACCGAGCTGCCGGACTCCAAGCTGCCGCAGGTGGACCTGCTCGACGGCGCGCTGGCGCGGCAGGAGAGCGTGGCGCCCGAGACGCTGGAGATGACCAGCCGCATGATCGAGAAGAAGTTGAAGGACTTCGGCGTCGAGGTGCGTGTGGTGCTGGCTCAGCCGGGCCCGGTGGTCACGCGCTACGAGATCGAGCCGGCCACCGGCGTGAAGGGCTCGCAGATCGTGGGCCTGGCCAAGGACCTGGCGCGGTCCTTGAGTCTGGTGTCGATCCGCGTCGTCGAGACGATTCCGGGCAAGAACTACATGGCGCTGGAGTTGCCCAACGCCAAACGGCAGTCGATCCGTCTGTCCGAGATTCTGGGCTCGCAGGTCTACAACGAGGCCAAGAGCCTGCTGACCATGGGCCTGGGCAAGGACATCGTGGGCAACCCGGTGGTGGCCGACCTGGCCAAGATGCCGCACGTGCTGGTGGCCGGAACCACCGGCTCGGGCAAGTCGGTCGGCATCAACGCCATGATCCTCAGCCTGCTCTACAAGGCCGAGGCGCGCGACGTGCGCCTGCTGATGATCGACCCCAAGATGCTGGAGATGTCGGTCTACGAAGGTATTCCGCACCTGCTGGCGCCGGTGGTCACCGACATGAAGCAGGCCGCGCACGGCCTGAACTGGTGCGTGGCCGAGATGGAGCGTCGTTACAAGCTCATGAGCAAGCTGGGCGTGCGCAACCTGGCCGGCTACAACAATAAGATCGACGAGGCCAAGGCGAAGGAGCAGTTCATCTACAACCCCTTCAGTCTGACACCCGACTCGCCCGAGCCGCTGGAGCGCCTGCCGCACATCGTGGTCATCATCGACGAGCTGGCCGACCTGATGATGGTGGTGGGCAAGAAGATCGAGGAACTCATCGCTCGCCTGGCGCAAAAGGCGCGTGCCGCCGGCATCCACCTCATCCTGGCCACCCAGCGCCCGAGCGTGGACGTGATCACCGGCCTGATCAAGGCCAACATCCCGACGCGCATTGCTTTCCAGGTCAGCAGCAAGATCGACAGCCGCACCATCCTCGACCAGATGGGGGCCGAGGCCTTGCTGGGCATGGGCGACATGCTCTACATGGCCAGCGGCACCGGCTTGCCGGTGCGCGTGCACGGCGCGTTTGTGAGCGACGACGAGGTGCACCGCGTGGTGAGCTACCTCAAGAGCCAGGGTGAGCCGGATTACATCGAGGGCGTGCTCGAAGGCGGCACCGTGGACGGCGAGGACGGCCTGAATGGCGACGGCAGTCCCAGCGGCGAGAAAGACCCGATGTACGATCAGGCGGTGGAGATCGTGCTCAAGAACCGCAAGGCCAGCATCTCGCTGGTGCAGCGCCACCTCAAGATCGGCTACAACCGCGCCGCCCGGCTGGTGGAGGACATGGAGAAAGCCGGCCTGGTGAGCACCATGAGCAGCAACGGCCAACGCGAGATCCTGGTGCCGGCGCGTTCCGAATAACTTTGTGGGTCAGACCACTTTGCGCAGCAAATGTGCTCTGACCTCGACTGAGCATGAAAAAAATCGCTATATTTTTGATAGTGGCTGGCGTAATGCCGGTCTGGGCCAATGGTCTGGAAAGCCTTGAAATCTTCATGCGCGGGGCGACCAGCGGCCGCGCCGAGTTCACCCAGGTGGTCACCACGCCGGCTCGCGAAGGGCAGGGTGCGCGCAGCAAGACCTCCAGCGGCAGCTTCGAGTTCGTGCGGCCGAACCGCTTCAAGTTCGTCTACCAGAAACCTTTCGAGCAGAGTCTGGTGGCCGATGGCCAGACGCTGTGGCTGTACGACGTCGATCTCAACCAGGTCACGGCGCGCCCGCAGTCGCAGGTGCTGGGCAGCACGCCCGCGGCGTTGATTGCGGCGGCGCCCAGTCTGGCGGCCTTGCAGGCCGACTTCACGCTGCTTGCTGCGCCGGACAAGGATGGCCTGCAGTGGGTGGAGGCCCGGCCGAAGGCGGGGGACGGGCAGTTGCAACTGATCCGTGTCGGGTTTCGCGTTGCCGAGCGGGTGCCCCAGCTTGCCGTACTGGAAATCCAGGACAGCTTCGGCCAACGCTCGGTGCTGAGTTTCAGCCGCTTCGAGCTCAACCCGCGCCTGCCGGCCGAGGCCTTTCGCTTCCAGCCGCCCAAGGGGGCGGATGTGATTCGTCAGTAACGCAAGCGGATCGTCAGGTCCAGATTGCGCCCGTCGTAGGGAAAGCTGGCGTCA
>CAZJKR010000178.1:4008-6511 GCA_964546615.1 uncultured Curvibacter sp.
GAAGGACGGCGCACCGAGCAGGGCATGGGCATCATTGGAGAAACCGTAACCTTCTGATGGGATGCCCAGCCAGTTCACGTCCAGCTTGCCGTTCATGTTTTCGTCATGCACGACGGCAAGCGCATACCTTCCTGGCGGGATGTCTTCAAAATCGCAGCGTGCCTGCTTGTCGCGTACCTTGATGATCATGATGTTGGTGGCCGCAAGCAGATACTCGGTAGGGAAACCCGCCGACGATTCGAACAAGGCGCAGGCGACGGCGCCGGTGCTGTTCCGGATATCCAGAATCTTCACATGAATGCCGGGGCATGATGTCTGTGACCATGCCACGCCAGGAAGATGTGCCAATGCCAGCGTGACACACCAAGCCAAGCGGCGAATGGCTTGGCGAGGGTGGATCAAGCTAGCATGCCGGGCCATGTCGACCTTCGAGCCGCCTTGCCGGACATCGATTGCCGGCACTGACAGCATCAGCCTTTCTTGCTGCCCAGGAACAGCAGTACGCCGCCGATCACGATCGCGCCGATGCCGGCCCAGACAGGGATGTTGACGGTTTCCTTTTCCTTGACCGACAGTTCAATCGGTCCGATCTTGGTCTCGTGGGTTTCTTTGGTGTAGCTGAAGCTGCCGTACACCAGGCCCAGCACACCGGCGACGATCAGCACGAGGGCTGCCATTCTGCTTGCGTTCATTCGATTTTCTCCCTTTGCCTGTCAACAGGCGATGAATAGACGATGCTTTGATGAATCATTCGAAGAAGCATCGTACGGCCGCGGGATGCCGGATGTCCAGCCTCGTGTGGCGACATTCTCATACGGCGACCCCAAAGAGAGCGCCCACACCCGCCGTCAACGCCATGGCCAGGGCACCCCAAAAGGAGACCCGCGCCGCAGCCTGTAGCATGGAGGCGCCGCCAGCACGTGCCGCCACAGCCCCCAGAAAGCCAAGGAAGAAGAGTGAGCTGCCGGAAACCGCCCAGAGAAGAGCAGAGGTCGGCACCAGGAAAACGATCAGGAGCGGCAACACGGCACCGATTGCAAAAGTGCCGGCCGACGCCAAGGCGGCTTGAACCGGCCGCGCGTTCAGAACCTCGGAGATGCCCAGTTCGTCACGCCCGTGCGCACCCAGGGCATCGTGCGCCGTCAATTGCGCCGCAACCCGAGTTGCGAGTACCGGGTCAAGCCCACGCTCTACGTAGATGGCCGTCAACTCCGCGAGTTCGTGCGCGGGATCAGTCTGCAGTTCCTTGCGTTCCCGGTCCAGATCGGCGCGTTCGGTGTCGGCTTGGGAGCTGACGGAAACATACTCGCCTGCGGCCATGGACATGGCGCCCGCCACGAGACCGGCGACGCCTGCGACCAGGATGTTTTTCGCCTCGGCACCGGCCGCAGCAACCCCCAGGACCAGACTCACCGTCGAAACGATCCCATCATTGGCCCCCAGAACAGCGGCCCGGAGCCAGCCGATGCGGTGTGTCCGGTGTCTTTCAATGTGTCTCATCATGTCCTGCGAATTGGCGTTGCCCCATCCTAGTCCTAAACAGTGCAAATGCAAGCAGGCCGATGGCGGGCCATTCCCCCTAGAATTCCCGGCATGAACAGCGCTATCGCCTTGTCCCATCAGCCCCTGGCAGAGCGGCTGCGCCCCAAGACGCTGGGCGAGGTCATCGGTCAGCAGCATCTGTTGGGCGAAGGCATGCCGTTGCGCATCGCGTTTGAATCGGGCCAGCCGCACAGTTGCATCCTGTGGGGCCCGCCAGGCACGGGCAAGACCACCATTGCGCGGCTGATGGCCGATGCCTTTGACGCGCAGTTCATCACCATCAGCGCGGTGCTGGGTGGCGTGAAGGACATCCGCGAGGCGGTGGAGCAGGCGCAGGTGGCGCTGGGCCAGGGCCGGCGCACCATCGTGTTCGTCGACGAGGTGCACCGCTTCAACAAGAGCCAGCAGGATGCCTTCCTGCCGCACGTCGAGAGCGGCCTGTTCACCTTCATCGGCGCCACCACCGAAAACCCGTCCTTCGAGGTCAACTCGGCCTTGCTGTCGCGCGCCGCGGTGTATGTGCTGCAGCCGCTGAGCGAAGACGATCTGAAGCAGATTGTGGCTCGCGCGCTTGAAATAAAAGCGGTACCCGCTATCGAAAGCGTAGCAATCGACAAGCTCATCGCCTATGCCGACGGCGATGCGCGCCGCCTGCTCAACACGCTGGAAACGCTGGCCGTGGCGGCCACGCAGCAGAAACAGGCCACCATCACCGAGCCCTGGCTGCTCAAGGTGCTGGGTGAACGCATGCGCCGCTATGACAAGGGCGGTGAGCAGTTCTACGACACCATCAGCGCGCTACACAAGTCGGTGCGCGGCAGCGATCCGGATGCCTCGCTCTACTGGTTCGTGCGCATGCTCGACGGCGGCGCCGATCCGCGCTACATGGCGCGCCGCCTGATCCGCATGGCCAGCGAAGACATCGGCCTGGCCGATCCGCGTGCCTTGCGGCTGGCGCTCG
>CAZJKR010000179.1:0-4184 GCA_964546615.1 uncultured Curvibacter sp.
CGGCGGCCGGCGCATCGCCACGGTCAACCGGCCGGTCGAAGCGGGGGCGCGTCTGGAGTTTCCCGAACTGCCGTTAAGCCTGGACGTGCTGGGCGTGCCGGGACACACCTCCGATCACCTTGCTTATTATGGCGCAAATTGCCTATTTTGTGGCGACGCCCTGTTCTCCTGCGGCTGCGGCAAACTGTTCGAGGGGACGCCGCCCCAGGCGTTCGCTTCCCTGGAGTGAATGGCCGCCTTGCCGGATGCGACGATGGTTTATCCGGGGCACGAATATACCCTGGAAAACATTCGCTTCGCCAAACTGGCCGAACCTCACAACGCGGATTTGCTCGAACGCGAAACCCGCGACCGGGAAACGCGCAATCACGGCAGGCCGACCCTGCCCGCCCCATTATCCCTGGAAAAGCGCACCAATCCTTTCCTGCGCTGCCGCGAAGCGGCGCTGATCGAGGCCGCCGGTGCCACACCGCACGCGGTGGTGATTGCGCTGGACCGGCAGGAAATGGCCACCGAGAACGGCCAGGATGTGCCCTATAGCGCAGTGCAGTACGTGCGTGAGCGCCTGGGGCTGCAGGTGGCGGCCATTGCCAAGCTGGCCGACCTGCTGCAGTATCTGCAGCAGCACAGCAGCGCGGGCCTGGCGGCTGACCACCAGCGCGTGCTGGCGTACCGGCAGCGCTACGGCGTCAATGAAGGCTGAACATGATGCGAGGTGCGGTGGCCATGGTCGCGCCCCTCAGCGCGCTGCTGATGGGGGGGCTGGGGCATGCCCTGGCGCAAACCCGCCCGCCAGATATCTATACCTGCATCGATCGGCAGGGCCGCCAGCGCACCGCCGATCGTCCGATTCCTGAATGCGCCGACCGGGAGCAGCAACTGCGCAATCCCAGCGGCACGGTGCGTGCCACCCTCAGCCCGCCGCAGACTGCGCAGGAGCGCGAGCGGCAGGAGGCACTGGCGCGCCAGGCGGCGCAGGCCCGCGAAAACCAGCTGGAAGAACGACGACGCGAGCGCGCGCTGCTGCTGCGTTACCCGAACCAGGCGGCACATGACAAGGAGCGTGCCGAAGCGCTGGCGCAGATGGCGCTGGTGCGTCAGGCCGGGGTGAACCGGCTGACTGAGTTGGTGCGTCAGGGTGAGCGCCTGCAGACCGAGCTGGAGTTCTATCGGAAGGACCCGGCCCGGGCGCCGCTGGCGCTGCGCCGGCAGATCGAGGAAAACAGCCGCAACCAGACGGCACAGCAGCGCTTCATTGCCGAACAGGATGCCGAGCGTGACCGCGTCAGCGCCCGTATCGATGCGGAGCTGGCACGCCTGAAGCCCTTGTGGGCCGGTGCTGCGAACCCTGCGCCGCCGCAGGGCCCTGCCGAAAAAGCCCGTTCGCGCTGAGCCTGTCGAAGCGCCGCGCGCATGAGCACAAGGCCTGCGACCAGCGCAGGCCGGACGGCGGCACTTGCCCGGCGCGGCTTCAGCTCAGCTTGCTGCGCAGCAGATCATTGACCTGCTGCGGGTTGGCCTTGCCCTTGCTGGCCTTCATGACCTGACCCACCAGCGCGTTGAAGGCCTTGTCCTTGCCGGCCTTGAACTGGGCCACGTTGTCCGGGTTGGCGGCGATTACCTCGTCGATGATCTTCTCCAGCGCGCCGCTGTCGTTCATCTGTTTGAGGCCTTTGGCCTCAATGACGGCATCCACATCCGTGCCCTCACCGTTCCAGAGCGCGTCGAAGACCTGCCGGGCGGCGTTGTTCGAGATGGTGCCGTCGCTGATGCGACCGATCAGTGATGCCAGCTGTGCGGCGCTCACTGGCGCCTGTTCGATGCCGATCTCGTCGGCATTCAGGCGGCGTGAAACCTCGCCCATGATCCAGTTGCTGGCCAGCTTTGGCTGGCCACAGGCTTTTGCTGCGGTTTCGAAGTAGGCGGCCATGGCCTTGCTCTGCGTCAGTGTGGTGGCGTCGTACTCGGGCAGACCGTAGTCGGCCACGAAGCGCGCTGCCATGGCGCGCGGCAGCTCCGGCATCCCTGCCTTTACCCGCTCGATCCACTCGGGTGCAATCACCAGCGGCGGCAGATCCGGGTCGGGGAAATAGCGGTAGTCGGCCGCGTCTTCCTTGGTGCGCATGGACCGCGTCTCGCCGGTGTCGGGGTCGAACAGCACGGTGGCCTGCTGGATGGCGTGGCCGTCCTCGATCTGCTCGATCTGCCAGCGCACCTCGTAGTCGATGGCCTGCTGCATGAACTTGAAGCTGTTCAGGTTCTTGATCTCGCGCCGCGTGCCCAGGGGCTGGCCGGGCTTGCGCACCGAGACGTTGGCGTCGCAGCGGAAGCTGCCTTCCTGCATGTTGCCGTCGCAGATGCCGATCCAGGTCACGATCTTGTGCAGCTCCTTGGCGTAGGCCACGGCCTCTTCGCTGGAGCGGATGTCGGGCTCGGTGACGATCTCCAGCAGCGGCGTGCCGGCGCGATTCAGGTCGATGCCGGACTGGCCGATGAAATCCTCGTGCAGCGATTTGCCGGCGTCCTCTTCCAGGTGGGCGCGCACCAGACGCACGGTCTTCTTCTCGTCACCGAGGTAGAACGACACTTCGCCGCCCTGTACCACCGGGATCTCGAACTGGCTGATCTGGTAGCCCTTGGGCAGGTCGGGGTAGAAGTAGTTCTTGCGCGCAAAGATGCTCTTCGGTGCGATGTGCGAACCGATGGCCAGGCCGAAGCGGATGGCGCGTTCCACCGCGCCCTGGTTCATCACCGGCAGCGTGCCGGGCAGCGCCAGATCCACCGCGCAGGCCTGGGTGTTGGGCTCGGCGCCGAAGGCGGTGGCGGCACGGCTGAAGATCTTGCTCTGGGTCGAGAGCTGGGCATGCGTTTCGAAGCCGATCACGACTTCGTAGCCTTGGACGAGTTTGGTGCTGGTCATGTCAGTGGCCCTCCGTGCATCAGGACAGCCCGGCGGGCTGGCGGAGGTGGAAATCGGTGGCCTGCTGGTAGCGGTGCGCCAGGTTCAGCAGGCGCGCCTCCTGCAGGTAGTTGCCGATCAGCTGCAGTCCGACCGGCATGTTGCCGGCGCCAAAGCCCACCGGCAGGCTCATGCCGGGCAGGCCGGCCAGCGAGCCCGGCAGGGTGTAGATGTCGGCCAGGTAGTTGGCCACCGGGTCGTCGGCCTTCTCGCCGATCTTCCAGGCCACCGTGGGCGCCACCGGGCCGGCAATCACGTCGCACTGCTGGAAGGCCTGCTGGAAGTCGTCGGCAATCATGCGGCGGATCTTCTGCGCCTGCAGGTAGTAGGCGTCGTAATAGCCATGCGAGAGCACGTAGGTGCCGATCATGATGCGGCGCTTGACCTCGTCGCCGAAGCCTTGCGCCCGCGTCTTCTTGTACATGTCGAGCAGGTCGGCGTAATCCTTGGCGCGGTGGCCGAACTTCACGCCGTCGAAGCGGCTGAGGTTGGAGCTGGCCTCGGCCGGCGCGATGATGTAGTACACGGGAATGGAGAGCTCGGTGCGCGGCAGCGAGATCTCCACCAGCTTGGCACCCAGCTTCTCGTATTCCTTCAATGCAGCGTCAATGGCGGCGCGCACATCGGGGGCCAGGCCGGCGCCGAAGAACTCCTGCGGAATGCCGATGCGCAGACCATCGAGCGAATCGTTCAGCTTGCGCGTGAAATCCTCGGTCGGCACATCCAGCGAGGTCGAGTCTCGGTCCAGGTCGGGGCCGCACATGGCGGACAGCAGCAGGGCGCAGTCTTCGGCGCTGCGGGCCATCGGGCCCGCCTGGTCGAGGCTGGAGGCGAAGGCGATCATGCCGTAGCGCGAGGCGCGGCCGTAGGTCGGCTTGATGCCGGTGATGCCGCAGAACGCGGCCGGTTGGCGGATCGAACCGCCGGTGTCGGTGCCGCTGGCCGCCGGCGTCAGCCGTGCCGCCACGGCGGCGGCGCTGCCGCCCGAGGAACCGCCGGGAATGCGGCTCGTGTCCCACGGGTTGCGCACCGGCGCGGCGGCATTGTGGCCGAGCGCCGGGACGGCGACGTTCTCGTTGGCCGAGCCCATGGCGAACTCGTCACAGCTGAGCTTGCCCAGCGTCACGGCGCCTTGCTCCGCCAGCCGGGTGACCACGGTGGCGTCGAAGGGGGAGTGGTAGCCGGCCAGCATCCTGGAGCCGGCGGTGGAGACAAAGTCCTTGGT
>CAZJKR010000179.1:4194-6432 GCA_964546615.1 uncultured Curvibacter sp.
CTTCATTCAGGTCGACGAAAGCGCCGAGGGCCTCGTGGGCGCGTACGCGCGCCAGGAAGTGCTGAGCGGTCTCGACCGCAGATACATTTTTCTCGCGCAGTTGCCGGGCCAGTTCGGCGACCGACAGCTGATGCAAATCGTTGTTGGAGCTAGTCATGTTTTCAGGATGCAGTGGCTTAGGCGCGGAACGCCGTGGAACCGGCTTGGCCGGGCCACTGGCGTTGCCCCCTGCAAGGGGGGTGGCGTAGCGAACGGAGGGAGCGGAGCCTGGGGGTGCGCAACATCATTCGATCACTTTGGGGACCAGGAACAGGCCGCGCTCCACGGCGGGGGCGCTCTGCTGGTTGGCCTCACGGTTGTCGGGTTCGCTCACCACGTCGTCGCGCAGGCGCAGCGCGGCCTCGCCGCAGACGGCGGCCATGGTGGGGTGGGACAGGGGCTCGATGCCGCGGGTGTCGACGGCACGCATCTGCTCCACGATGTCGAAAAAGCCGTTGATCTGGCTCAGCATGCGCTCGCTTTCCGCCGGCTGGAGTTCCAGGCGGGCCAGATTGGCGATGCGCGCAATATCGGTGGAGGTCAGTGACATGGCTGGCAGGGGGTTGAAACCGTATGTAAGGCACCCGGAAATCGACGGGCGCCCGGTCGGGTTATTCACAGGGGATAGGGTATTATCCCGCCATTGGCGCGGCATCTGTTTTTTCCTGATTTTGAGCGCGTCTGGAGCGATTTTTGAACCTAATCCGGTGATGGCGGGCCGAAGCGTTCGCCATACCTGCACAGAGGACAGCTGATGTTTGAAGCATTCCGTCGGTACTTATCCACCGACCTGGCGATTGACCTGGGTACTGCCAACACCCTGATCGTGGCCCGCGACAAGGGCATCGTGCTCAACGAGCCCTCGGTCGTCGCCATCCGCCACGAAGGCGGCCCGCAGGGCAAGAAAACCATCCAGGCCGTCGGCCATGAAGCCAAGGCCATGCTCGGCAAGGTACCGGGCAATATCGAGGCCATCCGCCCGATGAAAGACGGCGTGATTGCCGACTTCACCGTCACCGAGCAGATGCTCAAGCAGTTCATCAAGATGGTGCACCCGCGCGGCATGTTCAAGCCCAGTCCGCGCATCATCATCTGCGTGCCCTGCGGTTCCACCCAGGTCGAGCGCCGTGCCATCCGCGAGTCGGCGCTCGGCGCCGGCGCTTCCGAGGTGTACCTGATCGAGGAGCCGATGGCAGCCGCCATCGGTGCCGGCCTGCCGGTGAGCGAGGCGTCCGGCTCGATGGTGGTGGACATCGGCGGCGGCACCACCGAGGTCGGCGTGATCTCGCTCGGCGGCATGGTCTACAAGGGCAGCGTGCGTGTCGGCGGCGACCGCTTCGACGACGCCATCATCAACTACATCCGCCGCAACTACGGCATGCTGATCGGCGAGCCCACCGCCGAAGCCATCAAGAAGCAGATCGGTTCGGCCTTCCCCGGCTCCGAAGTCAAGGAAATGGAAGTGCGTGGCCGCAACCTGTCCGAAGGCGTGCCGCGCAGCTTCACGATTTCCTCCAACGAGATCCTGGAAGCCCTGACCGACCCGCTCAACAGCATCGTCTCGGCGGTCAAGAATGCGCTGGAGCAGACGCCGCCGGAACTCGGCGCCGACATCGCCGACCGCGGCATGATGCTGACCGGTGGTGGTGCCCTGCTGCGCGACCTCGACCGCCTGCTGTCCGAGGAGACCGGCCTGCCGGTGCTGGTGGCCGAAGATCCGCTGACCTGCGTGGTGCGCGGCTGCGGTATCGCGCTCGAGCGCATGGATCGCCTCGGTTCCATCTTCACCAGCGAATAAGCCACAGGTACAGCGATGCCCCTCGGTACGCTGGACAGGACGCCGCCGCCGTTTTTCCGGCAGGGCGCGTCGGCCCTGTCCAAGCTCACGGTGTTCAGCGCCCTGGCGCTGTTTCTGATGGTGGCCGACACGCGTTTCGCGCTCACCCAGCCGCTGCGCATGGCCGTGGCGGCGGCGCTCTACCCGGTGCAGTGGCTGGTGCTGCAGCCGGTGCAGGGCATCGAGGCCGGCGTGCGCCATTTCGAGTCGCTCCAGTCGGCCCAGTCGGCCGAGGAGGCCGCGCGCCAGAAGCTCGGCCTGCAGTCCCTGCGCGCCAATCAGGTGGAGCAGCTCCTGCTGGAGAACGGTCGCCTGCGCCAGCTGCTGGCCCTGCGTGAGCGCTTCGCCACCACCGGCCAGGC
>CAZJKR010000180.1:0-2163 GCA_964546615.1 uncultured Curvibacter sp.
CAGCTGCTGGGCTCCGACCCGGCGGTGCTGGCCGACAACGCTGCCGCGCTGGCCGCGCTCGGCGCGCCCGGCGTCGATCTCAACTTCGGCTGCCCGGCCAAGGTGGTCAACCGCCATGGCGGCGGTGCCGCCTTGCTGGACGAGCCCGAGCTGATCGCACGCATCGTGGCCGAGGTGCGGCGCGCCGTGCCGGCCCATGTGCCGGTGTCGGCCAAGATGCGCCTGGGTTTCAACGACGACGCCCGTGCCGAGGACTGCGCACGGGCCATGGCCGACAGTGGCGCCAGCGAACTGGTGGTGCACGCGCGCACCAAGGCGCACGGCTACCGGCCGCCGGCCTACTGGGAGCGTATTGCCGACCTGCGCGCCGTGGTGAAGCTGCCGCTGGTGGCCAACGGCGAGATCTGGAGCGTGGCCGATGCGTTGCGCTGCCGCGTCGTGACGGGTTGCGACAGCCTGATGCTGGGGCGCGGCATGGTGGCCGACCCGGGGCTGGCGCTGGCAGTGCGGCTGGCACTCGGCCAGGGCGGCCGCGCGGTGGCGTGGTCCGAACTGCAGCCCTTGTTGCAGGATTTCTGGCGTCTGGTGAGTGTCCGCGTCGAGCGCCGCCACCGTGCCGGGCGGCTCAAGCAATGGCTCAACTACCTGCGCCGGCGCTACCCCGAGGCGCAGGCGGCCTACGACGAGTTGCGCACCGTCAACGACACGCGCGTGATCGAGTGCTGGCTGGAGGCCCGTTCAGCCGCGCCGGCGCGACCGCAGGCCTAGCGCGCCGCAGCCCACTGCGCCAGCAAGGGCTGGATGTCAGCCAGTGTCGGCACCGGCGTGACGCCGGTGATCTCGCGCCGCTGCAGGGCCGGGTGGCTGCCGCCGGCCCAGATGGGGATGTCCGCCGGCAATTGGGCACGCAGCTCCTGCAGGCCGCGCAGCAGCTGATTGGCATTGCCGCTGGCACTGAAGCTCAGGCCGACGATCTGCACCCGGTTGGCCTGGGCCGCCTGGGCGATCTCCAGCACCGGTGTCTGCACGCCCAGCGAGACGCACTCGCAGCCTTCCAGCACCAGCATGGCCTCGGCCATCAGCAGGCCCAGTGCATGCGGCTCCTGCGGGAAGGTGGCCAGCAGCACACGCGGCCGCCCCGGCAGCGGCAGCGCCGACGCGCTGCCGATGGCGCCGCGCAGCACCGCGGTCACGCTCTCGGTGTACATGTGTTCCTCGAACACCTGGATCTCGCCGCGCATCCAGGCTTCACCCACCATCACGTTCAGCGGTGCCAGCAATTCGGTGACGAAACGGCCCAGCCCCAGCTGCAGGGTGGCCTGGTTGAGCGCGCGGCGCAGGGCTGCCACGTCGTGCTGCCGCAGCAGCGCCAACAGTTGTTGCTGCGCCGGGCTGGGCACGTGGTGGGGGTGAGCTCCCGGCGCGCAGCCCTGCGCCAGCTGCTGCAGGTCGGGCAGGGGCAGGGGGACCACGCGCCCGGGGCGCTGCCCGTTGCTCAGCAGCCGGGCGATCAGGCGCAGGCGCTCCACCTGCTCGGCGGGATAGACCCGTTCGTCAAAGGCATCACGCACCGGCTGCGGAAACCCGTAGCGGCGCTCCCACACCCGCAGCGTGTCCTTGGACAGGCCGGTATCGCGCTCCACGGCGGCAATCGGCAGTGCCGCCGTCTCCGGGTGACGCGCCTCGCTCATGAGGGCCTGTCCCCGCTGGAAATACCCGATAAGAAATCAGGGGAATACATGTGCTTTCTTGTTTTGTCTAGGACAAATGCAATAATTTTTGCGAACTGACGCGATATTAACGCGGAACTTATTAATTTGTCCATGTCAAATTGAAGTCGGCCCGGTGGCCGGCAAGAGCAACAGGAGTCGCATGAAAATCGCCATTGTGGGGTCGGGCATCTCGGGGCTGGCAGTTGCGCACACCCTGCGCGGCCGTGCCGAACTGAGCCTGTTCGAGGCGGGGGACTACTTCGGCGGCCACACCCACACGGTGGATGTGACCCTGCCGACGGCGCAAGGGCCACGTACCTGGGGCGTGGACACCGGTTTCCTGGTCTTCAACGAGCGCACCTACCCGAACCTGATACGGCTGCTGGACGAGTTGCAGGTCGAGACGGCCCGCACCGACATGTCGTTTTCGGTCAAGGCCGCGCTGGCGGGC
>CAZJKR010000180.1:2173-2886 GCA_964546615.1 uncultured Curvibacter sp.
AGTGGAACGGCTCCACGCTCAACACCGTCTTCGCCCAGCGCCGCAACCTGTTCAAGCCGCGCTTTCTGCGCATGCTGCGCGAGGTGCTGCGCTTCAACGCCCTGTGCACCCGGCTGGCCGAGGCCGGCCAGGACGACGAACTGGTGCAGCCGCTGAGCGAATTCCTCGACGCGCACCGCTTCAGCGCCGAGTTCCGCGACTGGTACTTTCTGCCCATGATGGCCTGCATCTGGAGCTGCCCGACGGCCCAGATGCTGCAGTTCCCGGTCTCCACCATGGTGCGCTTCTGCCACAACCATGGCCTCATCCAGGTCAATGGCCGGCCGCAGTGGTGGACCGTCACTGGCGGCGCGCGCCACTACGTCGACAAGATCGTTGCCGGTGTGGCCGACAAGCGCCTGTCCACGCCGGTGCGCCTGATCGAGCGCGACGCCCAGGGCGTCACGCTGTTCACCGACCACGGCCCCGAGCGTTTTGACGAGGTGGTGCTGGCCACCCACTCCGACCAGGCGCTGGCGCTGCTGCGCCAGCCCTCCGAGCTGGAGGCGCGCACCCTGGGCGCCATCCGCTACCAGCCCAACCGCGCCGTGCTGCACACCGACGCCTCGGTGCTGCCCGCCAGCCAACGCGCCTGGGCGGCCTGGAACTACGAACGCGCCCCGGCCACCGAGCAGGAGCACAGCCGCGTCTGCCTGCATTACCTGCTGAACAAG
>CAZJKR010000180.1:2896-5356 GCA_964546615.1 uncultured Curvibacter sp.
TCACGCAGCCGGTGGTCGTCTCGCTCAACCCGGTGCAGCCGATCGCGCCCGAGCACGTGCTGGGCGACTACGACTACGCCCACCCGGTGTTCGACGTGGCGGCCATCCAGGCCCAGGCCGAGATGCCGCAGCTGCAGGGCCGGGAGCGCACCTGGTACTGCGGCGCCTGGATGGGCTACGGTTTCCATGAGGATGGTCTCAAGGCCGGGCTGTCGGTGGCGCGTCAGCTGCTGGCCCGCATCAGCCAGGGCCATGTCTACCCATGAGCCAAGACCGTGTCCCGCTGATCGGTTTCGGCCAGGTGCGCCACACCCGCCTGCGTCCGGCGCGCCATGCCTTTGCCTACCCGACCTTTTTCCTCATGCTGCCGCTGCGCGCCCTGCGCACGCAGGGCAGCACGGCGCTGGCGCTCAACCGCGCCGGCTGGCTGAGTTTCTTTGATGCCGATCACGGCGACGGCCGCGGCCCCGCGCAGGGCGGGGCGCTGGCCTGGATGGACGAACTGCTGGCCAGCCAGGGCATCACGGATGCCGACGGCGAGATCTGGTTGCACTGCTACCCGCGTGTGCTGGGTTATGTGTTCAAGCCGGTGAGCTTCTGGTACTGCCATCGCGCCGACGGCTCGCTGCGTGCCATCGTGGCCGAGGTCAACAACACCTTCGGTGAGCGCCACTGCTACCTGCTGGATGCGCCGCACTATGGCCAGGAACTGCGTGCGGCCAAGGTGTTCCACGTCTCGCCGTTCTGCCGGGTCGAAGGCAGTTACCGCTTCCGTTTCCTGCGCACCGAGCGTGCCGGCGTGCCGCACACCGTGGCGCGGGTCGACCTGGACGATGCGACGGGTCCGCTGCTGCAGACCAGCGTCAGCGGCACGCTGCAACCGCTCACCCCGCGCGCCATTCGCCAGGCGCTGCTGCGCCATCCGGCCATGACGCTGGGCGTCATCGCCCGCATCCACTGGCAGGCCTGCCGTCTGTGGCTCAAGCGCGTGCCCTTTTTCAGCAAGCCGGCGCCGCCGGCCGACTTCGTCACCCGTTCCACCCCCTCGTCTGCGACGTCTGCCACGCCGCCCACGCCATGAACTCCACCACCGCTCCCTCCCTGTCGATCCCGCGCGGCGCACCGGCCAGCGCCCGTACGGTCTTCAAGCTGCTGCAGCGCCTGCGCCACGGCACGCTCACCCTGCAGCTGCCCGACGGCACGGTCCTGCAGTTCGGCAGCGGCGAGCAACCGGCCGCCAGCCTGGTGCTGCACAACTGGGCCGTGTTCGGTGCCGCCCTCAAGTCCGGCGACATCGGCTTTGCCGAGAGCTACATGGCGGGCGACTGGAGCACGCCCAGCCTGGCCGAGCTGCTGCGGGTCTTCCTGCGCAACCGGCGCGAGCTGGAGAGCGTGGTCTACGGCAGCTGGCTCGGCAGCCTGCTCTACCGCCTGCGCCACCTGCTGCACCGCAACACCCGGGCCAACAGCCGCAAGAACATCCACGCCCACTACGACCTGGGCAACGCCTTCTACCGCCTCTGGCTCGACCCGACGATGAACTACTCCTCGGCCTGGTTCGAGGGCCGGCCGGGCGGCGACATGGTGCAGGCCCAGCAGGCCAAGGTGCGGCGCGCGCTGCGCATGGCCGGTGTGCAGCCGGGCGACCGGGTGCTGGAGATCGGCTGCGGCTGGGGCGCATTGGCCGAGATGGCCAGCACCGAGTTCGACGCCAGCGTGGTGGGGCTGACGCTCAGCACCGAGCAGCTGGCCTTCGGTCGTGCGCGCCTGGCCGAGCGCGGTGTGCCCCAGGGCGCCGGGCAACGCGCCGACCTGCGGCTGCAGGACTACCGCGACATCACCGACGGCCCCTTCGATGCCATCTGCTCCATCGAGATGGTGGAGGCCGTGGGGCGCGCGTACTGGCCCACCTATTTCGGGGCGGTGAGCCGCCTGCTCAAGCCGGGTGGCCGTGCCTGCATCCAGAGCATCGTCATCGACGACACGCTGTTCGAGCGCTATGTCCACTCGACCGACTTCATCCAGCAGTACATCTTCCCGGGCGGTTGCCTGCCAAGCCCCGGCGAGTTCCGCCGCCAGGCCGAAGCGGCCGGCCTGAAAGTGGTGGACGAACTGGCCTTCGGCCCGGATTACGCCGAAACGCTGCGCCGCTGGCGCCAGCGGTTCCTGGCCGAACGCCGCCGCATCCTGCAACTCGGTTTTGACGAAAGGTTCATGCGCTTATGGGAGTTCTATCTGGCCTATTGCGAAGCCGCGTTCGACGAAGCCAACATCGACGTGGTGCAGTACACGCTACAAAAACAGTAGCTATAGCCGTCGCATTGACGGCCTTTGCGGCAATTTCTGGCCTGCAAACGTCGGCGCTGGCACAGGCCGTGCCGGCGCCGGCAGTGGTCGCCGAGCTGGCGCAGCCGCGCCTGGCCGGCACCTCGCGCTTCACCTTCTGGGGTTTCGACGTCT
>CAZJKR010000180.1:5406-6371 GCA_964546615.1 uncultured Curvibacter sp.
GGTCGAGCCCGGCTTCGACAGCCGGGCACTGGCGCGCCAGCGCTATGCACTCGAGCTGCGCTACCTGCGCGGTTTCAAGGGGCGCGACATCGCACAGCGCTCGATTGACGAGATGCGTCGCCTTGCCAGCTTCAGCGAGGCCCAGGCGCAGGCCTGGCGGCAGGCCATGCAGGCGGCCTTTCCCGATGTCGGGCCCGGTGATGTGCTGACCGGCCTGCACCTGCCGGGGCAGGGTGTGCGTTTCCTGGCCAATGGGCAGGTCACGGCCGATATCCAGGACGCCGAATTCGCCCAGCTGTTCTTCGGCATCTGGCTGTCCGAGCGCACCTCCGAGCCGCGCCTGCGCCAGGCCCTGCTGGGTTCGCCGGCACTGGCCACCAACTGAGCGGCCGCTCCGCCACGCCGCATGTCCCACGCCCACACGCTCACCACCGGCCAGGGCTGGCGTTATGGCCTCATGGGTCTGCCGCTGGCGTTCGTGGCCCTGCCGCTGTATGTGCTGCTGCCCAACCACTACGCGCGCGAGTTCGGCGTGCCGCTGGCGGCGCTGGGCAGCGTGCTGCTGGCCACGCGTCTGCTCGACGCCCTGATCGACCCGCTGCTGGGGCGCTGGTGCGACCGGCTGTTCCAGCGTTCGGCGCGGGCGGTGCTGTGGTGGGTGGCGGCGGCGTGCGTGTTGATGGCCGTCGGCTTCGTGCTGCTGTTCTTTCCGCCGACGCAGGAGATGCCGGCGCTGCTGGGCGTGAGCGCCGTGCTGCTGATGTTCACCTATGCCAGCTACAGCGCGGCCATGCTGGCCCACCAGTCCTGGGGCGCCTTGCTGGGCGGCGACGCCGCGCACCAGAGCCGCGTGGTGGCCTGGCGCGAAGGGCTGGGTCTGCTGGGCGTGCTGCTGGCCTCCGTGGCACCGGCCCTGCTCGGCCTGCCGGCTACCGTGCTGCTGTTCTGGCTTGCGCTGGTGCTGG
>CAZJKR010000181.1:0-6338 GCA_964546615.1 uncultured Curvibacter sp.
AGCCGCGGCGGGCTGGCCGGGCTGGCCGGGTCGGCTGCTGCCAGGGCATCGGCCGGCGAGCCGTCGGTGCTTTGGGCCTGCAGCGCGGGGCTGGCCAGAGCCAGCGACAGCAGCAGGGGCGACAGCCTGGGCAGGCAAGGGGTGGGCGGCCAGTGCCGCCGGGCATGTTTCATGCGAATCTCCTGAGTCACGGGACCGCGTCCGCCACGGCCGGGGGCCGTGCTGCGGACGCACCTGGGGCATGAAACTCAGGAAATGGGCGGTTTGAAGCCTGGCGCGCGCTCGGCGCTGGCGAAGTGGGGTGCCTTGCTGGACGGCGCGGTCGCCGGCAGCAGGGCCGAGGTGAAGTGCAGCAGCACCGGCGTCAGCGCCACCGAATGGCAGATCTGGCAGGTGGTGCAGCTGGCGCAGTCGCCGTCGGCGTGCTGCGCACCGCCGCCGTGGTGCGGCGAGGCCGGCAGCGCGCTGCTGTCATGGCCGGGGCAGTCGGCATGTGCCATGGCGGGCGGCTCGGCGGCGGCATGCACGGCCGGCGTTTGATGCTCAAAATGGCTTGAAGCGCTTGTCCCTATTGCGCCGAACGCTTCTTTCTTGATAGCAATTTCGGTGTGTGACAGGGCCGCCACGGTCAGCTGCAGTGCCATGGCGTCGCCCACCCAGCCGCGCAGGGGCAGCAGGGCAAGCATCAGGGCAATCAGCAGGGGGCGCATGAGGGAATGATAAATCGGCCGCGGACAAGTTCACTTCATGCAAAATCAGAGTCCCCATGAGTCTGATCCAACCCGCCAAATCGCGCATCCTGGTCGTTGATGACACCGAGGACATCCGCGCGCTGCTCAGGCTCATTCTGGAGAACGCCGGTTATGTCGTGCTGGAGGCCGACAGTGGCGCCGCCGCGCTGGCGCTGGTGCGGCGTGAGCCGCCTGACCTGATCCTGCTCGACGTCATGATGCCCGGCATGAGCGGCTACGAGGTGTGCCAGCAGCTCAAGGACGACGAGGCCACCCAGGCCATACCGGTGCTGTTCCTCAGTGCCCTGAGCCAGGCCGATGCCGAGACGCGCGGGCTGGCGGTGGGGGCGGCCGACTTCATCACCAAACCCATCAGCATGGCGGTGCTGCTGGCGCGGGTGAAAACCCATCTGGCCCTGTACGCCCAGCGGCGCAGCCTGGAAGGCATGTTCCGCGATGTGATCGAGTTCGCGCCTGACGCCTTCATCCTGGCGGACCCGCGCGGCCTGATCGTCCAGCTCAACGCCCGCGCCGAGGAACTGTTCGGGTATGCCCGCAGCGAACTGATCGGCCAGCCGGTGGAAGTGCTGGTGCCTGCGCGCCTGCGTGCCCAGCACCAGCGGCACCGCGCCGGCCATGGCCGCGGCAGCAAGAGCCTGATGATGGGCATGGCGCTGCCTTGCCTGCGCAAGGACGGCAGCGAATTCCCCGGCGACATCAACCTCAGCCCGCTGCAGACCAACCGTGGCCGCCTGCTGATGGCGGTGGTGCGCGATGTCACCCAGCGCCAGCAGGCCGAGCAGGAGCTGCGGGCCTCGCGCCAGCGCCTGCGCGAACTGGCGGTACAGACCGAGGCCGCGCGCGAGAACGAGCGCAAGCACATGGCACGCGAGGTGCACGACGAACTGGGCCAGGTGCTCACGGCCCTGCGCATGGACCTGACCTTCCTCGGCATGCAGCCCTGCAGCGAGAACCCGGAGCTCAAGCAGAAGGCCGAGGCCATGAAGGCGCTGGTGGACCGCGCCATCCAGGGCGTGCGCAATGTGGCCAGCAGTCTGCGCCCGGCCGCACTCGACATGGGGCTGGAGACGGCCATCGAATGGCTCTGCGCCGAATTCGCCACCCGTACCGGCACCGCCTGCGAACTGCACGCCGAGCAGGACAGCGTGGCGCTGGACGAAGACCGCGCCGTGGTGCTGTTTCGCATCCTGCAGGAGTCGCTGACCAACATTGCCCGCTATGCCCACGCCAGCCGGGTGGACGTGGCCATGGGCCAGGGAGACGGCCAGCTCTGGCTGGAGGTGCGTGACGACGGCGAGGGCTTCGACCCGGTGGCGGCGCGGCAGAAAAAATCCTACGGCCTGCTGGGCATGCACGAGCGCGCCATTGCCCTGGGCGGGCAGGTCGAGGTCACCAGCGCGCCGGGGCAGGGCACGCGCATCCGCGTGACCATTCCGCTGGCCCAGGACAGCGTCTCCGGGGAACCCGCATGATCCGGCTGCTGATCGCCGACGACCACGCCATCGTGCGCAGCGGCCTGAAACAGGTCTTTGCCCTGGCGCCCGACCTCGAAGTGGTGGGCGAGGCCGTCAACGGCAACGAAGTGCTGGATAGCCTGCGCCGGCAGCTGCCCGACCTGCTGCTGCTCGACCTCAACATGCCGGGCCTGAGCGGCCCGGACCTGATCGCCCGCATCAAGGCACATTGGGCCCGGCTGCCCATTCTGGTGCTGAGCATGCACAACGAGGCGCAGGTCGCCTCGCGCGTGCTCAAGGCCGGCGCCAACGGCTATGTCACCAAGGACAGCGAGATGGACGTGCTGCTCGGCGCCATCCGGCGCGTCGCCGGCGGCGGCAAGTTCATTGCGCCGGCGCTGGCGGAGAAACTGGTGTTCGACCTCACGCTGGGCGACGACCGGCCGGCGCACCATGCCCTGTCGGACCGCGAGCTTGAAGTATTCCGCCTGCTGGTGGCCGGCAAGGGCGTGAACGACATTGCCGAGCAGCTGTGCATCAGCAACAAGACCGTCAGCACCCACAAGACGCGCCTGATGGAAAAGCTCAACCTGGAGAGCACCGCCGACCTGGTGCGCTACGCCATGCAGCACGGCCTGCTGGACTGAGCCTGGCCTTGTGCCGCCAAGGGGTAGGAATTTTCCTACCCCGCCTCGTCATTCCCTGACGCCCGAACCGGCTGCGTCCGATAGCGCCGGGGGCACGGCGCCGGCACCATCAGGGCATGATGAAACTGCTGGTTGCCGACGACTCCGAGCTGATCCGCTCCCGCCTGGTGGGCATGCTGCAAGGCATACCCGGCATCGGCGAGATCGACACCGCCAACACCCTGGCGCAGACCCTGCACTGCGTCGAGCAGAAGCACCCCTCGCTGCTGATCCTCGACCTGCACCTGCCGGATGGCAATGCCATGCAGATCATCCCCACCCTGCGTGAGCTCGCGCCCGAGATGGAGATCGTGGTGCTCACCAGCGACGACAGTCCCCACAACCGCAAGCGCTGCCTGCAGGCCGGCGCCGACTGGTTTTTCGACAAACCGACCGAATTCGAGAAGGCACTGCTGCTGGTGCAACTGCAGGCTGCCGGCAATCCGCCCCCTACACAAACTTCCGTTTTCCAATAGAGGACGCCATCATGAGCAATCCATCCACATCCCGCGCTTCGGTGCAGCCCGCAGCTGCCAACAGCCAGGCCATCCTGGGCGACAAGGTCATGCTGGCCGCCATCGCCCTGAGCGCGGTGGCGGCTGTCATCCTGGGGGCCAACTTCGTCGAGTCCGGGCTGGCGTGGGGGGCTTCGGCCATACTGCTGGCTGCGGCCATCGTCGTTTTTCTGGCCAAGCGCGGCACGCTGACTTCCAGCCTGGTGCTGACCTTCATCCTTGCGTCGTTTGTTGCTTTGCACATCGATCTGGCGCGCGGTATGACCGAGTTCCACTTCGGCGTTTTTGTCACACTGGCCCTGCTGCTGGTGTATCTGGATTGGCGTCCGATCGTACTGGCCGCTGCCACCTTTGCCGTGCATCACGTGCTGTTCGACCGCTTGCAGGCCGCCGGCTACGGCTTGTACTGTCTGACGAAGCCTGATTTCGCCTTGATCGTGCTGCATGCGGTGTATGTGGTGATTCAGACCGCGCTGGAGGTGGTGCTGGCCGTCAGCATGGGGCGTACGGCCCGCCAGGGCCAGGAACTGAGCCAGCTGGTCAGCGCCGTCGACCAGCCCGATGGCATTGCGCTCGACGTGCAGCAAGTGCGTGTGAGCACGCCGGCTGCGCAGGCCCTGCAATCCACGCTGCAGCGCATGGCACAGGCTGTCTCGGCTGTGCGTGCCTCCGCCGGCAGCATGGAGGTGGCCTCGGCCGAGATTGCCCAGGGCAACCAGGATCTGAGCGCGCGCACCGAGCAGCAGGCCAGCGCCCTGCAGCAGACCGCTTCCAGCATGGAACAGCTGGGCTCGACCGTGCGCCAGAACGCCGACAACGCCAAACAGGCCAACCAGCTGGCGCAAAGCGCTTCTACCGTGGCGGTGCAGGGCGGCGAGGTGGTGGCCCAGGTGGTCGACACCATGAAGGGCATCAACGAGTCGAGCCGAAAGATCAACGACATCATCAGCGTGATCGACGGCATCGCCTTCCAGACCAACATCCTGGCCTTGAATGCCGCGGTGGAAGCCGCACGCGCCGGTGAGCAGGGCCGTGGTTTTGCCGTGGTGGCCTCGGAAGTGCGCAGCCTGGCCGGCCGTTCGGCCGATGCCGCCAAGGAGATCAAGACCTTGATCACCGACAGCGTGGCGCGTGTCGAGCACGGCAGCGCGCTGGTCGATCAGGCCGGCAGCACGATGAACGAGGTGGTGGCCAGCATCCGCCGCGTGACCGACATCATGGGCGAGATCAGCGCCGCCAGTGCCGAGCAGAACTCTGGCGTGAGCCAAGTCGGCCAGGCGGTGACGCAGATCGACCAGGCCACGCAGCAGAACGCCGCGCTGGTGGAAGAGATGGCCGCTGCCGCCGCCAGCCTGCGCGGCCAGGCCAATGACCTGGTGCAGAACGTGGCGGTCTTCAAGCTGGAACAGGGGGCACCGGGCAGCCACGGTGGCCATGCCGCCCCGGACCGCCTGCTGCTGAACTGAATCAAGAGAAAAGGACATCGTCAGATCATGAACAACACCCACACCCTGGCCGCAGCGGCCAAACAAGACGCAGGCGGCGTGCCGACGCACATCCGCGAATTCCTGGCCTTCAAGCTGGGCCGGGAAGAGTACGGCATCGACATCCTGCGCGTGCAGGAAATCCGCTCGTATGAAGAACCCACCCGCATGGCCAATGCGCCGAGCTACATCAAGGGCGTGGTCAATCTGCGCGGCGTGATCGTGCCGATCATCGACATGCGCATCAAGTTCAACCTGGAAGACGTCAAGTACGACGGCTTCACGGTGGTGATCGTGCTCAACATCGGCAGCCAGGTCATCGGCATGGTGGTCGATGGGGTGTCGGACGTCATCACGCTGGCGCCCGAGCAATTGAGGCCGGTGCCGGAGCTGAACTCGGCCATAGCCGGTGATCACCTGCTGGCCATCGGCTCGCTGGAAGACCGCATGCTGATCCTGCTGGACATCGAGAAGCTCATGAGCAGCGCCGACATGGGGCTGGTAAGCCAGACCCTGCAGTGATGCAGCAGGTCACAGAGAAGATGCAAGGTCACATGAAAAGGACGCGAGGAAATTGAAATGAAAACGATCAAAAACTTGAAAATTGGGATTCGGTTGGGACTGGGTTTTGGTTTTGTGCTGCTGCTACTGGTCCTGGTATCCGGTCTGGGCATCAAGCGCATGGCCGAAATCCAGGGGCGACTGGACGAAATCGTCAATGTGAACAACAAAGAGGCGCGCTTGGCTACGGACATGCGTGAGTATGCCAATACGATCAGCATGATGATGCGCGATCAGCTGCTGCTCGCCGATGCCGAAGTCATCAAGAAAGCGACTGAGCGTCTTGACAAGGCCCGGGCTGGCTACGACGAGGCTGACAAAAAGCTGGGCCAGATGTTTGACAGCCTGGAAGGCACCACGACCAAAGAAAAAGAGTTGTTGGCCAAGATCCGCGAGATGCGCAAGACCATCCAACCACTGAACAAGAAGGTCTCTACCTTGGCTTCGGAGAATAAACGCGACGAAGCGATCGCCGCGCTTACCAAAGAGGCCCTGCCGGCTCAACAAGCCCGCTTGGAAGTCATTCAGGAACTGATCGACTTTGAAACCAAACTCAACAGAGAAATGAGTGTGCAGTCTGAAGCTGCCTACGAAGCCGCCGTGACCATGTTGTTGGTCATCATTTTGCTGGGCATTTTGCTGGGTATTGCAGCCGCATACATGATCACCCGCTCCATCACGGCGCCGGTGAGCTACGCCATCGACGTGGCGCAGGCCATAGCTGGTGGCGACTTGTCGTCCACCATCGTGATCAACACCACGGACGAAACTGGTCAGCTCTTGAGCGCTATGCGTAATATGCAGGACAGCTTGATCAGAGTGGTCGCCAACGTGCGCCAAGGCAGCGAATCGGTCGCCACCGCCAGCGCCGAGATCGCCCAGGGCA
>CAZJKR010000182.1:0-2185 GCA_964546615.1 uncultured Curvibacter sp.
GAAGAACACCACGTCTGGCTTCTTGCCCTTGATGCTGGTCAGGATGGCATTGAAGTCGGTGGCCTTGTCCGTGGTGAATTCCTTGGCCACGATCTTGGCGCCGGCGGCCTCGGCCGCCTTGCTGAACTCCTCGGCCACCCCCTGGCCGTAGGCCGTGCGGTCGTCGATCACGGCCACGTTCTTGGCCTTGAGCGTCTCCACGGCGTACTTGCCGAGCGTGCTGCCCAGGTGCACGTCGTCGGCCACCACGCGGAAGGCCGTCTTGTAGCCCTGGCGGGTGTACTTAGGGTTGGTCGCCGAGGGGGAAATCTGCGGGATGCCGGCATCGCTGTAGATCTTGGAAGCCGGGATGGTCGTGCCCGAATTGAGGTGGCCGATCACGCCAGCGACCTTGGCATCCACCAGCTTCTGCGCCACCGCCGTGCCCTGCTTGGGATCGGCGGCGTCGTCCTCGGCCATCAGCTCGAGCTTGACCTTCTTGCCGTCGATCGTCACGCCGGCGGCATTGAGCTCCTCGATCGCCATGCGTGCACCGAATTCGTTGTCCTTGCCCAAGTGCGCAATGGCACCGCTGACCGGGCCCACGTGGCCGATCTTGACCACCATCTCTGCGGCCGGGGCTGGCGCGGCCGCAGGCGCAGCAACCTCTTCCTTCTTGCCGCAGGCGGTCAGCAAGGCGGCTGCGGCCACCAGGGTCAACGCCGTACGCAGGTGCTTGATGTGCATGAATTCCTCCAATTGGATGTGGACTGAACTGAAAGCGGAAATCGAAACCAGGCGGAACCTTAACGCAAATCCGGTCCGGTTGGCGCATCAAGCCTGCCGGCTGTGGGTGTTTTGAAACGCTCAGCGGCGTGTCGATGCGGCCAGCTCGTCCGCCACGGCCCGGGCCACCGTCTCGTGCAGTGCCACGGCAAGCTCCTGGCGCAACTGCTGCTCAAACGCCTGCAACTGCGTCCGGGCCAGCGAGGCCATGACCTCACGCAGCTGGTTCTCCAGCACCGGCGTGAGCCGCTGAACCACCCGCTCCACCACATCGTCCGGCGCCGCTGCAGCAGCCGGCACGGGCGGGGCGTCAAGGCCGGCCGCCGACACCGGACCCGGCTGCACCACTTCGGTCAGTGTCGGCAGGAAACGCGGCAGGTTCCTGTTCGGCCCGCTCATTCGCCGCCCCCCTTCAAGGCCAGGTCATGGCGGGTGATGGCATGGCCCAGGTCGCTGTAATGTTTCCAGCGGCCGCGCGCCAGCTGGCGGTCTTCGTCGTCCAGGCTGACCACTTCGATCAGGCGTTCAAACTGCTCGAAGCCGGCCGGCACCTGCTCCCCGAGGTTGACCAGCACCTGCCGGTGCGGCAACCCCTGCAGCCGCTCGGCCAACAGGACCGGTGACGCAGCGCGCACCGACTCGGGATCGCCGGCCATGGCGTGCGGGATGAAATCGAGCTGGGAGAAGGTCCACAACAGGCCGTTGAGGCGCTGCAAGGTGTCGGCCGGCGCCGTCACCACCACCCGGGCCCCGCTGCCGACGGCCTTGCGCAGCAGCCGGCAGGCATAGGCCAGCTTGTCCGGCGCGTTGAAATGAAAGGCAAGCTCGGTCATGGCCGCGGCCGGCACGTCAGGCGTTGCGGCGGCGCTGGCGCGCCCGGGCAGGTGCTGCCGTGACCGCGTGGCTGTTCAGCAGGAACGCCAGCAGCAAGCCCACCGGCCGGCCGGTGGCGCCCTTGGCCGCGCCGCTCTTCCAGGCGCTGCCGGCGATATCCAGGTGCGCCCAGGGGTACTGGCTGGCAAAACGCTGCAGGAACTTGGCGGCCGAAATGGCCCCCCCGGCACGACCGGCCACATTGGCCACATCGGCAAAGTTGGTCTTCAGGCCCTCGGCGTACTCGTCGTCCAGCGGCAGGCGCCAAGCCAGGTCCTGCGCGGCCTCGCCAGCCGCCAGCAGCTGTTCGGCCAGGGCGTCGTCGGTGGCGAACAGGCCGCTGCGCACCCCGCCCAGGGCGATCATGCAGGCACCGGTCAGGGTAGCAATGTCCACCACCGCACGCGGCTTGAAGCGCTCGGCATAGGTCAGGGCATCGCACAGGATCAGGCGCCCTTCGGCATCGGTGTTCAGAATCTCGATGGTCTGCCCGCTCATGCTGGTGACCACGTCGCCGGGCTTGACGGCGCGCCCGTCCGGCATGTTC
>CAZJKR010000182.1:2195-3775 GCA_964546615.1 uncultured Curvibacter sp.
CACCACGTTGATGGCCGGCTGGAGCTCACCCAGGGCGCGGAACACCCCCAGCACGCTGGCGGCGCCGGCCATGTCGAACTTCATCTCGTCCATCTCGGCTGCCGGCTTCATGGAGATGCCGCCGCTGTCGAAACTGATGCCCTTGCCCACCAGCACGGTGGGCGCCTGGGCCTTGGCCGCGCCGTTGTACTGCAGCACGATGAAGCGCAACGGGTGCTCCGAGCCCTGGGCCACCGCCATGAAGGCGCCCATGCCCAGCTTGGCCACCTCACGCGGCCCGAGCACCTGGCACGTCACCTTGGGCAGACGCGACAGCGAACGCGCCGCCTGTGCCAGCATGGCCGGCGTGGCGTGGTTGCCCGGGCGGTTGGCCCACTCCTTGGCCATCTCCACGCCGGCCACCGCGGCCACCGCTTGTGCAAAGGCCGGCTTGCAGGCCGCCGCTTCGGGCAGACCGAGCACCACCCGCGCCAGGGTACGGCCTTCCGGCTTGGACTTGGTGGTGGTGTAGACATAGCTGGCATCGGCCACACCGCTGACCGCCGCGCGCACCGCCTCGGGACCACCGCCGGCGGCAAAACACAGCACCAGCTTCTTCACGGCCGGCGTACTGGCACGCAAGGCACCCACGGCGGCCACCACGGCCTGGCGCACCTGCCTGGGCGTGCCGTCACCGGCGCCCACCAGCACCACGCGGCTGGCCTTGGCCTGGACCGGCCGGTACAGCGCCAGCAGCTTGCCGGGCTTGCTTTCCAGGTCGCCCGACTTGAGCGCCTGGGCCACCAGCGCCGACATGGCATCCTTGGACGGCGTGAAGCTGCTCGGCACCAGCACCACCAGGGCATCACAGGGCAGGTTTGCAGCCGCAGCCAGCGCCAGGGACTTGAGTTCGAAGTTCATAATTGCGTTTTTCCTTCCGACCGATGTTATTCCATTCCTCCATCCGCAAGGAGCTGGCACGCAGTTTCGGCGCCACGCTGATCGTCCTGGTGACGGTGGTCATGACGATGACGCTGATCCGCACCCTGGGCCAGGCGTCGCGCGGCAGCTTCAACCCTTCCGACGTGATGCTGGTGATGGGCTACAACGTCCTGACCTTCCTGCCCAACATCATGACCATGGGGCTGTTCGTCGCCACGATCGGCACCCTGTCGCGCCTGTACCGCGACAGCGAGATGGTGATCTGGTTTTCCAGCGGCGTCGGCCTGTGGAACCTGCTGGGGCCGCTGCTGCGTTTTGCCTGGCCCATCCTGGTGGCGGTGGCGTCGCTGGCGCTGTTCGTGCTGCCGTGGTCGAACAAGCAGGTCGAGGACATGCGCGCGCACTACGAGAACCGCGGCGACCTCGACCGCGTGCAGCCTGGCCAGTTCCAGGAATCGGCCGGTGGCAGCCGGGTGTTTTTCGTCGAAAAAAGCCTGCTGAGCGAGCATTCGGCCAGCAACGTCTTCATCGCCACCACCGAGCAGGGCAAGGAGACGCTGACCTCGGCACGCAGCGGCCGGGTCGAACTGATCGATGACGAGCGCTTCCTGATCCTGGAAAACGCCGGCGTGCCCTTGGGCGCGTAGACGCCATGCCAG
>CAZJKR010000182.1:3785-6200 GCA_964546615.1 uncultured Curvibacter sp.
TCCTGATCCTGGAAAACGGCCAGCGGTTGGAGAACAGCCTGGGCAAGTCCGACTTCAAGCTCAGCGAGTTCGCGCGTTACGGCATCCGCATCACCCCTGACCAGCTGGGTTCCGCGGCCGACGTGCCACTGGGCACCCGCTCCACCCTGGACCTGATCCGCAACCCCTCGCCGCACCACTGGGGCGAGATCTCCTGGCGCCTGGGCTTCGCCCTCGCCGCACTGAACCTGCTCATCATTGCCGTGGCCGCCTCGCGCGTCAACCCGCGGCTGGGCCGCTCGGGCAACCTGGTTTTCTCCCTGCTGCTGTTTCAGGTCTATCTCAACATGCTCAACCTCGGCCAGGCCTGGATCAGCACCGGCAAGATCGGCTTTGCCGCCTTCATCATCCTGCTGCATGGCGGCGTGCTGGCCCTCGGCCTGCTCTGGCTGGGCATACGGCATTCCAACTGGCAGTGGCGCTCGCTGGTGCAGTGGCGGCGCCCGGCCCGGAGCGCCGCATGAAGACCATCCGCCGCCTGATCCACATCGAGGTCTTCACCGCGGTGGGCTTCGTCACGCTGGCCTTTCTCGCCCTCTTCACCTTTTTCGACTTTGTCGATCAGCTGCCTTCCATCGGGCGTCCCGGTGTCGGTGCCGGCTACCAGCTGCCGCAGGCCTTGAGCTACGTGGTGCTGCTGATCCCGAACCACCTGTACGAACTGCTGCCCATCACCGCCCTGATCGGCACCATCTACGTCATGACCCGCATGGCGCAGAGTTCGGAATTCACCATCCTGCGTACCAGCGGCCTCGACCCCTGGCGTGCCCTGCGCACCCTGCTGGCCGCAGGCGCGGTCTTCGTGGTACTGACCTTCCTCATCGGCGACTTCCTTGCCCCCTGGGCCGACCGCACCGCGCAGCTTCTCAAGGCGCGCTACCAGGGCAACATCACCGTCGGCCAGACCGGCGCCTGGCTGCGCGAGAAGCAGGCCTATGGCCAGTTTGCCGTCAACGTCAACGCCCTGGCCTCGGACGGCAGCATGCGCGGCGTGCGCATTTTCGAATTCGACAACCAGGGCCTGCTCGTGTCCATGACCCGTGCCGACACGGCCGAATTTGGCGATGACGATGCCTGGCAGCTGGCCCAGGCCGAGCGCATCGAGTTCACCTCGCGCGGCACCGAAGCGTCGCGCATCGAGCGCGGCCGGATCGAGCACTTCCGCTGGCCGACGCTGATCTCCTCCGAGATGGTGTCGGCCGCCGTGCTGCGGCCCGAGCGCATGAGCACGCTCGACCTGTTCCAGTACATCCGCCACCTCAATGCCAACAACCAGTCGGCCGAGCGCTACGAGATCGAGTTCTGGAAAAAGGTCTTCTACCCCCTGAGCTGCCTGGTGATGGTGGTGCTGGCCCTGCCGTTTGCCTACCTGCACTTCCGCAGCGAGGGCATCTCGGTGTACGTCTTTGGCGGCGTCATGGCCGGCATCAGCTTCTTTTTCCTCAACAACGTGTTCGGCTACCTGGGCGAACTGCGGCACTGGGTGCCATGGTTGACCGCGGCATTGCCGAGCATGATCTACACGCTCCTCTCGCTGGCCACTTTCGGCTGGCTGGTGCTGCGTCGATAGGCCCCCATGAACACCCTTCCCTCGCGCCAAGGCATCATCCTGTTCGCCCATGGCTCGCGCGATCCGCTCTGGCACCAACCCATACAAGCCGTGGCGGCGCGCATCGAACAGCTCGACCCGAGCGCACAGGTGCGTTGCGCCTACCTGGAGCTGACAACGCCGGACCTGCCGACCTGTGCCGCCGAGCTGGTGGCCGCAGGGGCGCAGTCCATCACCATCGTGCCGATGTTCCTCGGCGTCGGCAAGCATGCCCGCGAAGACCTGCCGCAACTGCTGGCGGCACTGGCGCAGGCCCACCCCCAGGTGGTGTTCCGTCCGCAGCCGGCCATCGGCGAGGATGCGCGCGTGGTGGACCTGCTGGCCCGCATGGCCCTGACCACTGGCTGAGCCCCCCGGCGCCGCGCCGCCTCCTGCATGCTCCGTACAATCCGGCGATTGCCCATGTCCAAGCCCGCTCTGAGTTCCCGTTCCGTTTTCCTGCTCGTGCTGGGCGCCTCCCTCGCCGTGGCCATGCTGCCCGTGCTCTGGCCGCAACTCGACATTGCCGTTGCCGCCTATTTCCTGCAGGATGCGCCGCCCATCAACCCGGCGCAATGGAAATGGGTCGAGCTCGTCAACGAGTACACCCCCGACCTCTTTCGTTCCCTGGCCCTGCTGTTCATCGGAGTGTCCCGCGCCGCCGGCGGCGTCAGCTCGGTGCTCAACATGTCGCAGCTTCTGCGCCACGTCTCCGACGCCTACCGCGGGCGCGTCTTCTCCACCATCGAGTCGCTGGCGTACTTGTCGGCGGGGTAGGCGACCGGCTT
>CAZJKR010000183.1:0-6195 GCA_964546615.1 uncultured Curvibacter sp.
CTAATCAACTGGCGCAAAGCGCCTCCACCGTGGCCGTGCAGGGCGGCGAGGTGGTGGCCCAGGTGGTGGACACCATGAAGGGCATCAACGATTCGAGCCGCAAGATCAACGACATCATCAGCGTGATCGACGGCATTGCCTTCCAGACCAACATCCTGGCTTTGAACGCGGCGGTGGAAGCCGCCCGCGCCGGTGAGCAGGGCCGTGGCTTTGCCGTGGTGGCCAGCGAAGTGCGCAGCCTGGCCGGCCGTAGCGCCGAAGCGGCGAAGGAAATCAAGACCCTGATCACCGACAGCGTGCAGCGGGTGGAACAAGGGACAACGCTGGTCGACCAGGCCGGCAACACCATGACCGAAGTGGTTACCAGCATCCGCCGCGTGACCGACATCATGGGCGAGATCAGCGCCGCCAGCTCGGAGCAGAGCCAGGGCGTGCTGCAGATCGGCGAAGCCATGCAGCAGATGGATCAGGTCACGCAGCAGAACGCGGCACTGGTGGAAGAGATGGCGGCCGCGGCCTCCAGCCTGAACAGCCAGGCCCAGGATCTGGTGCAGGCGGTCAGCGTGTTCAAACTGGCGGGGGATGGCATGCGGGCACCGCAGATGGTGGCGGTCCAGGCCCCCACCCGGGCTGCCAACACAGACCCCAAGCCGTATGACGGTAGTGAGCGTCGCAGCCCCAACCGCGCCACCAATGTGGCCCGCATCGCCCCGGCGGCAGCGCAGCCCGCGGTCAGCCCGGCCATGCAGAAGACGGGGACCGACGACTGGGAGTCGTTCTGATCTGAACTGCGCCCCGTGCGGCCGGGACCGGACCCCTGTCCGGCGCCGGCCTGCCCTGCCGACCTGGCCCGGCGGACGTCCGCCGGCCCGCAAATCGATCGAATCGCGATGCCGCGACCTCGACCGGCGACATGAACGACGAACTCAAGCACAAGCCTTATCTGACGCCCCAGGAAGTCGCCGAATGGATGATGGTCTCTCCGGTCACGGTGCGCGGCTGGGCACAGAAAGGGCTGTTGCAGGCCGAGGTCACGCCCGGCGGCCACCGCCGTTTCCGGCGCGAGGAGGTGGAGCGTTTTGCCCGCCAGTGGAACCCCGCCGGCAACAAGGGGCCGCTGCGCGTGCTGATCGTCGACGACGACCGGGCCGTGGTGGGTTTCCTCAAGGAATTGCTGGAAGGCGGTGACCATGCCGTGGTGGTGGAAAGCGCCGACAACGGCTTCGAGGCCGGCGGCAAGGTCCACACCTTCCTGCCCGACGTGGTGCTGCTCGACCTCATGATGCCGGGCATCCGCGGCACCGAAGTCTGCCGCCAGATCAAGCAGCTTCCCGGGCACGCCGAAGTGCGCGTGATTGCCATGAGCGGCTACCTCACGCCGGAGAACGAAGCCGAGTTGCTGGACGCCGGCGCCGAGGTCTGTCTGGCCAAACCCATCGATACAGCGCGGCTGCTGCGGCTGCTCGGTCTCGCCGCATAGGCCGGACACGCCCGCCCCGCCAGCTGCCGCAGCACACCATGTCACCTGAGCAGCCCGTTTCTGCCCCGAGTCCGCGCCAACGCCGGCTGCTGCGCCAGCAAGCGCTGCTGGTTGCCGTCTGCACCGTGCTGGCCGCGGTGGCGCTGCTGCTGCCGCTGCACACCCTGCACCTTCCGCACGCGCACTACCTGCCGCTGCACACCGCGGTGGAGTTCATTGCCATTGCGGCTGCCTTTCTGGTGTTTGCCACGGTCTGGCACACACGCACGCGCGACCACTCATCCTCGCTGCTGCTGATTGCGGTGGCCCTGTTCGCGGCCGGCTGGCTCGATTTCTTCCACGCCTTGTCCTACAAGGGCATGCCCCAGCTCGTCACGCCAGCCTCGGTCGAGAAGGCCATCGCCTTCTGGTTGAGCGCGCGCCTGATCGTGGCCGCCACATTGCTCGCGGTGAGCCTGCTGCCGCAACTGCCGGTGCCGACCCAGCGCCTGCGCCTTGGGGTACTGGCTGTCTATGCGGGGCTGTGCGGGCTCGTCATCTGGGGCGTGCTTTTTCATGAAGCGGCGCTGCCGCGCACCTACATCGAGGGCGTGGGCCTGACGCCGCTGAAGCGCTGGCTGGAATGGCTGATCACCGGCATGCTGGCCCTCGCAGCCTGGCGTTACTACCGCATGGCGCAGCGCTCGGACGACGAGTTCCTGCCCCTGATCTTCGGCGCCTCGTCCGTCGCCGCGCTGAGCGAACTCTTCCTGACCCAGTACGAGGTGGTGAGTGACGCGCACAACCTGCTGGGCCACGTGTACAAGTTCATCTGCTACGGACTGATCTACCGCGCGATGTTCGTCGTCAGCGTGCGTCGCCCCTATCAGGCGCTGGCGCGCCAGACTGCCACGCTGCAGCAGGCCAACGAGACGCTGCGCACCCAGTCGCTGGCACTGGAGTCGATCGCCACCTCGGTAATCGTGACCGATCTGGAAGGCCATGTTCACTGGCGCAATCGCGCGTCCCGGGAACGGAGCGACATGTCACCCGATGCACCACTGTCGCTGTTCGAGGCGCCGCTTACGCCGGATACCAGCCAGGCCGCCACCATGCGAGCCGCACTGGAGCGCGGTGAAGTCTGGCGCGGCCAGGTTCGGCGCGGTGATGCCGACGGACGCGAACTGGTCATTGAACGCACCGCAACGCCCTTGCGCGACGACGCCGGAACGGTCATCGGCTATGTTTCCGTGGGCGAAGACATCACCGAGCAGAGCCGGGCCACATCGCGGCACCAACGCGTGTTGCAGACCGCCATTGACGGCTTCTGGATCGCGGATGAAAACGGTCGGCTGCTGGAGGTCAACGAGGAGTACGTCCGTATGTCCGGCTACACCGCCCAGGAACTTCACGGCATACAGATCGCGCAGCTGGAGGCCCAGGAAGACGCGGCCGTGGTCGCCGAGCACATGGCGCGCATGAAGCAGATCGGCCGCGAGCAGTTCTCGACCCGGCTGCGACGCAAGGACGGCCGCACGTTGGCCGTCGAAATTTCCGCAGCCTGGGATCCGCAGTCGCGCTGCTACTACGTCTTTACACGCGACCGATCCGAACGCGAGCAGGCCGAGTCGGCTCAACGGCAGCTGGAACGCCAGCTGCAGCAGGCGCAAAAAGTACAGGCACTGGGCCGGATGACGGGCGGCATTGCGCACGACTTCAACAACATCCTGGCGGCCATCCTCGGCTACTCGAACCTGGCACTGGATCGCTTCGTGCCGGACAAGCAGGGCAAGCTGGCCAGTTACCTGCGTGAAGTGATCACCGCCAGCGAACGCGCACGCGACCTGATTGCCAAGATGCTGAGCTTCACGCGCACCCAGCCCAGCACCAGCGTGGAGGTGGTTTCACCGGCCGACGGCATCCGCGAGGTGGTGGCGATGCTGCGCCCCTCCATCCCCTCCAGCATCGAGGTCCGCGTTCAGATCGACAGCCATCAGAGCGTCCGCATGGACCCGGGCGAACTCAACCAGGTGCTGGTCAATCTGATCATCAACGCGCGCGACGCCACGGGAGACCACGGCATCATCGACATCCGCCTGCATACCGTCCACCTGAACGGCGACATCTGCGCCGCGAGCCACCAGCGCCTGAGCGGGCCCTACCTGGCCCTGGACGTGTCGGACACCGGCAGCGGCATCGCGGACGAGCATCTGTCACGCCTGTTCGACCCCTTCTTCACCACCAAGGATGTGGGCGAGGGCACGGGCCTCGGGCTGTCTGTGGTGCATGGCATCCTGCGGCGCTCGGGCGCGCATATCGTGGTGGACTCCACCCCCGGCCGGGGCAGCCTGTTCCGCCTGCTGTTTGCCACTGAACCGCAGCCGCCCAGTCTGCCCTCGGCCACGGCCGACGCGCCGCTCATTCCGGCCGGCACCGGCCAGCACATCTGGGTGGTGGACGACGAACCCGCCGTGGCGCGCTATCTGGGCGAACTGCTGAGCGACTGGGGCTACAACGTGCGCACCTTCCGTGACCCGGCTGAGGCTCTGGTGGCCATCGAAGCCACGCCCCATCAGATCGACCTGCTGATCACCGACCAGACCATGCCGGGCATGCACGGGCTGCAGCTGGCGCAACTCGCACGCTACTTCAAGCCCGGGCTGCCGGTGGTGCTGTGCACCGGCAACAGCGACGCGATCGACACTGCCGAAGCACGCGACATGGGCATTCGCCACATCTTCAGCAAACCGCTGCCGGTACGAGAACTGGTCGAGGCCCTGGCCCAGGAACTGGCGGCACAGCCCTGAAGGCCGGCTGGAGCCTTGCTATGCGCGCATAGCTGCTCGATGTGGCAGTGGTCGAGATGCCCGCGCGCTCTGCCGCGCGTCTTGCCGGGCCGCCGCCGCGCCCAGGCAGCCCCCACTTGCCAAACCCAGGGTAACTGTATGAAAATACAGTTACCCTGGTGTCCTGTCAGGGTCGGTCGTCGATGGGTGGCGGGCGTCTGCCCTGCGCAAACAGCGGGGCAACCCCACCGGTGGCCGTGACATGCAATCCTGCCGGTACACGGATCATTCAGGGCAGCGCCATGCACATCCCCGCCCGCCGCCGGCCCGAGTTCGACGAGGCCCGCCATTACGAATACCCCGAGCACCTGCGCGACAGCGTGGAGGCGCTGCCGCCCCTGCCCGGCGTCTACACCTTCCACGGCGAGCCGGGCGACGCGTTGCCGCTGTACATCGGCAAGAGCGTCAACCTGCGTGCGCGCGTGCTCTCGCATCTGCGCAACCCGGACGAAGCCCGCCTGCTGCGCCAGGCGCGCCGCATCAGCCACCAGCGCACCGCCGGCGAGGTGGGCGCGCTGCTGCTGGAGGCCAGCCTCATCAAGCAGCAGCAACCGCTCTACAACCAGAAGCTGCGCCGCAGCCGCCAGCTCTGCGCGCTGCGACTCGATGCCGCCGGCCACCCCGAGGTGGTGGACGCCCGCACGCACAACTTCGCCACCACGCCCGACCTCTTTGGCCTCTACAGCAGCCGCCACGCCGCACTCGAAGGCCTGCGCAACCTGGCCGAACTGCACAAGCTCTGCTACGGCGCGCTGGGCCTGGAGCGGCTGGCACCGGGGCGCGGCTGCTTCCGCGCTTCGCTGCACCAGTGCGCCGGCGTCTGCCGCGGCGACGAAACCCCGGCCGCACACCACGCACGCCTGCTGGAGGCGCTGGAGACCCTGCGCGTGGCCTGCTGGCCGCACGCCGGCGCCGTGGGCCTGCGCGAGCGCGACGACGAAGGCCTGGCGCAAATCCACGTCATTCGCAACTGGTGCTACCTCGGCAGCGCCACCACGCTGGCGCAGGCCCGCCGGCTGGACCAGAGCGCCGCCGGCTTCGACGCCGACGGCTACAAGATCCTCTGCCGTCCACTGCTGTCGGGCACGGCCGACCTGCTGCCACTCTTTCTGCCACTCTGATCACACGGTGAGAGCCCCGCCATGTCCGCCGTCCTGTTCGCCCTGCATCCCACCCCTGCCCCCGCTGAACTCGCGGGCGTGTGGCGCGCCGACCAGTTGGCGCAGGCCGCGCAGGCCACCTTGCCCAGCGGCCATGCCGCGCTGGATGCCGAACTACCCGGCGGCGGCTGGCCGCTGGGGCAATTGAGCGAAGTGCTGCAGGCGCAAAGCGGCCTGCATGAATGGCGCCTGCTGTTGCCCGCGCTGCAAGTGGCGGCGCAGCGCGGCCCGCTGGTGCTGGTGGGTGCGCCGCAGCTGCCGCACCTGCCAGTGCTGGCCAGCCTCGGCATCGCCCCGGAACGCGTGCTGCGCATCGACGCGCGCACCCCGGCCGAGCGCCTGTGGGTGGCCGAGCAGGCCTTGCGCTGCAAGGCGCTGGGCGCCTTGCTGGCCTGGCTGCCGCAGGTGCGCAGTGAACAGCTGCGCCGCCTGCAGCTATCTGCTCAAGGGGGCAGCAGTGCATCGCAGGCGCTGGTGTTCGCCCTGCGCCCGCTCGATGCGCAGCGCGAGTCCTCCCCCGCGCCGCTGCGCGTGGCGGTGCAAAGTGGCGAAGGCACGCAACTCATGCTGCAGCTGCTCAAGCGCCGCGGCCCGCTGCGCGAACAGCCACTGGCGCTGGACGCCCCGCTGCCTGTGCTGGCCGCGCTCAAGCCCGCGCGTGGGCGCACAACGGAACCCAACCATGCTGTGGATCGCCCTGCGACTCCCCGCACTGAACGACGATCCAGTC
>CAZJKR010000184.1:0-220 GCA_964546615.1 uncultured Curvibacter sp.
TAACTTAAGTGCTCGCCATATATATGACGGGAAATGCAATTGGGCAAACTTTTCGATCGCATGTCTGGCCTCATCAGACGGACTATTTCAAGACGCGTACGCTGATGTGATCCGAAACAGGCATTGGCGAAGCTAGCCACGATCTAACTTGGCGACTTGAGCCAGTACCCCAAATGAATGCAATACAGGGCGGATTACGGCAACCAGCCTAAAGCAGGTC
>CAZJKR010000184.1:230-6167 GCA_964546615.1 uncultured Curvibacter sp.
ATGCGCTGAGCAGACTCAAACCGACTCCCAAAACGAAAAAGAACCAACCAGCAATCTTCGCTTCGCGCATGTTGCCCCTCCTAGAACGTCCACCTCTGGCCGATGTGCGTCATGGTAGCTGGGGCGGTGGTGGGCCCACTGCGGAAGTTCGGCAAGTCCTCGTGAATGCCGGGAGTGCAGCGGTTGCTGCCGTTCGAGTTTTCAACGTGAATGCCCTTGGCGTGCCGGATTGCGATCACTCCTATTCATGCATCGTGGTAAGGCGCAGAGACAGGTTTCAGGCGCGTAGTTGACATTGCTAGAGAGTTGACAACAGCGTGCAGAGATCTGCAAGCTCGACGAGCAAGACTGCAGCAGCATCAAGCATGGTGCGATCAATCACCTGGGCGTGTCGCCAGCGTTGATGGCTTACCGCGAGCACAAGGCCATGCTGGGCAAGACTTAGGCCGGCGAGAAGTTCCCGGCGGTTGTGATGATGGGGGCTGGCTGGATGGTGGTCCCCGACATCAAACCAGGCAAGTGATGGTGAGTGGCTGACCCGCCCTGGGTCAGCCACTCAGTCGGGATCGCTGTTTGCAGGTGATCCCGTCCCTTTTGTCAGTTGGCGCAGCAGCGCTGTGGCCAACCAGCCATCACTTTGATCCACCCGAAGCCTTGGCCACGTAGGCCGCCAGGGCGGCAATTTGCGCATCACTGAGTTTGCCGTTGTAGGACGGCATCTGCCCAATGCCGTTGCGCAGCGCGGTGGCCACGCGCTTGGCATCGGGCTTGAGCTCGTCCAGGCTGGGGCCCACGGCGCCTTCGGCTCCCGCGTCCTTGAGCGCATGGCACAGGGCGCAGGCAGGCACCGCGCCTTGGCCGAACAACACCTTGCCTTGTTGAAGTTGCGCGGCATCGTCGGCGGCGTGCACGGGCAGCACTGTGAATGCCAACGACCACAGGGCAGCGACCAACGCGTGTTTTTGGATTGTGCGCTTCATGCCACGCTCACTTTCACGGCGTGGTCGGCCCAGCTGGTGTTGTTGTAGCCGCCCGCGTTTTCCATGCGTTGTTCGGGCTGCACGTTGCCTGCGGTGTCGGTGGCTCGGCTCGCCAGGGTGAACTGGCCCGCCGGCAGGCGCGCCGCAAAAACAAACTGCCGCCACGCAAAGCGGCCGAGGTCGGGCCCCACCATGCGCGCGAGCTGCCAGGTTTTTCCGCCGTCCAGAGAAACCTCGACCTTGGCCACCGCGTTCATGCCGCCAAACGCCACGCCATGGATCTGTGTGTCACCCGCTTTAAGCGGGGCGCCGTCCGTGCCGGGACCGTTGATCCACGACTTCACCGTCATTTCCTGCACCGATGGCTGCGACGGGTCGCCCTTCGCGCCGGGCGGTGAAATGCGGTAGCCGTGCGACATGATGCGTGCGTCGGTCTCCTGAGCGGTGAAGGCCAGGCGTTTGACGTACTTGATGTTGTTCACGCCCGTGTAACCCGGCACGATCAAGCGCAGTGGGCCGCCGTGGGCCAGCGAAATCGGCACACCGTTCATTTCCCAGGCCAGCAGGGCATCGGCGAGTGCGGCAGCAGGCACCGAGCGTTCCACGATCACGCTCTTGGGGTCCAGTCCATCGGGGAGTTTTTCGCCGCCTGTGCCGGTGAGGTAGGCCATGCCGGCCTCCACGCCGCCCAGGGCATCCACCACCCAGCGCACCGGCACACCGCTCCACACCACACAGCCTGCTGCGCCCACTTGCCAAGGCGTTCCACTGGGCTTGTTGGGGAAGTAGCCGCGTCCGTTGCCAGAGCATTGCAACACCATCGCCGTGGTCTCGATGCCCATGCGCTTGAGGTCGCCCAGCGTGAGTTTGCGCGGGTTCTTCACCCCCTCGATGTTGATCTCCCAGGCATCGCGGTTGCCCAGGATCGAGGCGTCGGGCGCGGGCAGATTGTTGCGGATGTAGAGCTGCTCGGACGGCGTGATTACGCTGGTGCCGAACACACTGCGCTTGGTCTCAATGGTGGTGCTGCTGTGCACGATCAGGCTGGCCGGGTCCTTCCAGCCCACGTACGCTGGCAGAGGCTTGGCAGCACCGGCCACGGCGACGGGCGCGGTCTCACCAGCAGCGGCTGCGGTGCGGCCAAAGCTGGCCAGACCAACGGCAGCCAAAGCAGCGCCGCTGCCGGCCAGCAGGTGGCGCCGGGGGAGCGAGGTGGGTTGTTGGTTCATTTCTGGGGTCTCCGGTGGTTGGGCGTCGTGCGCCGGTTGGGGTGAAAGGGGTGAGCGGTTGATTCGTTGACAGGGACGCGGTGCCTCAGCCTGGCCCGGACACGGGAGGTGCCTGCAGTGCCGTCTGCGCGACCGCCAGTGCCTTCTTTTTCTGGGCCACCAGCAACAAGGGCTTGCCCTCGCGCGAGCGGATCACCTTCCAGTGCACGTTGCTCCACCAGCCGCTGGCCTCGCGCAGGTCCACAGGCTGGTCAAAGGCATACACCGTCACCATGCCGCCCTTCTCGAAGAACGTGGTGAGGTGGTAAGCGAGGTGACCTTCGATATCGCATGGCCGCATGAGTTGGGGAAACCCGGGCACCACGTTGGCGTCCCGCATGCCCAGGTGCATGAGCAACTGGCGCTGCTCCATGAAACTGCCCCGCAAGCTGCGCTCGTGGTATTCGTGGTCGATCGCGTCGCGCACCATCGCTGGCGGTCGCACGGCGAGCACCCCGCCGCTGGTGCCACCGGCCAGCAAAAGCGCCGCCAGAAAACGCTGCAAGCCGCGTCGCGCCAGCAGCGGCTGCGGCTTTCGGTACAGGTGTGCCGGTGCGTCGCTGGCCTCGAAGGCGCTCGCCAACTCGGCGCGCGCGCGCAAATCGAATTCGCTGTCGGGCAGGAAAGGCGCGTCGGTATCGGGGCTCATGTCTTGGTCCTGCGAAACGGGGTAACGTTGACATCGGCCTTGGGTGTCGCAGGTACCCCCATGGCCAGCTTCAAAGCGTCGCGCGCACGGGCTAGGCGCGACAACACCGTGCCGGGCGCGATCTCCAGCGCCTCGGCCATCTGGGCGGTGGGCATGTCGTCGAAATAAAACAGCACCAGCACCTCGCGGTGGATGGGCGCCAGGCGCGCGAGCGCCTTGACGACATCGAGTTTGTCGTCCAGCCCCGCGTCGGGCGCCGCTTGCTCGGGCTGCTCTTCATCGTCCAGCGACTGCATGCTGGGTGCGGCCTGGCGAAAGGCGGCGCGGCGCATGATCTGAAAGAGCCAAGCCCGTGCCAGCGCAGCGTCGCGCAGTTGCTCCCGGTGCTTCCAGGCGTTGGCAAAACAGTCTTGCACCACGTCTTCGGCAATGGCGCGCGAACCAGTGAGCGCCCACGCACTGCGCAGCAAAAAACGGTAGTGCTCACGCACCCATTGGTTATAGCGGGACTCGGCAGACTGGAACAGCATGGTGATCAAGAGCGCTGCGTGGCTTGGTTCATTCCGTGGCGCTCATCGGTACTTTCCCTAGGGCTGTCGATCAAGGCCCCCGCGTCCCACCCAGCGACGGAAATTCCGCTTCCGCACCTTTGGCTGTGCGCTGCTGCAGGGTGTGCAGTCGGCGTTGCATGCTCTGGATCTCCACCGTCTGCCCGGCAATGATTTCCTCGGCCAACTGCCGGGTGACAGGATCGCGCCCATGCTGCAACACCAGCCGCGCCATGTCCACAGCGCCGGCGTGGTGCGGAATCATCATCGCCAGAAAGTCCTGGTCGGCCTGGCCTGCGTAGCCCGGGCTGTGCATGGCCTGCATCATGCGGGCCATCGATTCGTCCATATCCCGCTGGAATGCGCTGGTGTGCGCGGCGCTGGCGCCGTGGCTGGTGTGCGCGCCGCTCATGCCGTCTGGCCCTTCTCGCCCACACGCACGTAGACGAGGTTGATGCTCTTTTTGTTGCGCAGCGCGCCAGAGGGCAGCGTCAGATTGCCCAGGGGGATCTGCGCAATGAAGGTCGGGCGCAGCGGGTCGCTCACATCAAATGCACTGCACACGGTCTGGCCCGCGTTGGGCGTGCCGGGCAGCTCGTCCTGTTCGTGGGCCACATACAGCAGCGTGTTCTCGGGGTTGGTCCACAACCCGTGCGACTCGCGGCCACGGCTGGAGAAGGTGCCCACCACCTTGCGCTGTCCGCCCGGAGCGCTGCGGTCGATGATGGCGATCGGGCTCGACGCCACGCCGCCGGGGCCACCATCGTCGATGCGCGCCAGGCTGGCATAGACCACGCTGCCGCGCGCATTGCGCACGAACTCAACGTGGTTGGGCCGAGCGCCCATGCCGAGTGGCACGGTGTCGATCAGGTCGAAGCCACCCTGCGTCGAGCGGCAAGACACCGCATCAGCCAGCTTGTGCGAGAACCACACCTCGGCACCGTCGGGTGTGGTCTTCATGAAGGGCGTGAAGCCGGGTTTGTCCTGTGCGCTGATGTCCAGCGTGGTCAGCCGCTGCGGTTGGCTGTGGCCATCCGCGCCGGGGTTGACGCGGAACACGTCGATCTTCGACACCTTCTGGCTGGCCACAAAGGCCAACGTACCCTCACGGTTGAACCACACCTGCGCCGGGCCGCTCAGTGTGGGCAGGTATTGGCGAACCGCGCTGGAGCCCGGGCTGTCGGCCCCCTTGAGCTGGCGAACGGCACGATCGACGCCGACGATGGCAATGCGGTCTTCACCGCGCAGCGTGACCCACAGCTCGCGGCCGTTGCGCGTGAAAGTGGGCTCGTGCGGTTCGCGGCCCAGCAGCAGGCCACTACTCAGGCGCTCGGGGTTGGTGGTGGGCCCAGACGCAGGGTTGGGTGTGTTGCCGATGACGCGGCGCTGCTCGGCGTCGATCAGATAAATGTTGCTGGAGCCGCGCCCGCTGGTGGCCAGCAGCCGGCCGTCGGGCGACGGCACCGCGCCGTGGGCGTCGATGCAGCCGTGGTACAGCGGCTTGTGGATCATCGCCGCGTGTGTCGGCGCCACGCCGGCGGTGACGTAGCGAAATGGAGGCCGCGGGTCTTCGTCGAAGCTGGTCAGGTTGATCGTGCTCTCGACGGTGTTCGTCTTCGGATCGATGACGACCAGCGTGTTGGAGTCTTCATTGGTGATGAAGACGCGGTCGCGCGGGTCGATGCCGGTGGCTGCGGCTCCCGCTGAAGCGCCGGACGGGGCCTGGGCATGTGCTGCGGGCAGCGCGCTGGCTGCCGCGGCGGCCAGGGTGTACTTGAGAATGTCGCGGCGTTGGGTGGTCATGTGTGCTTTCTGAGTTGGTGTGGAGAGTGATCGCTTGGGTCGTGGGCCGGCAGCCGCCGATGAACCACTGCCCAGCGCTTGCTTCAGGTCAAGAGCGCGGCTCAGGCCGTTTCATTCCCTGGCGCGAGCCGACAGCGCGTCGCGCCGACGCCGCCCTGGCCTTCAGCGCGGGGTGCCAAGTTGCCGATAGACCTCGGCCGACACCTGCGCCAGCACGCTGCGGTCGGCGTCGGACGACAGGGCGTAGCCGAAGGGACCGTCGACCCAGTAGAAGACATTGACCGCACCTTCGCGTGCGAAGCGGAAGGCCGTGTCTGTGTTCTTCACGCCGGCCTGCAGTGCCTTGTCCGGCCCCGCGGCACTGCCCACGTCGGCGACATCGTTGGACACGTACAGCGTCAGTTTGCTGCCGAGCTCGTTGCGGTACATGAACTGCGCAACCGGCCCCTGGCCACCCGGCAACAGGCGCCCGCCTTCCAGCGTGTAGCCCTGGGCCTGCAGGTGCGGCGGCTTCATCGGCGCGCCCATGCGCTTGGACAGCCATGCCACCAACTGGTCCTCGTGCGCCGCGTCCACCTCGACCGGGCGGCGCGGGTCGGGACTGTATACCGCGTGAGCCACCGCCGCGCGCTGCGCGAAGCCGCCCGCTGACGCCAGCGTCAGGCCGCGCTCGGCGGGTGCCGCGGCGG
>CAZJKR010000185.1:0-6167 GCA_964546615.1 uncultured Curvibacter sp.
CCAGCATCAGCGTCGAGATGAAGAACACGGTGGCCAGGACGGCCGTGGTGCGGGAGAGGAAATTGGCACTGCCGCTGGCACCGAACAGGCTGCCCGAGCTGCCGCTGCCGAAGGCCGCGCCCATGTCGGCGCCCTTGCCGTGCTGGATCAGGATCAGGCCGATCATGACCAGTGCCGACAGCATCTGGACCGCCAAGAGAATGGTCAAAACGAGACTCATGTTCACTCCTAAATTTCTTGACGGCCAGCTTCAGCCGGCCGCCGCAATGATGGTCAAAAAGTCCGGGGCCTTGAGCGAGGCGCCACCGATCAGGCCGCCGTCGATGTCGGGCTGGGCCAGCAGCTGTGCGGCATTGGCCGCATTCATGCTGCCGCCGTAGAGGATCTGGATGCGGTCGGCCTGCGGCGTGGCAGCCTTGAGCTGGGCACGCAGCACGGCATGCACGGCTTGCGCCTGTTCTGGCGAGGCCGTCTTGCCGGTGCCGATGGCCCAGACCGGCTCATAGGCCACGACGATCTCGCTGATGCAATGGCCGTTGAGATGGATGACGGCGGCGAGCTGCCGCTTGACCACCTCCTCCGTCTTGCCGGCCTCGCGCTCCGTCAGCGTCTCACCGACGCAGACAATGGGCGTCACGCCGCCGGCCAGCGCACGTTGCGCCTTCGCAGCCACCACGGCATCAGTCTCACCGTGGTACTGGCGCCGCTCGGAGTGACCGACGATGGCGTAGCGCACGCCGAACTCCTTGAGCATGGCCACCGACACCTCACCGGTGTAGGCGCCACTCTCATGCTGCGACACATCCTGCGCGCCCAGATCGACCGGCCCGCCGGCCAGCAGACTCTGGCATTGCGCCAGATAGGCCGCCGGCACACACACGGCGATATCACAGCCCGGGCTCTGCAGGCCGCTGCGGATGCCCTGCAGCAGCGCTTCGTTGGCCGCCAGGCTGCCGTTCATCTTCCAGTTGCCGGCGATCAGTTTTTTCTTGCTCATGCTTGCCCCCACGTCAGCACGATCTTGCCGATGTGCTGATTGGACTCCATCAGGGCGTGCGCCTTGGCGGCGCCACTACCCGTCGGCTCCGACCCATCCACCGCCTTCCAGGTGCTGTGGATCACCGGCTTGATCTTGCCGGCCTCGATCAGCGGCCAGGCGTGCTTCAGGCAGGCCTGCGCGATGGCGGCCTTGAAGGCCACCGGGCGCGGACGCAGCGTCGAACCGGTGATGGTGAGCCGCTTGCGCAGCACCAGGCCGGCGTTGAAACTGCTCTTGGTGCCGCCCTGCACGGCGATGATGACGATGCGCCCATCCTCGGCCAGGCTCTCGACTTCGCGCGCGACATAGTCGCCGCCCACCATGTCGAGAATCACATCCACACCTTCGCCATCGGTGATGCGCTTGACCTCGTCCTTGAAGTCCTGCGTCTTGTAGTTGATGGCGTGGTCGGCACCGAGCTGGAGGCAGGCGGCGCACTTGTCGTCGCTGCCGGCCGTCACGATCACTGTCGCGCCCATGGCCTTGGCCAGCTGGATGGCGGTGACGCCGATACCGCTGGAGCCACCCTGGATCAGCAGCGTCTCGCCAGCCTGCAGGCGGCCGCGATCGAACACATTGCTCCAGACCGTGAAGAAGGTCTCGGGCAGCGAGGCGGCCTCGACATCGTTCAGGCCTTTCGGATACGGCAGGCACTGCACGATCGGCGCCGTGCACAGCTCCGCATAACCGCCACCGGCGACCAGCGCACACACCTTGTCGCCCAACTTGAAACCGGCCTGCGCCAGTTCAGCCGCATCGCCGCCCACGACCTCGCCCGCCACTTCGAGGCCGGGAATGTCAGAGGCTCCCGGCGGCACCGGGTAGTTGCCGGTGCGCTGGAACACGTCAGGCCGGTTGATGCCGCTGGCCGCCACGCGGATCAGCAGCTCACCGGCCGCCGGCACCGGGTCCGGGCGCTCGCCCAGACGCAGCACCTCGGGCGCACCATAGGAAGTGATTTCGACTGCTTTCATGGTCTTTTTAGACGATAGGCCTTGCGCTGATTGCGCAAGGCGCTATCGATTCAATAGCAATTGAAGGACGGATCAGACCTGTTCGCCGCCGTTGCCGCCCTGTTCGGGACGGGCCAGCAGCGCCTTCATGGACAGCTTGACGCGGCCCTTCTCGTCGGTCTCCAGCACCTTGACCTTGACGATCTGGCCTTCGGACAGGTAGTCCGTGACCTTCTCGACGCGCTCATGGGCGATCTGGCTGATGTGCAGCAGACCGTCCTTGCCGGGCAGCAGGTTGACCAGGGCACCGAAGTCCAGGATCTTGGTGATCGGGCCTTCGTAGACCTTGCCGATCTCCACTTCGGCCGTGATCTCGGCGATGCGGCGCTTGGCCTCGTCGGCCTTGGCGCCGTCGGTGGAAGCGATGGTGATGGTGCCGTCTTCCGCGATGTCGATCTGGGTGCCGGTTTCTTCGGTCAGCGCGCGGATGACGGCGCCGCCCTTGCCGATCACGTCACGGATCTTCTCGGGGTTGATCTTCATGGTGTACAGGCGCGGCGCGAAGTTGCTCACCTCGGTCTTGGCCTCGCCCATGGCTTCCTGCATCTTGCCCAGGATGTGCATGCGGGCTTCCTTGGCCTGCGCCAGTGCGACCTGCATGATTTCCTTGGTGATGCCCTGGATTTTGATGTCCATTTGCAGCGCGGTGATGCCATCGGTGGTGCCCGCCACCTTGAAGTCCATGTCACCCAGGTGATCTTCATCACCCAGGATGTCGGTCAGCACGGCGAAACGGTTGTCTTCCTTGATCAGACCCATGGCGATGCCGGCCACATGGGCCTTCATCGGCACGCCGGCGTCCATCAGCGACAGGCAGCCACCGCAGACCGACGCCATGGAGGAAGAACCGTTCGATTCGGTGACCTCGGACACCACGCGCATGGTGTAGGGGAACTCTTCCTTGCTCGGCAGGCAGGCCACCAGGGCGCGCTTGGCCAGACGGCCGTGGCCGATCTCGCGGCGCTTCGGGCTGCCGAAGCGGCCCGCTTCACCAGTGGCAAAGGGCGGCATGTTGTAGTGCAGCATGAAGCGGTCTTCGAACTCGCCGGCCAGCGCGTCGATGCGCTGGGCATCGCGTTCGGTACCGAGCGTGGTGACCACCAGGGCCTGGGTCTCGCCGCGGGTGAACAGGGCCGAGCCGTGGGTACGGGGCAGCACGCTGTTGCGGATCTCGATCGGACGCACGGTGCGTGTGTCGCGACCATCGATGCGCGGCTCACCGGCCAGAATCTGGCCACGCACGATGCGCGCTTCGATGTCGAACAGCATGCCTTCGACCTTCACGCTGTCGAACTCGACGCCGGCCTCTTTCAGGTCGGCCATCACGACGGCATAGGCCTCGCGGCAGGCGTGGGTACGGGCCTGCTTGTTGCGGATCTGGTAGGCGGCACGCAGCTTCTCTTCGGCCAGCGCAGTCACCTTGGCGATCAGCGCCTCGTCCTTGGCCGGCGGCTGCCAATCCCAGGCCGGCTTGCCGGCGTCGCGCACCAGCTCGTGAATGGCGTTGATGGCGATGTTGCCCTGCTCATGACCGAACACCACGGCCCCCAGCATCACTTCCTCGCTCAGCTGCTGGGCTTCCGACTCCACCATCAGCACGGCAGCTTCGGTACCGGCGACCACCAGATCGAGCTGGCTGTCCTTGAGCTGGGTCTGACCCGGGTTCAGGACGTATTCGCCATTGATGTAACCCACGCGGGCAGCACCGATGGGGCCGTTGAACGGGATGCCGCTGATGCTCAGCGCGGCGCTGGTGGCGATCATGGCGGCGATGTCGGCCTGCACTTCGGGGTTCAGGCTCACCACGTGCACGATCACCTGGACTTCGTTGTAGAAGCCTTCAGGGAACAGCGGACGGATCGGGCGGTCGATCAGACGGCAGGTCAGGGTTTCCAGCTCGCTCGGGCGGCCTTCACGCTTGAAGAAGCTGCCCGGGATCTTGCCGGCGGCGTAGGACTTCTCGGTGTAGTCCACGGTCAGCGGGAAGAAGTCCTGCCCGGCTTTGGCGCTCTTGGACGCCACCACGGTGGCCAGCACCACGGTGTCGTCGATGTTGACCAGCACGGCACCGGTGGCCTGGCGGGCGATTTCGCCGGTTTCCATGGTGACCGTGTGCTGGCCCCACTGGAAGGTCTTGGTGACTTTGTTGAACATGCTCATGTGTTATCTCCTGTTCGGTTGATGGGAGGTCAGGGCCACCTCCCAAAGGCCCGGAGTCAACATCACAGAACACGATGCCATTCCAGAGAAGATCGGGGAAATCCGCTCAATTTCCTCTGGAATGACACAGCTTCGCTCTGTTTTTGCCGTCTCCGAAGTACAAAGCGCCTGAGCCAGCGAACTAACTCAGGCGCCCTTGTTCATGTCTGCACCAATTACTTGCGCAGACCCAGCTTGGTGATCAGCGCGGTGTAACGGTCGGCGTCCTTGGCTTTCAGGTAGTCCAGCAGCTTGCGGCGACGGCTCACCATGCGCAGCAGACCACGACGACCGTGGTGGTCCTTGGCGTGGGTCTTGAAGTGGGGGGTGAGTTCGTTGATGCGGGCGGTCAGCAGGGCGACCTGGACTTCGGGACTACCGGTATCGGTGGCGCTGCGGGCATTGGCCTTGACGACTTCAGCCTTGATGCTGGATGCGATCATTTCATTTTTCCTGTGATGCGGGGCGGCACACGCCTGATTCGGCCGTGACGTCCCAGGTTGACAACTTGCGTCAGCGGCTGGAACTGCTGCTGACGTGCGCTCCGCACGGGTTGACCCGATGCAGAACCGTGGAATTATAGCCGAAACCGCTGGTTTCAGGCCTTTTGTTGCGCCAGCCAAGCCCGCAGCCGCCCCACCCCCTGCACCAGCCGCTGCGGGTCGCGGGAGGCAAAACACCAGCGCAGCCAGCCTTGCGCCTCGGGGGCAAAGGCCTCGCCCGGCGCCAGGCCCAGGCCGGCCTCCACCACCAGCCGCTTGGCCGTGGCCAGCGAGTCCGGGTAGCCGGCCAACCGGAAAAAGGCATACATGCCGCCCGGTGGTGACGCCAGCGCCACGCCGGGCACGGCCTGCAGCAGGGGCACCAGGGTGTCGCGGCCGGTCTTGAGCTGCGCCACCACGCGCGGTGTCACCTCCCCGGCACGCTGCAACGCCACCACGGCGGCGCGCTGGGTGAAGACGCTGGCGCAGGAGGTGTTGAACTCGATCAGCTTGCCCATGTCGTGCGTCAGGGAAGCCGGCAGCACCAGCCAGCCCAGGCGCCAGCCCGTCATGAGGAAACTCTTGGAGAAGCTGTGCACCACCACCAGGCGGTCGTCTGGCGCGGCAATATCCAGAAAACTCGGCGCACAGCCATTTGAACCGGGTTCGTAGTACAGCTGCGAGTACACCTCGTCGGCCACGATCCAGGTGCCGGTGCGACGGCAATGGTCCAGGATGCGCTGCTCCTCGGCGCGTGTCAGGGTCCAGCCGGTCGGGTTGTTGGGCGCGTTGAGGATCAGCACCTTGGTCGCCGGCGTCACGGCCGCCAGCAGGCGCTCCAGATCCAGCGTCCAGGCCCCTTCGACCGGCGTCAGCGGCACGCAGGTAAGTCGGGCGCCCATAATGAGCGGCTGCGCCGTCAGGTTGGGCCAAACCGGCGTCACTGCCACCACCTCGTCGCCCGCGGCCACCAGCGCCTGCATGGCCAGCATCAGGGCATTGACCCCGCCGGACGTGACGGCAACGCGTTCCGGGCCGATCGGCCCATGGTGGGCGCTCATGTGCGCCGCAATGGCCTCGCGCAACTCCGGCAGGCCGAGGTTGTGGGCGTAGAAGGTTTCCCCCTGCTGCAGCGAGTCGATGGCGGCCTGACGGATGAAGTCCGGCGTGACCTCATCGCCTTCGCCAAACCAGAAGGCCAGCACATCCGACCGCCCCAAACCTGCATTCGCCACCTCACGGATCTTCGACTCCGGCAGCTGATGGATGACGTCACGCATGGGGGCAATCTCAACTAGGGTCTGTTCACACTAATTTCTCAAGTGCGAACGGGGTGAAAACAGCGCCAATCTAGGCGCGCGACGACGCCCAGGCTGGCCGCCTGGGCTAGGAGTGCAACAACGAGTGGCGCGGTTTTAACCACGTTCCCTTCGG
>CAZJKR010000186.1:0-6150 GCA_964546615.1 uncultured Curvibacter sp.
CGCCAGAGCATCGCGGCCGGCGTCAACATCACCTACAAGATCCTCTACAACGACGCCGTGGCCATGACTGGCGGTCAGCTTGTCGGCGAGCGCCAGGGATCCGAAGGAGACCTTTCGGTCTCGGGCCACAGCGTGATCCAGATCGCGCAAAGCATGCGCGCCGAAGGGGCACAGAAGATCACCATCGTGACCGACGAGCCGGAGAAATACGACAGCGTGCAGGGCCTGCCGGCCAGCATCGCCATTCAGCACCGCGACACGCTCGACGCCGTACAGCGCGAGTTCCGCGAACTCAAGGGCTGCACCGTCATCATCTACGACCAGACCTGCGCCACCGAAAAGCGCCGCCGCCGCAAGCGCGGCACGATGGTCGATCCGGCCAAGCGCGTGGTCATCAACGAACTGGTGTGCGAAGGCTGCGGCGACTGCGGGGTGCAGTCCAACTGCCTGTCGGTCGAGCCGCTGGAGACCGAGTTCGGCCGCAAGCGCACCATCAACCAGAGCAGCTGCAACAAGGACTACTCCTGCCTCAAGGGCTTCTGCCCGAGCTTCGTCACGGTCGAGGGCGGCCAGTTGAAGAAGAAGGCCAAGGGCCAGGCCGCATCGCCTTACGAACTGGGCGTGCTGCCCGAGCCGGCCCTGCCGTCGGCCGTCAGCGCCTACGGCATCGTGGTCGCCGGTGTCGGCGGTACCGGTGTCATCACCATCGGCCAGTTGCTCGGCATGGCGGCGCACATCGAGGGCAAGGGCATCGTCACGCAGGACGCCGCCGGCCTTGCGCAAAAAGGCGGCGCCACCTGGAGCCACGTGCTGATCGCCGACACGCAGGACGCCATCCGCACCACGCGCGTGGGCATGGCGGCGGCCGACCTGATCCTGGGCTGCGACCCGATCGTGAGCACGGCCAAGGAGACCACGCTGCGCATGCGCGAAGGCCGCACGCACGTGGCGCTCAACAGCCACAGCACGCCGACGGCGGCGTTCGTGAAGAATGCCAACTGGCAGAACCCGGTCGACCAGTGTCTGGCCGACATCACGCGCGCCGTCGGCGCTGCCGCTGTGGGCGCGTTCGATGCCGATGCGGTGGCGGCCAAGCTGATGGGCGACACCATCTTCGTCAACCCCATGCTGCTGGGCTACGCCTGGCAGAAGGGCTGGATCCCGCTGCGCCACGACGCGCTGCTGCGCGCCATCGAGCTCAATGCGGTGGCGGTGGAGGCCAACAAGGCGGCTTTCGAATGGGGCCGCCAGGCCGCGCATGACTGGGCCCGGGTGCAGGCTTTGCTGGCGCCGGCGCAGGTGATTGCCTTCCAGCCGCGCGAGACCCTGGCCAGCCTGGTGGCGCGTCGCGTCGAATTCCTGACCGGCTACCAGAACGCCGCCTATGCCGAGACCTACCAGGCCTTCGTCGCCCAGGTGGAGGCAGCCGAGCGTCCGCTGGGCAAGACGGTCCTGAGCGAGGCGGTGGCGCGCTACCTGTTCAAGCTGATGGCCTACAAGGACGAGTACGAGGTGGCGCGCCTGCACACCGACCCGGCCTTCCTCGGCCGCGTCAACGCCATGTTCGAGGGCGATTTCAAGCTGCACTACCACCTCGCGCCACCGCTGCTGGCGAAGAAGAACGCCCGGGGCGAGCTGGTCAAGCAGCCTTTCGGCCCGGCCATGGGCACGGCGTTCAGGCTGCTGGCGCGCCTCAAGGGTCTGCGGGGCACGGCGCTGGACGTGTTCGGGCGCAGCGAGGAGCGGCGCAGCGAGCGGGCCCTGATTGCCGAGTACCGTGCCTGCATCGAGGAATTGCTGGCCGGCCTGAATGCGGCCAACCATGCGGCGGCCGTGGAGGTGGCGCGCATTCCCGAGCAGATCCGTGGTTATGGCCATGTCAAGGCGCGCCACCTGGCCGCGGCACGCCAGCAGTGGGCCGAACGCATGGACGCGTGGCGTGGCCGTGCGGAAGCGCGTCAGGCCGCCTGATTTTTAATGAAAAAGACCAAAGACATTGTGGATATTGCGTCTGATGCTATATAAATAGTAGCAATCGACGGCGAGTGCGGGCCGCGCCAGCACGGCCGCAACCGTTGGGCGGGGCCATGGGGACTTTTGTCTGCCGGCGCCGGAGAGGCCGGGCCGGCCGCATACAATGACCAGCTGTCAGTTTCGCCCGCTGTGCCGGGCAGGCCATGCCGCCGTCAACGGTGGCGCCGGCTGTTTCATTGAACCTCACATCTGGAGTTGCCTGTGTTCATTTCTTCCGCTTTTGCCCAAACCGCACCCGCTGCCGCCGCTGGTGGCGGCCTGCAGGATTCGCTCATGAGCATGTTGCCGCTGGTGCTGATGTTCGTGGTGCTGTACTTCATCATGATCCGTCCGCAGATGAAGAAGCAGAAGGAGCACCGCGCCATGGTCGAGGCCCTGGCCAAGGGCGACGAAGTGGTGACCGCCGGTGGCGTGCTCGGCAAAGTCAGCAAGATGGGTGAGAACTTCATCGGTGTCGAAATCGCCAACGGCGTGGAGATCCAGGTGCAGCGTCAGGCCGTGGTGCAGGTGCTGCCCAAGGGCACCGTCAAGTAAATCCCCGGCGTCAGAGCGAGCGTGCAGCGATCATGAACCGTTATCCGGTCTGGAAATACGCGATCATCCTGATCGCCTTGCTGGTGGGGTTGCTCTACACCCTGCCCAACTTCTTTGGCGAGGCGCCGGCCGTTCAGGTGTCGCCGGCCAAGGCCAGTCAGAAGGTGGACACGGCCACGCTGGCGCGGGTGGAAGAGGCCCTCAAGGCTGCCGGCCTCAACGCCGACGCCATCAGCCTGGAGGCCGGGTCGATCCGTGCCCGCTTCGACACGACCGACAACCAGCTCAAGGCCAAGGACGCGATCCAGAAGGCGCTGGTGCCCGATGCGGCCGACCCGGCCTACATCGTTGCGCTCAATCTGCTGTCACGCTCGCCGGCCTGGCTGTCGACGCTGCACGCGGCGCCCATGTACCTGGGGCTGGATCTGCGCGGCGGCGTGCACTTCATGCTGCAGGTGGACATGCCGGCGGCCCTGACCAAGCGGGCCGAGTCGCTCGCCGGTGACCTGCGCACCGTGCTGCGCGAAAAGAACGTGCGCCACGGCGGCATCAGCCGCAACGGCCAGGCCATCGAGCTGCGTCTGCGTGACGCGGCCACGCTGGAGGCGGCCCAGCGCGTGCTGGCCGAGCAGTTCGCCGATCTGCAGACCACCGAGGTGCAGGAAGGCGGCGAGTACAAGCTGGTCGCCACCATCAAGCCGGTGGCGGCACGCGCGGTGCAGGACCAGGCGCTCAAGCAGAACATCACCACCCTGCACAACCGCATCAACGAACTCGGCGTCGCCGAGCCGGTGATCCAGCAGCAGGGCCTGGACCGCATCGTGGTGCAGTTGCCGGGCGTGCAGGACACCGCCAAGGCCAAGGACATCCTGGGCCGCACCGCCACGCTGGAAGTGCGCCTGGTGGACGAGAGCGTGGAGGCGCGTGCTGCCGAGAGCGGCACCGGGCCGGTGCCCTTCGGTGCCGAGCGTTACCTCGACCGCAACGGCCAGGCGGTGATCGTCAAGAAGCAGGTCGTCCTCACCGGCGACAACCTGACCGACGCCCAGCCCGGCTTCGACAGCCAGACCCAGGAGCCGACGGTCAACCTGACGCTCGATGCCAAGGGGGCACGCATCTTCAAGGACGTGACGCGCGAGAACGTCGGCAAGCGCATGGCCATCATCCTGTTCGAAAAGGGCAAGGGCGAGGTGGTCACGGCGCCGGTCATCCGCACCGAGATCGGCGGCGGGCGGGTGCAGATCTCCGGCCGCATGACCACCGTGGAGGCCAACGACACCGCCCTGCTGCTGCGTGCCGGTGCACTGGCTGCGCCGATGGAGATCATCGAGGAGCGCACCATCGGCCCGAGCCTGGGAGCCGAGAACATCGCCAAGGGTTTCAACAGCGTGACCTGGGGCTTCGTCGCCGTGGCGGTCTTCATGTGCGCCTACTACATGCTGTTCGGCGTCTTCTCCAGCATTGCGCTGGCGGTCAACCTGCTGTTGCTGGTGGCCGTGCTGTCCATGCTGCAGGCCACGCTGACACTGCCGGGCATGGCCGCCATGGCGCTGGTGCTGGGCATGGCGATCGACGCCAACGTGCTGATCAACGAGCGGGTGCGTGAGGAACTGCGCAACGGCGCGTCGCCGCAGGCCGCCATCCATGCCGGCTACGACCGCGCCTGGGCCACCATCTTCGACTCCAACGTCACGACGCTGATCGCAGGGCTGGCACTGCTGGCCTTCGGCTCCGGGCCGGTGCGCGGTTTTGCCGTGGTGCATTGCCTGGGCATCATGACCAGCATGTTCTCGGCCGTGTTCTTCTCGCGCGGCCTGGTCAACCTCTGGTACGGCCGGCAGAAGAAACTCAAGCGCGTGTCGATCGGCACCGTCTGGCGCCCGGGTGGCGACGCTGCGGCCAAGGCGGAGTAAGGAACAGTCATGGAATTCTTCAAGATCAAGCGCGACATCCCGTTCATGCGGCATGCGCTGGTGTTCAATGTCGTGTCGTTCCTGACGTTCGCAGCCGCGGTGTTTTTCCTGTTCTCGCGCGGCTTGCACCTGTCGGTGGAATTCACCGGCGGCACCCTGATGGAGGTCAGCTACTCGCAGCCGGCCGACCTCGGCGCGGTGCGCGGCGCCGTCGCCCGGCTGGGCTACAGCGATGTCCAGGTGCAGAACTTCGGCACCGCGCGCGATGTGCTGATCCGCATGCCGGCGGCCAAGGATACAAGCTCGGCGCAGCAGAGCGACAAGGTCATGGCGGCGCTGAAGGCGGCGGATGACAGTGCCACCCTGCGGCGTACCGAATTCGTCGGCCCGCAGGTGGGTGACGAGCTGGCAGCCGACGGCCTGAAGGCGCTGGCCTTCGTGGTGGTCGGCATCATGATCTATCTGGCACTGCGCTTCGAATGGAAGTTCGCCGTGGCGGCCATCGTCGCCAACCTGCATGATGTCATCATCATCCTCGGCTTCTTCGCCTTCTTCCAGTGGGAATTCTCGCTGCCGGTGCTGGCGGCGGTGCTGGCGGTGCTGGGTTACTCGGTCAACGAGTCGGTGGTGATCTTCGACCGCATCCGCGAGAATTTCCGCCGCTACCGCAAGATGAACACGGTCGAGATCATCGACAACGCCATCACCTCCACCATCAGCCGCACCATCATCACGCACGGCAGCACCCAGCTGATGGTGCTGTCCATGCTGCTGTTCGGCGGCGCCACGCTGCACTATTTCGCGCTGGCGCTGACCATCGGCATCCTGTTCGGCATCTACTCATCGGTGTTCGTGGCCGCCGCCATCGCCATGTGGCTGGGTATCCGGCGCGAGGATCTGGTGAAGGTCGGCGGCAGCGCCCGCAAGGACGAGGACCCCAGCGATCCCAACTCGGGGGCGGTGGTCTGACGCGAGGCTGGGATGGTTGCCTCCCAGTCGCCGTCGCAACGCCTTGAACTGGCGGCACAGACGCGCGGACTGCTGGTGGCCGAGGCGAGTCGCGCTCTGACGCCACTCGGGGCAGCGGTGCAGGAGCGCCTGACGGCGCTGATGAACGAGACCGCACCCTCGCGCGAGATGCAGCGTCGGCGCGATGTCTGGCTGCTCTACCAGCAAAGCCGGACGGCCTGGATTGAAGGCGCCCGGCGTGCCTGGCAGGCAGCCCTGAACCCGGCGCCTGCCCCGGGCCGTTCCGCCGAACTCAAGCTCGGCGAGGACGGCGCCAGTCTGGCGCTGGTGGGGACCGACGAAATCGAAGACAAGATCCTGGCTTCGCGCCTGGTGCTCGGGCTGGTGGAGCAGCTGGGGATGCCGCTGGAGGACCTGCGCCTGCGCATTCAGTCCCTGGATGGACGCAAGGAGCTGGCCGCCGGCGACATCCTGCGCCCGGAAGTGCTGATCCTGCCGCTGCTGACGCAGTGGGGTGCCAGCGGCATGCCGCGCGAGGCCTGGGGCCGGGTCAGCGAAGAGGTGCAGCGCGTGCTGGGGCAGCACCTGTTGGCAGCCTACAGCCGCTGCAACCAGTTCTTGATCGAACACGGTGTGATGCCGACGATCGACTTCAAGGACCGCGTGAAACGCACCCCGGCGGCGCCCCAGCCGGGCGCCG
>CAZJKR010000187.1:0-2277 GCA_964546615.1 uncultured Curvibacter sp.
CCCAGTCTCTCAAACTCAACTCAGATGAACAGAAACAACCTATTGGACCTTCACATCTAGCTTGTGGACAACCCGGCGCACAACGGACGCAAAGGGCGCCAGCATTGCCTTGGCGGGCATTGCACAAGAAACAGGCAGTGCGTGGTAGGGCGTGCTGGGCTCGAACCAGCGACCAAGGGATTATGAGTCCCCTGCTCTGACCAACTGAGCTAACGCCCCGACCGAAGCAGGGATTGTAAGCGTCTACTTGTGGTGGCTCAGAGCGTTGCTGACCAGCTTGGAGGTGATGTCCACGATCTGGATCATGCGGTCATAGGGCATGCGCGTGGGGCCGATCACGCCCAGCGTGCCGACCACCTGGCCATCCACCTCATATGGCGCACTTACCACCGACAACTCCTCGAACGGCACCACCTGACTTTCGCCGCCGATGAAGATGCGAACGCCCTCGGCCTGGCCGGCGATGTCGAGCAGGCGCATCAGCTGCGCCTTCTGCTCGAACAGGTCGAAGGCACGGCGCAGGTGGCTCATGTCGCCGGAGAAGTCGGACACGGCCAGCAGGTTGCGCTCGCCGGCAATCACCACGTCGTCCTGTGCCTGCGACATCGCTTCGGTGCCCACCGTGACAGCGGCCTGCATCAGGGCGGCAATTTCGGTGCGCAACGTCTCGACCTCACCCAGCAGCTTTTCCCGCACCTGCTCGATCGTCAGGCCTTGGTAATGTGCATTCAGGTAATTGGCGGCCTCGACCAGCTGGGACTGCGAGTAGTCGGTCTCGGTAAAGATGACGCGGTTCTGGACATCGCCATCTGGCGAAACCAGGATGACCAGGATACGACGCTCCGACAGACGAAGGAATTCGATATGACGAAAAACCGAAGCGCGTCGCGGCGCCATGACCACGCCGACGAACTGCGACAGGTTCGACAGCAGGTTGGCCGCATTGGAAATAACCTTCTGCGGTTGATCCGGTGCCAGACTCGGGGCGGTGGAGAACTCGCCGCGCTGCACTGTCAGCATGGTGTCGACGAACAGCCGGTAGCCGCGGGCGGTGGGCACACGCCCGGCCGAGGTGTGCGGGCTGGCGATCAGCCCCAGTTCTTCCAGATCGGCCATGACGTTGCGGATGGTGGCCGGCGAGAGTTCCAACCCCGAGGCGCGCGACAGCGTGCGCGACCCAATCGGCTGTCCCTCCGCGATGTAGCGCTCGACCAGCGCTTTCAGCAACAACTTGGCACGATCATCGAGCATGGATTCATTTTAATGATGTAATTTGCGCATGACATCCAAATTTCAGCAGGTCGCCCTGATCGGCAAGTACCAGGCTGCAACGGCCGGTGGCAACGCCGCCTCGGTGCGTCCGGCGCTGGAGGACATCGCCCGCTTTCTGCAGGCACAGGGCTGCCGCGTGGTGCTGGAGGCGCAGACTGCCGGCAACACCGGTCTGGGCGGCTATGAGGTCATGGACGTGGAGGCCATCGGCAGCCACTGCGACCTCGGCCTGGTGGTGGGCGGCGATGGCACGATGCTGGGCATCGGCCGGCAGCTGGCACGCTTCCAGGTGCCGCTGATCGGCATCAACCATGGTCGGCTGGGCTTCATCACCGACATCCCCTTCGGCAGCTACGAGACCACCCTGCTACCCATGCTGCAAGGTGAATACGAGGAAGAGCGGCGCAGCCTGATGCAGGCGCGCGTGATGCGCGGCGAGCAGTGCGTGTTCGACGCGCTGGCCATGAACGACGTGGTGGTGCACCGCGGGGGCACCTCGGGCATGCTGGAGCTGCGCGTCGAGGTCGATGGCCACTTCGTGGCCAATCAGCGCGCCGACGGCTTGATCATTGCCTCGCCGACCGGCTCCACCGCCTACTCGCTGTCGGTCGGCGGCCCCATCCTGCACCCGGCCATAGGCGGCTGGGTGATGGCGCCGATTGCGCCGCACACGCTGACCAACCGCCCGGTCGTCATCGACGACGACTCCGAGATCGCCCTCGAAATCGTCGCCGGTCGCGACGCCAGCGCCAACTTTGACATGCAGTCACTGGCCTCGCTGCAGCACGGCGACCGTATCATCGTCACGCGCTCGCAACATCAGGTACGTTTCCTGCACCCGCGCGGCTGGAGCTATTTCGACACCCTGCGGCAGAAGCTGCACTGGAACGAAGGAGTGGCCGGGCCATGAGCCTCAAGCGCATCGTCCTGCGGGATTTCGTCATCGTCAGCGAACTCGAGCTCGAACTGGGCAACGGCTTCACCGTACTCACCGGTGAAACTGGC
>CAZJKR010000187.1:2287-6031 GCA_964546615.1 uncultured Curvibacter sp.
CGCCGGCAAGTCGATCCTCATCGATGCCTTGCAGCTCGTCACCGGCGCGCGCGCTGACACCGGCGTCATCCGCGAAGGCGCCGCCCGTACGGAGGTGGGTGCCGAGTTCGACGGCTGCGCTGCCTTGCAGCCCTGGCTCGAAGAAGCCGGCTTCGCGCCCGACGACACCCTGCTGCTGCGCCGCACCGTGGACACTCAAGGCAAGAGCCGCGCCTGGATCAACGGCAGCCCGGCCACCGCCACCCAGTTACGCGAGGTGGGTGAGCAGCTGCTCGACATCCACGGCCAGCACGCCTGGCAGAGCCTGACGCGGCCGGACGCCGTGCGTGGCCTGCTCGACGCCTACGCCCAGTTGGACACCAGCCGCCTGAATGCACTGTGGCAGCAATGGCGCCACGCCCTCGCCACGCTGGAAGAGGCGCGCAGTGCGCAGGACTCGCTGCAGCGCGAACGCGAACGACTGCAATGGCAGATCGGCGAGGTCGAGAAGCTCGCACCGCAGCCCGGTGAGTGGGAGGAGCTCAACACCGACCACAGCCGTCTGGCCCATGCCCAGGCCCTGCTTGACGCCGCGCAAGGCGCACTTGACGCCCTGGATGGCGAGGACAGCAGCGCCAACCACGCCTTGAGCACCGCCCGGCATCTGCTACAGAATCAGGAGCATCTGGAGCCGGATTTCAAGGCGCTGACCGAGGTTCTGGCTTCCAGCCTGGCACAGGTGGAGGACACCGTGCATACGCTGCGCACCTACCTGCGCCGCACCGATCTCGACCCGGAACGTCTGGCCGAACTCGATGCGCGCCTGACGCAATGGGTATCGCTGGCCCGCCGCTACAAGCGGCCACCGGAAGAGCTGGCCGCCACGCTGGCCGGTTGGAAGGAAGAGCTGGGCCGACTGGATGCCGCGGCCGATCTGGCAGCGCTGGAAGCCGCGGAGCAACAGGCCCAGGCCGCCTACCTGGAAGAAGCCAAGACCATCTCCAAGGCGCGCGCCAAGGCCGCGCCCAAGCTGGCCCAGGCCATCACGCAGGCCATGCAGGGCCTGGGCATGCAGGGTGGCCGCTTTGAAGTGACGCTCACCCAGGCCACGCAGCCCATGCAGAGCGGCCTGGAAGAAGTTGCGTTTCTGGTCGCCGGTCACGCCGGTAGCACGCCGCGCCCGGTGGGCAAGGTGGCCTCGGGCGGCGAACTCTCGCGCATTGCGCTGGCCATTGCCGTCACCACCAGCCAGCTCGGCACGGCACAGACGCTGATCTTCGACGAGGTGGACTCCGGCGTTGGCGGCGCGGTGGCCGAAACCGTGGGCCGGCTGATGAAGCAACTCGGCCGCGACCGCCAGGTGCTGGCCGTGACCCACCTGCCGCAGGTGGCCGCCTGCGCCGATCACCACCTGCTGGTGGCCAAGCAACTGCAGGGCCAGGCCACGCTGAGCACGGTGGCCGTCGTGCAAGGCGAGCAGCGCGTAGCCGAAGTGGCGCGCATGCTGGGCGGCGAGCGCCTCTCGGGCACCACGCTTGCGCACGCCAAGGAAATGCTGCAGTCCGGCAAATGAACATGGAGATCGTCCTCATCACCGGCATGTCCGGCTCCGGTAAATCGGTGGCACTCAATGCGCTGGAGGATGCCGGCTACTACTGCGTCGACAACCTGCCGCCCGAGCTGCTGCTGCCCTTCGTGTCGCTGGAGCAGCAACACCGGGCGAACCGGCTGGCGATTGCCATGGACGTGCGCAGCGCCACCTCGCTGCCGCAGGTGCCGGCGCTTCTGACCGCGCTGCGTCAGCAGGGCATCACCATCAAACCCTTGTTTCTGGATGCCGCCACCGACACCCTGGTGCGGCGCTATTCCGAAACCCGGCGCAAACATCCGCTGTCACAGACCGCCACAGTTGCCGCCCCTGATCTGGACCGGGCTCTGATCGACGCCATCGAACTGGAACGAGAACTGCTCAGCGCCCTGCGTGAGCAGGCGCATGTGATTGACACCAGCCTGATCCGCCCCTCGCAACTGCAGGGCTACATCAAGGACGTGATCTCGCTGCCCGGCAGCCAGCTGACCCTGGTGTTCGAATCGTTCGCTTTCAAGCGCGGCATTCCGGTCGATGCCGACTACGTGTTCGACATCCGCATGCTGCCCAATCCGCACTACGAACCCGAACTGCGACCGCTGACCGGCAAGGACGCCCCGGTGGTGGCTTTCCTGCAGGCGCAGCCGGAAGCCAGCCGCATGCTGGGTGACATCGAGGCCTTCCTGAACCACTGGCTCGATGCCATGGCCCACAACCACCGCAGCTATGTGACGGTGGCCATAGGCTGCACCGGCGGCCAGCACCGCTCGGTCTTTCTGGTGGAAGCGCTGGCGCGCCGTTTCGCCGTGCGCTGGACCACCCTCAAGCGTCACCGCGAACTCGACGCCGGCTGAACGCCGGCGCAGCGGCTCAGCCCTGTTCCAGCAACTTGCGCACCGGAGCCGGCAAGCCCAGACCGGGCCACGCCTCGGCCGCCTGCCAGCCGCCCTCCGGCGACAGGCGGGTGCGCGCCGGCAGCTGCACCCGCACCGGATGCAGGTGCAGGTCCTTGTGCGTCAGCACGTGGGTGAAGACCGGCGCATCCTGCAGGGCTTCGCGGTAGCGTGCTGGCACCGTGGCCTCCAGGGCTGCGCGGCTGTCGAACAGCTCGAAGCAGTACAGCCCGGCCCAGACGCCCGGCGTGGGTCGCTGGCGCAGCCACACGGCACCGTCACTTGTGAACGCCCACAGCAGCCAGAGCGACTGCGCGCTGCGCTTGAGCTTGCGTGTCTTGACCGGGTATTTTTCTGGTTGCCCTTCACGCCGGGCGACGCACAGGTCGCTCAGCGGACAGACCCCGCACTGCGGCTTGCGCGCCTGGCAGACGGTAGCGCCCAGGTCCATCACGCCCTGGGTGTAGCGCGGCATGCTGCGCGCCAGGTCGCACCGGGGCAGCAGTTCGGTGGCGTGTGCCCACAGCGCGCGCTCGTTGGCCATCACGGCCAGGTCGGCATCAAAACCAAGCACGCGGGTCAGCACACGCTTGACGTTGCCGTCCAGGATGGCGACGCGCTCGCCAAAGCAGATGGAGGCGATCGCCGCCGCCGTGGAGCGGCCTATGCCCGGCAGCGTCTGCAATTGCTCGGCCGTGGGCGGAAAGGCGCCACCGAAGCGTTCGACCACCTGCAGGGCGCAGGCATGCAGATTGCGTGCCCGGCTGTAGTACCCCAGCCCGCTCCACAGGGCCAGAACCTCGTCCAGGTGGGCGGTCGCCAGCGCTTGAACATCAGGGAAGCGCTGCAGGAAGCGCGCAAAATAGTCGCGCACCGTGACCACCTGGGTCTGCTGCAGCATGATTTCGGACAGCCACACCCGGTAAGGATCGCGCGTAGCCTGCCATGGCAGGTCATTGCGTCCGTGCCGCCGCTGCCAGCGCACCAGCGGCGTGGCCAGGTCCTGTGCCATCACGCTCAGGCCGGGGCCAGCTCGGGCACCACGCCAGGCGCCGGCGTCTGCGGCGAGCGGATCAGATAGCTGGTGAGTTCCTGCAGCTTGCCATCGAGCTGGTCCAGCGCCTGGCTCTGACCTGCGATTTCGGCGATGCGTTCGTCGAGCCCGCCAGCGGCCTGCTGGATGCGGTCGATCGCTTCGATGCGGCGGCGCACGACGTCCGCGTAATTCACCACGGCCGAGCTGGTGATCTCCCCCGCCACCACCGCCATGCCCGTGGCCACCAG
>CAZJKR010000188.1:0-2014 GCA_964546615.1 uncultured Curvibacter sp.
GCAGGCATGCGCCTGCGGTGGATTGTCCGTTTACACAAAATTCTGCACACCCTCTTCAGCGTTGCCATGGGTCGTACAGCCGTTGATCACGTTATTTCTGGCGTTGTTGTCTGGCGTGCTCGGGCGTGGTGATCATGATCCGCAATGAACCATCGGCGCTTATGTCGAGCGGCATGGCGGTAACACCCCATCCTGTGTTCTCGTAATAGCGATGCTCACCGGAGCCAGGTCGAAAAGGTGCGGCATACAGTTTGGCCACGCTGGGATTCGCATCGACAGTACGAACGATCGCGGTTCCTTCCGCGCGTGAAGGATCCACTTCCAGCACCAGCATGCCGGTTGCGCGTTGAACGGCATCGCCGCCAATGCGTTGTCGGTTCTCGATCAGCACATAGCGGTCGCCGGAGGTTGGCACCCGGACCACCAGTGTGCCCGTGCCGGAGGCCAGCGGGGAGAGGACAAGCTCCCGCGTTTCGCCGGGGCTCACGGTCACGATCTGCTCGGGTGCGATCCAGCCCAGGCGCAAGCGGGTAAATGACGATGGCGCCGGCGGAGGCTGCAGGCGGTCAATGAAATGCTGGCTCATGATGTCCCACGGGCCGGTATGGATTGCAAACACTTCCGGCAGCATCGGGCCCGATGGCGGGTTGCTCTGCAATTTGAAATCGTACAGATCGGGGATCACGCGCTTGCGGTCCTGGACGCCGCCCAGGGCGTGCAGCATGTCATGCACGACGTGCCCGACATGTGCATTCTCGACACTCACGGTAACCGGCTTGGCGAACGAGCGCCCCCCTGCCAGCACGACGGTTTCAAGCTGCGGCTCGAATTGGCCGCGGATGAATCCTTTGGAAAGCATGCCGGGATTCGCCGCATAACAAAGCATGCCGTAGCCTTCACCGGGGCGCGTGAAGGCGCCGACCATGATCCAGACCGTGTCGTACTGGTCAAGATCAACATCACGCTGGGCGGCGCTGAGCGCATCGACCACGAGACGCCTGACGCGTTCTGGGTCGACATCGCGGTTGTACGGACTGATCTTGTAGGCGTTGACGCCATGCGGCATGTCGTACCAGCCTGCCAGCTTGGGCGCCAGCCACGCTTTGCCATAGGACGATTCACGAATGTAGCTGTCCACCCGGCCGATCTTCTCTTGAATCTGCGTCAAGTCGACCGTGGGCGTGGTACCGGGAAAACGAACGGCGACGACCAGTAGCCGTTGTGCTCCGAGGACCGGCGCGGACATATCGGAGCTGGCTGTTGCGACCTTCCCGGTGAGGGAAAAAACAAGTGCCGCCAAGATGGCAGCCAGACCTGCGTGACGTTGAAGCCGCCTCATGCCCAGCTGAACACAATCCAGAGCCAAACTCATGATCGCCTGTTTCATCATTCCCTTTGCAGCCACATGTTGTGTCGATTGACACCAACCGTCTCAGGTTATCCGAATGATAGATGATGAAAACGAGTGCTTTTGAGGCGTTGACCGTGGGCGTCCATCGGTGGAGAGAACGTTGGGTCGTTGTACGTTGAGATGTTCAGGAAGAGGCCGGATCACTGGCCCGTTGCGTCACGCGTCAAAGACGCGCGATTCACCGGTCTTGCGAAAGATCACTTCGCCGCTGGGGACGTGGACCACGCGAATCTCACCGCCGGGCGGCGAGGTCAGGCTCTTGGCGGCCAGGGCCACGGCCAGTTCGCGGTTGCTGAGCACGGCGCCGCTGCGCACGCCGGCGCGCAGCAGGGTAGAGACGATGGGCTGCGAACTTTCGATCTTGTAGGCCGACATGTTCATGATCTTCTCCCTGGAACCGTTAATGAGGAGAATAGTCTGCGCGCCGAGTTTTACAAGCGTGTGGCAGGCGTGAAAAAAATGTATCTGCCGGGTCAGGTTGTTGCGCGGTCATGCTGCAGTGCCGCATGACAGCACCGTGCACATCGGCCCATCATTAGGAGAACCCATGTACGTGGTGATATTCCGTGCCAAGGTGCGGACGCTGGATGACGACTAATCACG
>CAZJKR010000188.1:2024-5935 GCA_964546615.1 uncultured Curvibacter sp.
ATCGAATTCCATGCCGTGACGGAGGGCGCCGACGAGGTGGCGCTGTCGTACTGGCCGAGTGAAGAGGCCATCCGCGCCTGGAAGTCGCACCCCGAGCATGTGCTGGCCCAGCAGGCCGGCCGCGAACGCTGGTATGCGTCGTATTCCGTTCAGGTGGCAGAAATATCCCGCGCCTACCACGCGACGGCCTGACACGCGTTGCCGTGTTGAAGCGTGTCGGCCCAGTGTGGGGCCGTCGCCTCAGGGCACCAGCTTCAGCACCCGCTGCCCGTCGCGTAGCGAGCTCGGTGGGAACAGGATGACCTCGGTGCCTGGCGCCAGATCGCTCTTGATCCAGGCCTCATGGCCGTTGCGCGCCAGCACCTCCACCTCGTGCTGGCGGGCCCGGCCCTTGTCTGCCGTGTAGAGCGCGGCGCGGGCGCCGGTGGGGAAGAGGGCGCTGACGGGCACCTTGAGCGCGTCCGCCACGGTCTGCACCACGATACGCACGTCGGCCTTGAATCCGTCGCCCAGGGCGCTCCATTGCTCGGGGGGCGAGGTGATGTCCAGCACCACGTTCACCCGTTGTTCTTCGACGCCGAGCGCCGAGACCTTGGTGTAGGCCGCCGGCTCCACCAGGCGCACGCGCGCCTGCAGCAGTTGCGGCCCACCCCAGTTGGCCAGGGTGGCCGGGGTGCCGGGGCGCACCTGGGCGGCGTCTTCGGTCAGCAGGTCCACCACCACTTCCAGATCGGCGGGGTTGCCCAGCTCCAGCAAGGCGGTGCCGGCCTGCACCACGCTCTCGCTTTGCTGGTTGACCTTGAGTACCTTGCCGGCAATCGGCGACTTGATCGCCCAGGAACGCTGCGTGCCGCCGCCGTTGCTGAAGGTGCGGATGGCGATGCGCGCCTGCTGCAGTTCGTGGCGGGCGGCGTCTTCTTCCTGCCGGGCGCTTTCCAGCTCCTTCTGGCGCAGGCGCACCGTCAGGCGGCCGCTCTCGTTCTGTGTCGGCGAGACGAAACCCTGCTGCGCCAGCGTTTCGCTGCGCTTGAGGTCGGCCACGGCCTGGTCCAGTGCGGCGCGGGCGCGCTCCACGTTGGTGCCGGCGCGGCGCACGGCGGCTTCCAGTGCGCCGATGCGCTGGTCCTGCTCCAGGCGCGTGCGTTCGTCCAGCAAGCCCGGCACGACGGGCCACAGCGTGGCCAGCACCGTGTCACGCTCCACGGCGTCCCCCTGCTTGAGCGTGAGGCGCTGTACGCGCCCGGTCAGCGGGGTGGAGACGACATAGCGTTCGCGCAGGCGTGTCTTGCCGTCTTCCTGCACGCTGCGCTCGAAGGTGCCGCGGCTGACGGTGCCTACCTCGACTTCCGTCGGCCGGGGCCAGAAGGCCCAGACCAGCAGCAGCACGGCCGCCGTTGCACCGCCGGCCATCCACAGCGTCTTCTTGTTGATCATCATCTGCGTCCCTGTCTTGAAGGTTTCTATTCTCGCGTCTTCAGCACGCCCACCAGATCCAGCTTGTCGATGCGCCGGCGCACGATCAGCGCGCTGGCCAGGCCCGCCGCCACCACCGTAACGGCGGCGTAGGCGTAGGTGGACGCATGGATCACGAGCGGAAAAAAGAACTCGTCGGTCTTGATCAGCTGCACGATGCCGGCGGCCAGCCAGTAGCCGGCGGTCAGGCCCAGCGGAATGGCCAGCAGGATCTCCAGCGCCAGCTCGCCGAGCAGGAAGGCCGACACTTCGCCGCGCGTAAAGCCCAGCACGCGCAGGCTGGCCAGTTCCCAGGCGCGTTCGGCCAAGGCGATGCGCGCATGGTTGTAGACCACCCCCACGGCGATGATGCTGGCAAACACGGTGAGGATGCCGCTGAACACCAGCACGTTGCGGGCGGTGATTTCCTCGATGTTGCGCAGCATCACGCCTTTGCTGAAGGCGGCCACCACCCGCGGCAGGCTCTTGAGCCGCTCCAGCAGCGCGGGCTCGTGGCCGGGCTCCACCAGCAGCGCGGCGCTGTTGACCAGGTCGCCCTCCTGCAGCAGGCGGTTGAGGCTGCGGCGTTCGATGTAGGCGCCCATGCCCATCATTTCCTGCACCGTACCCGTCACCGGCAGCTCCAGCACCTGGCGCCGGCCCTCCAGTAGTTCCACCCGCACGGTCTGGCCAGGCCGGATGTGCAGCTTGTCGGCCAGGCGGTCGGTGAGCAGCAGGCCATCGGACGGTGGCGCATGGGCGCGCAGTTCGGCGTCCACGATGCGCTGCAGCTCGGGCTGCGCGCTGCGGCCCTGCACGCTGCCGCGCCAGTGGTGCTGGCCATGCACCAGCCGGGCGTTGACGCTGCGCAGGCCCTCGACGGCCGTGACATGCGGCAGGCGCGCCAGCTCGTGGGTGACGCGCGCCGGTGTGGCCTCCACCAGGCTGATGATGACGTCGCCGCGCAGCACCAGGCGGAACTGGGTGTGCAGCAGCATGTCCATGGTGTCGCGCCAGAAGGTGCCGCTGATGACGATGGCCATGGAGGCGGCGATGCCGGCGATGGTGAGCAGCGTGCGCAGCGGGCGGCGCTGCATGGTGCGCATCACCATGCGCGCGGCCGGGCTGAACCAGTCGCGCAGGCCCCAGGTTTCGATGAAAGTCGGGCGGAAGCGGCCCGGTGCCGGCGGGCGCATGGCCTCGGCCGGCGCCAGCCGCACGGTGGCGGCAATGGCCTGCCAGGTGGCCCCCAGGGCGGCCAGCAAAGTCAGGCCGCCTGCAGCCAGCACCAGGTCGGGCCGGATGCGGTGGCGCAGTTCGGGGAAGCGGAACACGTCGGCATACAGGCCCATGAAACCGTTGCCCAGCCAGGCGCCCAGGCCCAGCCCCAGCAGCATGCCCAGCGTGACGATGAGCAGCACCAGCTTGAGGTAGTGCAGGCCGATGCTGGCGTTGTCGTAGCCCAGCGCCTTGAGCGCGGCAATCTGCTCGCGCTGGGTGGCGATCTGGCGGCTCAGCACCACATTGAGCAGGAAGGCCGCCACGGCCAGGAAGATGCTGGGCAGCACGGTGCCGAAGACGCGCTGTTCCTTGATCTCGGAGCTCAGCAGCTTGTCGGACATCTGCTCGTCGCGGCCGTAGGCGCGGGCGCCGCCGTAGGGCGCCAGCAGCCGATCCAGCCCGTCGATCACCTGGCCCTCGCGGGCGCCGGGCGCCAGGCGCACCGCCACCTGGTTGAAGGCGCCTTCCATGTTGTAGGCCGCGGCCAGGGCCTTGCGGTCGAGCCAGAAGACGCCGAAGCCGCGCAGGTCGGGCGAGCCGCCCATGCCGGCAAAAACATATTCGGGCGAGAGCGCGATGCCGACGATCAGCAGCTCCTCACGCTTGCCGTTGACCAGCGCCCGGATGCGATCGCCCGGCTTGAGCTGGCGCGCGATGGCAAAGCCTTCGGACACCAGTACTTCGAGCGTGCGGTCGCGCCGGGCGGTGATCATGCGGCCTTCGCGCAGGTGCAGGCGGTTGAGTTGCGGCAGCTGCTGCGGGTCGATGCCGATGAGCCGGCCGATGACGGGGTCGGACACATTGGGAATGTCAATCTGTACCACCTCGCTGACCGAGGTCTCCACGTGCGCGGCGCCGGGCAGGGCAGCGAGCTGACGCTCCAGCGCCAGCGGTGCGCGCTTGAGGCTGGCGAAGACGTCGGCAAAGCGCGCTTCGGTGTAATAGACCTCGCGCGACCAGGACAGCCCGTCGTAGGCGCTGAAGGTGGCAATGAAGCCGGCCACGCCGCTGGCGACCACCAGCGCGATGGTGACGGCCTGACTCCACATCAGGCGCAGGTCGCGCAGCAGCTTGCGGTCCAGGGCTTTCATCTCATGCCGCCTTGTCTGCGCCTACCAGGACAGCTCCGCCGGGCTGATCTTGTGCGGGTTGAGGTCCACGCGCTGGATGCGGCCGCC
>CAZJKR010000189.1:0-5916 GCA_964546615.1 uncultured Curvibacter sp.
GCTGATGCAACGGACGCGGCCGAGGCCACCGTGGGCGTGGCCTACGTGCTGGGCCGCTCGCACCGCCAGGCGCAGCTGGCCGCACTGGCCGACGCGCTGCTGCAGGACCCGGCGCAGCAGGACGGGCTGGACGCCACGCTGCTGGCGCCGGTACGCCAGCACTTGGCGCGCCGGCGTGCCGAGCAGACCATTCGCACGCAGAGCACCAAGGTGGACTTCTTCACGCTGGCGCGTGAAAGCGGTGCGGGTGAGGATGACGAGGAGGAGGGCGCATGAACGCCGACGCACTCGCCACCCTGGGCGCCGGCTTCTCGCACGAAGCCCATGGCAGCCAGCGCGTCTTCCGCGCTATGTTGCAGGCGCTGTCGCATCCGGGCCGGCCGGTGGCCGTCGAGCACGACGCCGAAGTGCCGCACAGCGGTCATGCCGCTTCGGCCGCCGTGCTGCTGGCGCTGCTGGATGCCGACTGCCGCCTCTGGCTCTCGCCCGCGCTGCGCGACAGCGATGCCGCCGCCTGGCTGCGCTTTCACACCGGCTGCCGCCTGGTAGAGCAGCCGGCGCAGGCGCACTTCGCCTGGTTGGCTGCGGCGGATGCCCTGCCGCCCCTGGCCGGCTTCTGCAGCGGCAGCGACAACTACCCCGACCAGTCGACCACCTGCGTCATCGACGTCGCCGCACTGCACGCCGTGCCGGCGGCCACCGCACCGTGGCGCCTGAGCGGCCCCGGCATTCAGGACGTGGCGGGCCTGCAGGTGCAAGGGCTGGACCGCAGCTTCGTCGCGCAGTGGCAGGCCAACCACGCCCTCTTTCCGCGCGGCGTGGACGTGCTGCTGGCCACCGGCCCGCAAATCGTCGGCCTGCCGCGCACCACCCGCATCGAACAGCAGAAGGAGGCCTGAGCATGTATGTGGCCGTCAAGGGCGGGGAAGCCGCCATCCTCAACAGCTACCGGCTGCTGGCCGCGCAGCGCCGCGGCGACACGGCGCTGCCCGAACTCTCGGTGGCGCAGATCCGCGCGCAGCTCAAGCTGGCCGTGGACCGCGTCATGACCGAAGGCTCGGTCTACGACCCGGAGCTGGCCGCGTTGGCCATCAAGCAGGCCGCTGGCGACCTGGTGGAAGCCATCTTCCTGCTGCGCGCCTACCGCGCCACGCTGCCGCGCTTGGGCACCACCTGCGCGCTCGACACCGCACGCATGACGCTGCAGCGGCGCATCTCCGCCACCTTCAAGGACCTGCCGGGCGGCCAGGTGCTGGGCCCGACCTATGACTACACCCAGCGCCTGCTCGACTTCACCCTGCTGGCCAACGCGCAGGAGGAGCCCACCACGTCTGGCGCTGTGCCTGCCGCGCCGGAGCCGGTCACGCCGCGCGTGGTCGACCTGCTGAACCAGGAGGGGCTGATCGAAACCCGGCCCAAGCCATCCGATGACCCGGACCCGATGGACCTGACGCGCGAGCCGCTGCGCTTCCCGGCCGACCGGGCCACCCGCCTGCAGAACCTGGCGCGCGGCGACGAGGGTTTTCTGCTGGCCATGGCGTACTCGACCCAGCGCGGCTATTCGCACAGCCACCCCTTCGTGGGTGAGATCCGCTTCGGCGAGGTGGCGCTGGAGATCGAGCCCGAGGAGCTGGGCTTTGCGATCTCCATCGGCGACCTGGAAATCACCGAATGCGAGATGGTCAACCAGTTCGCCGGCAGCAAGACCGAGCCGCCACAGTTCACGCGCGGTTACGGCCTGGCCTTCGGTCACAGCGAGCGCAAGGCCATGGCCATGAGCCTGGTGGACCGCGCCCTGCGCGCCGACGAACTGGGCGAGAGCATCGAGTCACCGGCGCAGATGCAGGAATTCGTGCTCTCGCACTCCGACAGCCTGGAGGCCTCGGGCTTCGTGCAGCACTTGAAGCTGCCGCATTACGTGGACTTCCAGGCCGAGCTGGAGCTGGTGCGCCGCATGCGTGCCGACAACCGGTCCGCCACAACAGCAGGAGGCGAAGCATGAGCGCCGTGCAAGTCAATTTCGCCTACCTCGATGAGCGCACCAAGCGCATGATCCGCCGCGCCATTCTCAAGGCGGTGGCCATCCCCGGCTACCAGGTGCCGTTCGGCTCGCGCGAGATGCCCTTGCCCTACGGCTGGGGCACGGGCGGCATCCAGGTCACGGCGTCGGTCATCGGGCCGCAGGACGTGCTCAAAGTCATCGACCAGGGTTCGGACGACACCGTCAACGCGGTCAACATCCGGCGCTTCTTCGCGCGCACCACCGATGTGGTCACCACCACCCGCACCACGGAAGCGACGCTGATCCAGACGCGGCATCGCATCCCCGAGACGCCGCTGCGCGAAGGCCAGCTCATCGTCTACCAGGTGCCGGTACCCGAGCCCATGCAGCGCCTGGAGCCGCGCGAAGCCGAAACGCGCACCCTGCACGGCCTGGCCGAGTACGGGCTGATGCACGTGAAGCTGTACGAGGACATCGCGCGCTACGGCCACATCGCCACCACCTACGACTATCCCGTCCTGGTGAACGACCGCTACGTCATGGCGCCCTCGCCGATCCCGAAGTTCGACAACCCCAAGATGCACATGAACCCGGCGCTGCAGCTCTTCGGCGCCGGGCGCGAGAAGCGCATCTACGCCGTGCCGCCCTACACCCGCGTGGAGAGCCTGGCGTTCGAGGACCATCCCTTTGAGGTGCAGCGCTGGGACGCGGCCTGCGCCCTGTGCGGTGCCACCGACAGCTTCCTCGACGAGGTCATCACCGACGACGCCGGCGGCCGCATGCACGTCTGCTCCGATTCGGACTACTGCCAGGAGCGCCAGCAGGCGGCGGCAGACGCGGCTTGCACCGTCGGCCGGGAGTTGGCATGAACATCGCCATCCGCCAGGCACAAGCCGCCGACATTCCCGCCGTGCTCACGATCTACGCCCAGCCGGACATGGACAACGGCCGCGTGCTGGACGAAGAAGAGGCGCAGCGCATTTTTGCCGAGTTCGCACGCTACCCCAACTACCGCCTGTTCGTCGCCCGCGACGAGGCGAGCGGTCGCGTGGTCGGCAGCTATGCGCTGCTCGTCATGCACAACCTGGCGCACTGCGGCACACCCTCGGCCATCGCCGAAGACGTGGTGGTGCGGCCGGACCGCCAGGGCCAGGGCATCGGCCGGCAGATGATGGCCCACGCCGTGGCGCAGGCGCGCGCGGCCGGTTGCTACAAGCTGGCCCTGTCGTCCAACCGCAAGCGCCAGGCCGCGCATGCCTTCTACGAATCGCTCGGCTTCACACAGCACGGCCTGAGCTTCGTCATCGAGCCATGAAGCACCCCCGTTGCTTGCCCACTTCGTGTGGCCGCCTCCCCCCTCAAGGGGGCAACGCCAGTGGCCCGGCCAAGCCGGTTCCACGGCGTTCCCCGCCTGAACCTCTTCACGCTGCGTCGTGTGCACGCTGGAGCCATTGAGATGACGACAACAAATTCTCCGCTGCTGCAGGTGCGCGGCATCCAGAAAAGCTACGGCGAGCGCGTGGCGCTGCACGACGCTTCCTTCGACCTCTGGCCCGGCGAAGTGCTGGCCGTGGTGGGCGAGTCCGGCTCCGGCAAGTCCACCCTGCTCAATGCCGTGGCCGCGCGCAGCCTGCCCGATGCCGGCAGCGTGTTGTTCCAGAACCGCAGCGGCAGCCTGCAGGACGTCTACGCCATGAGCGAGGCCGAGCGCCGCCTGCTGGCGCGCACCGACTGGGGTTTCGTGCACCAGAACGCCGCCGACGGCCTGCGCATGGACGTCTCGGCCGGCGCCAACGTCGGCGAACGCCTGATGGGCCTGGGCGAGCGCCACTACGGCCGCCTGCGCACCACCGCGCAGGACTGGCTGCAACGGGTGGAGATCGACCCGGCGCGCATCGACGAGGCGCCGCGCGCCTTCTCCGGCGGCATGCGCCAACGCCTGCAGATCGCGCGCAACCTGGTCACGCAGCCGCGCCTGGTGTTCATGGACGAGCCGACCTCGGGGCTCGACGTCTCGGTGCAGGCGCGCCTGCTGGATCTGCTGCGCCAGCTCACGCGCCAGATGCAGCTTGCCGTCATCATCGTCACACACGACCTGGCGGTGGCGCGCCTGCTGGCGCACCGCATGATGGTCATGCAGCGCGGCCGCGTGGTCGAGACCGGCCTGACCGACCAGCTGCTGGACGACCCGCAGCACCCCTATACCCAGCTTCTCGTTTCTTCGGTACTTCAGCCATGACCGCACCCCTGCTCCAGATGAAAGGGGTGGCCAAGCGCTTCACCCTGCACCACCAGCACGGCGCCGAACTGCCGGTGCTCGACCAGGTCGACCTCAGCGTCGCGCCCGGCGAGTGCATCGTGCTCGACGGCCCCTCCGGCATGGGCAAGAGCACCCTGCTCAAGCTCATCTACGCCAACTACCGCGCCAGCGCCGGCCGCATCACGCTGCTGCCGCCGGGTGGCGAGGCGATAGAGATCACCGACGCCACGCCGCGCGCGCTGGTGGAGCTGCGCCGCCACACCATCGGCTACGTCAGCCAGTTCCTGCGTGTGATTCCGCGTGTCTCGGCGCTCGATGTGGTGGCCGAGCCGCTGGCGGAGGACGCCGCGGGCGACACCGCGGCGCTGGAAGCCGCGCGCGAGCAGGCAAGACGGTGGCTGACGCGGCTGCGCATTCCAGAACGTCTGTGGCACCTGCCGCCGGCCACCTTCTCGGGCGGCGAGCAGCAGCGCATCAACATCGCGCGCAACATGATCAAGCCGCGGCCGCTGCTGCTGCTCGACGAGCCCACCGCTTCGCTTGATGCCGCCAACACCCACACCGTGATCGAACTCATCCATGAGGCGGTGGCACGCGGCGCCGCGCTGGTGGGCATCTTCCATGACACCGCCGTCGGCGCCGAAGTCGCTACCCGCCGCGTCAACGTCGCCGACTTCCGGAGAAGTGCATGAATACCGCCACCGTCTTCAAGAATGCCCGCCTGGTGTTGCCCGACGAGCTGCTCCATGGGGCGCTCAGCGTGGCCGACGGCCGCATCGCCGCCATCGACAGCGGCAACACGGCCGCGCCCCAGGCCGTCGACCTGGAGGGCGACTACCTGCTGCCCGGCCTGGTGGAGATGCACACCGACAACTTCGAGCGCCACCTGATGCCGCGCCCCAAGGTGCACTGGGCCGAACTGCCGGCGCTGCTGGCGCACGACGCCGAGATCGCTGCCGCCGGCATCACCACGGTGTTCGATGCGCTGGGGGTGGGCGAGGCCGACACCGACAGCCTGCGCGGGAGTGCCTGGGATGGCGTGCTCAAGACCCTGGACACCTGCACCGCGCAGGACCTGCTGCGTGCCGACCACCACCTGCATGTGCGCTGCGAGCTGCCGGCGCCCAACACGGTGGACCTGTTCGCGCCCTTCCATGAGCATCCGCGCCTGTCGCTGATCTCGCTGATGGACCACACGCCGGGCCAGCGCCAGTGGGAAGACATCGAGCAGGCGCGCATCTACTACACCGGCAAGAAGGGCTGGAGCGCCGAGAAGTTCGAACGCCAGGTGGCGCACGCCACCGAGTTGCAGGCGCGTTACGCCGAGCCGCACCGCGCCTACTTCGTCGACTACTGCCGCGCGCACGGCATTGCGCTGGCCAGCCACGACGACACCACGCCGGCCCATGTGCAGCAGGCCCATGCCGAAGGCGCCAGCATGTCGGAGTTCCCCACCACGGTAGCGGCGGCACGCACCGCACACGCGCTGGGCCTGCTGACCGTCATGGGTGGGCCGAACGTGGTGCGCGGCGGCTCGCATTCCGGCAACGTGGCAGCGGCCGAGCTGGCGCGCCACGGCCTGCTCGACATCCTCTCCTCCGACTACGTGCCCGGCAGCCTGCTGAGCGCCGTGGTGCGGCTGGTGGACGACCAG
>CAZJKR010000190.1:0-2003 GCA_964546615.1 uncultured Curvibacter sp.
ACGTAGTCGTCGGCCGGCTTCGGGAAGCGCTGGCGGAAGGACTGGTAGAACGCCTCGCTTGGCGCGCCCGGCGCGTTGGGCAGCCAGTCGGCCACGGCGATCACGCGGCCGATACCGGCCTCCCCCATCGCCGCCGGTGCGCCCAGCGCATTGCCGTAGAAGGTGTAGAACCGGCCTTCGAAACCGGCTTCCCGCGCCGCCTTGACCAGCAACGTCAGGTCATTGCCCCAGTTGCCGGTGATCACCGCCTGCGCGCCGCTGGCCTTGATCTTGGCGGCATAAGGCATGAAGTCCTTCACGCGGCCCATCGGGTGCAGCTCGTCGCCGACGATCTGCACATCGGACCGCTGACGCCGCGCCTCGCGCGCCACCGCCTGGCCAAAGCTGTAGTCCTGCCCGATCAGGTAGGCGCTCTTGACCGCCTTGTCCTCCTTCAGCACCTCCATCAGCGCGGCCATGCGCATGTCGGCATGGGCGTCGAAGCGGAAGTGCCAGTAGCTGCATTTCTCGTTGGTCAGAATGGGGTCGACCGCCGAGTAGTTGAGGAACAGCACCTGCCGCGCCGGGTCGCGCTCGTTGTGCTTGTTGATGGCGTCGATCAGCACGGCCGCTGTAGCGGAGGAGTTGCCCTGCAGGATGAAACGTGCGCCGTCGTCAATGGCGGCGCGCAAGGCGGCCAGCGCCTCCTCGTTCTGGCCTTTGCTGTCGTAGCGCTCGATGCGCAAAGGCCGCCCGACGGTCGCATCCGGCAAGCGAATGCCGCCGCGGGCATTGACCCGCTCTGCGGCCCACACCAGGTTGCGAAAAACCGCCTCCCCGGTATTGGCAAACGGCCCGCTCAGGCCGTCAATCATGGCCAGCCGGATGGGTACCGGCTCGGCCGTGGCCGACAAGGCGACGCAGGCAAATAAAGTCAGTGCCAGGGATTTCAATAGCTGACGACGCAAAATTTTCATCCGTAAAAAATGCTGAAAAACTCTTGAAAACGAAACGATCGCTCGCAACTTCGAGGCAGGCGGCCGACAGAGATGAAGGCCGCGCAGTGTACGGGAAGGACTCAGGCCCTGCCGTGTACACGCCCTTTTCTCACTGTTGCGTTCATCAGGAGCCAGATCATGTTGTTTGCCCCCGTCATCCGTCGCTCGGCCATTGCCCCCACCCTGCGCTCGTTCGACCGCTTTTTCGACGAAGCCCTGCTGGCACCGGCCAGCCGCGCCAGCAGTTGCCAGATCGCGCAGGATGACAAAGCCTACACCCTGCGCTTCGACGTGCCCGGCGTGTCGCGCGAGCAGCTGTCCATCGGCATCGAAGCCAATGTGGTGCGCCTGGAAACCCTGCCGGAAGCACCGCGCCAGTACAAGGCCGCCTATGAGCTGCCGCAGGACATCGACGTGGCCGCCAGCGAAGCCAAGCTGGAAAACGGCGTGCTGACGCTCAAGCTGGCCAAGGTGCAGCCGGAGAGCAAGGTCACCAAGCTGGCAATCAACTGAGTTCGCACCTCAAAAGACAAGGGCCGCGCAATGCGCGGCCTTTTTCATGGTGCCCCGTCAGACCGACTGACTGATCGCATCGAGCGGCCAACGCGGCTTGACCTCGAAGGTATAAGCGCGTGTCGCCTCCTGCATGCCGGCCTGCAGGCGCATGGCGGCGGCCATGGCGATCATGGCGCCGTTGTCAGTGCACAGGTGCAGCTCAGGGTAGTGCACGCGCACCTTGCGCTTGGCGCAATGCGCGTTGAGCTGCTCGCGCAGCAACTTGTTGGCGCCCACGCCGCCAGCCACCACCAGACGCTTGAGGCCGGTCTGGTCCAGCGCGGCGAGTGACTTCCTCACCAGCACTTCGACGATGGCGGCCTGCGTGGAGGCCGCCAGGTCAGCGCGTTGAGACGAGGGCCAGGCTTCGACAGGCTCAGCCCGAACGGCGGAAATTTTCTGGACTTGCGTGAGTACGGCGGTCTTGAGACCGGCAAAGGAGAAATCGAGATTGCCGCTGTGCAGCAGCGG
>CAZJKR010000190.1:2013-5881 GCA_964546615.1 uncultured Curvibacter sp.
CGGCCAGCTTCGACAGCGCCGGCCCGCCCGGGTAACCCAGGCCGAGCAGCTTGGCTGATTTGTCGAAGGCCTCACCGGCGGCATCGTCGATCGTTTCGCCCAGGATGGCATAGCGGCCCACGCCGTCCACGCGCATCAGTTGCGTGTGGCCGCCGGAGACCAGCAAGGCCACGAAGGGAAACTCGGGCGGATCGGCGCTCAGGAACGGCGACAGCAGGTGCCCTTCCAGGTGGTGCACGCCCAGCACCGGCTTGCCCAGGGCCGCGCCCAGCGCGCAGGCCACGCCGGCACCCACCAGCAGCGCGCCGGCCAGGCCGGGGCCACGCGTGTAGGCCACCACGTCGATGTCCTGCATCGACTTGCCGGCTTCTTGCATGACCTGGCGAGTGAGCGGCAGCACGCGGCGGATGTGGTCGCGGCTGGCCAGTTCGGGCACCACGCCACCATAGGCCTGGTGCATCTCGACCTGGCTGTAGAGCGCGTGCGAGAGCAGCGACGGCACCGCCGATTCATGGCCCTGCACCAGAGCCACACCGGTTTCGTCGCAGGAGGATTCGATGCCGAGGATCAGCGGCGCAGTGTCAGACATGCAGCGAGTGTAAGGAAACTGTTCAGCCCATCACCAGGCCGCCGTCCACATACAGCACCTGCCCGGTCATGAAACGGCTCCAGTCGGAAGCCAGAAACAGCACCGGGCCGGCCACGTCTTCCGGCCGGGCGATGCGACGCAGCGGCGTCTGCGCCACTATTGTCTCTTTCACCTCTTCCTTGGTGGCGCGGCTGGCGTCGGTGGGGTAGACCAGGCCCGGTGCCACGCAGTTGACGCGGATGCCCAAGGGCCCCAACTCAGCCGCCAGGTTGCGGGAAAAGCCCACCAGCGCCGATTTGGCGGTGCTGTAGTCGTGGTACGGCACCACCGGCCGCGCCACCAGGTCACTGGCCAGGTTGACGATGCACCCCTGCGCACGCTGGCGCAGGTGCGGCAACACGGCCTGGCACAGGTTGTAGGTGGCGTGCACGGCGCCATCGAACTGGGTCTGGTAATCGGTCCAGGGTGTTTCCCAGAAACGCTGGCGCTGCTCGGGGTCGAAGCGGTAGGGCGCGAAGGCGTTGTTCACCAGCACGTCGATGCGGCCCACTTCGGCCAGCACCTGCGCCACCAGGGCCTGCACCTGGGCCGCGTCGTTCACATCGGCCCGGAGGGCCCAGGCGTCGCCGCCGGTTTGCACGCCGGCCGCCTTGCACTGTGCAACCACTGCTTCCGCCGCCGCCTCATTGCGCAGGTAGTTGACGACCACAAAACCACCTTCGGCTGCAAAGGCCTGCGCAATGGCTGCGCCAATGCCGCGGCTGGCGCCGGTGACGAGGATGACCTTGCCTTGGAAGTTCATGAGTACCTCATACGCGTAGTTGCGTTCGGGCTGAGCCTGTCGAAGCCCAGCATGCCCTTCGACAGGCTCAGGGCGAACGTCATCATTGCTTGCGGCCCGGCAGCAGCTCCTGGCTGACCACGTCTTTCATCTTCAGCTCGCGCTGGATCAGGCCGATCTTCTTCCAGGCCTCGGCGCCCTTTTGCAGCATGTCGACGTCGATGGCACCCAGGCCTTTTTGTTGTGTCAGCGGCGAGACGCTGGACGCATTGCGCAGCTTGATCACCTCCAGGTTCACGGCTTCGTTCTGGCCGTTGATCGCGCGCTTGACCGCCAGCGCGGCGGCCTCCTGCGGCTGGGCGATCATCCATGACATGCTGTCGCGGTAGGCTGTGAGGAAGCGCTTGAGCACGTCCTTCTTCTGCTGGAAGGTCTCCTCGCGCACCACAAAGATGTCGCTGGAGACGTTGAGCGAATGGCGCACTTCCATCACGTTCACCTCGCCCACGCCTCGGGCGCGGGCCACCAGCAGGCCGGTGTCGGTGGCGGCGGTGGCATCCACCTGGCCTTGCATCAGCGGCGCGAAATTCAGCAGGCCGGTGACGACGATGGTCACATCCTTCTCGCTCAGGCCAGCCTGGTTCAGCAGCAGCTGCAGATTGGTCAGCGTGCCGCTGGACAGGCTGTAGACGCCGATCTTCTTGCCCTTGAGGTCCGCCGGTTTGCTGATGCCGCTGCTCTTGAGCGCCACCACGTTGAAGATGTTCTGCGGGTAGATGTCGTAGATGACACGCAGCTTCTCGCCCTTGTCCAGCGCGGCGTAGAGCGAGCCCGGGTCGGTGAAGGCCACGTCGGCCTGGCCGCTGAGCAGGTTGCGCACCGCATCACCCCCCCCGGTGCCGGGCATGAAGACCATGTCAATGCCCTGGGCGCGAAAGAAGCCCTTGTCAGGCTCGACCAGCAGGTTGGTGATCTCGGAAATGGGGCCGCCCCAGCCGGCAATCGTCACCTTGTCCAGTTTGGCCTGGGCCCAGGCGCCGGTGCACAGGGCACCGAGTGTGAGCGCCGCAAGGGCGCGCAGGAAATGTCGTTTCATGGTGTCGTCCTCATCAATTGGAAGTTTGGGAATAAGGTTGCAGCAGACGGCGCTCCAGCCAGAGCGTGGCCTCGTACAGCAGCAGGCCGATCAGCGTGATCAGCAGCAGCACGGCGAACATCAGCGGCGTGTCCATGGAGCCCTGGGCGGCAATGATCAGCGCGCCCAGCCCCTTGCTGGCGCCTATGAACTCACCCACCACGGCGCCCACCAGCGCCAGCACCACGGCCACGCGCAGGCCGGCCAGGATGGCCGGCAGCCCCGCCGGCACCTTCAGGCGCCACAGGGTCTGCCAACGGGTGGCGCCCAGCATGCGGAACAGTTCCAGCCGTGCCGCGTCCACCTGGGCCACGCCGGTCAGGGTGTTTTCCAGCAGCGGGAAGAAACAGATCAGCGCGGTGATGACCACCGTGGGCGTGGTGCCGAAACCGAACCAGACGATGAACAGCGGCACCAGCGCCAGCTTCGGGATGACTTGGCTGGTTACGACATAGGGCATGAGCACGCGGCGCAGCGCAGCAGATTCACCCAGCAGCACGCCGCCCACAAACCCCAGCACCACGCCCAGCCCCAGGCCCAGGCCCAGCTCCAGCAGCGTCTGGGCGATGTGCGGCCAGAGGTAACCCGTCTGCAGGCCGCGTTGCAGCGCCGCGCCGATCACGCTGGGCGCGGGCAGCACCAGGGGTGAAAACTTGAAGGCCACCACGGACCATTCCCAGGCCAGCAACAGGGCCAGGAACAAGAGCGCCGCAGTGAGACGGGGGTACTTCACTGTCGCGCCCCTTCATCCATGGCGTGCCGCAGTTCGGCACAGATGGCGTTGAAGGCCGTGCTGTAGCGCAGGTCCTGCCCGCGCGGACGCGGCAGGTCCACGCGGATATCGTGGCGAATGCGGCCGGCGTCCATCACCGCCACGCGGTCGGCCAGGTAGACCGCCTCGGCGATGTCGTGGGTAACAAAAAACACCGAGGTGCCGCGCGCACGGCAGATGCGCTGCAACTCGTCCTGCAGTTCCTCGCGCGTGATGGCATCGAGCGCGGCAAAAGGCTCGTCCATCAGCAGGATGGGCGGGTCCAGCAGCAGCGCGCGCGCAATGGCCACGCGGCTCTGCTGCCCGCCCGACAGCTGGCGCGGATGGTGGCGCAGGTAGGCCCCCAGGCCCATCTGGGTCAGCAGCTGTTCGGCACGCGCCATGTCGGCAGCGGTGGGCTTGCGCTGCAGGGTCAGGGGCAGCAGCACGTTGTCCAGCACCGTGAGCCAGTCCAGCAGCGTGGCTTGCTGGAACACGAACCCCGTGCCCGGGCCGGGCGCACGGATCGCCTGGCCCTGCAGGCTCACCGTGCCTGCATCGGGCTGCAGCAGGCCGGCGGCGAGTTTGAGCAGCGTGGTCTTGCCGCAGCCG
>CAZJKR010000191.1:0-2684 GCA_964546615.1 uncultured Curvibacter sp.
CCTTCCGCCCCAATCTGCTCGATGCACTGCAAGACTATTCCCGCGATCGCTTCATCCGTGACCTGAGCGCCGGCGCCACGGTCGGCGTCGTCGCCCTGCCGCTGGCGATGGCCTTTGCCATGGCCAGCGGACTCAAGCCCGAGGCCGGCCTGTTCACCGCCATCATCGCCGGCTTCCTGATCTCGGCCCTGGGGGGCAGCCGGGTGCAGATCGGCGGGCCGGCCGGCGCCTTCATCGTCATCGTCTACGGCATCGTCGAGCGCTACGGCCTGGCCAATCTCATCATTGCCACCGCCATGTCCGGCGTCATGCTGTTCCTGATGGGCTTCTTCAAGCTCGGCACCCTGATCCGCTTCATCCCGGTGGCGGTGGTGATCGGCTTCACCAACGGCATCGCCGTGCTGATCGCGCTGTCGCAGATCAAGGATTTCCTGGGCCTGCAGGTCAGCACCATGCCCGCCGACTTCTTCGGCATGCTGACCACGCTGTATGGTGCGCTGCACACCTTCAATCCGCAGGCCCTGTTCCTGGCGCTGGCCTGCCTGGCCATCATCCTGCTATGGCAGCAGGCCATGCCCCGGCTGGGTCCGAAGGGGACACCGGCCGGTCGACTCACCACCATTCCCGGTACTGTGGTGGCGCTGGTGCTGACCACGCTGGCCGTCACCGTGCTGGACCTGCAGGTCGACACCATCGGCAGTCGTTTCGGCGGCATTCCTTCCGCCCTGCCTGCCTTCGCATGGCCGGCCTTCTCCTGGGAAACCGCGCGTTTTCTGCTGATTCCGGCCACCACGCTGGCCCTGCTGGGCGCCATCGAGTCGCTGCTGTGCGCCCGGGTGGCCGACGGCATGGCCGGCGGACGGCACAACCCCAACCAGGAACTCATGGCCCAGGGCGTGGCCAACTTCGTCACCCCCTTCTTCGGTGGCATGCCGGCCACCGGCACCATCGCCCGCACCGTCACCAACATCAAGAGCGGCGCCACCTCGCCGGTAGCCGGCATCGTGCATGCGGCCGTGCTGCTGCTGATCGTGCTGGTGGCCGCGCCGCTGGCGACCAATGTGCCGCTGGCGGCACTGGCCGCCATCCTGATGTTCGTGGCCTGGAACATGGGCGAGTGGCGTGAGTTCGTGCACCTGCGCCAGTTCCGCCTGCCCTACCGCATCACGCTGCTGGCCGTGTTTTTCCTGACGGTGGTGTTCGACCTCACGGTGGCGGTGGAGGTCGGCCTGATCGGCGCCTGCATCACCTTCATCTACCGCATCTCCAGCCTGTCGCGCTCCGAAGCGGTCAGCGCACAGGACCAGCCCGTACTGGCCGGTCTGGAACAGCAGGTGCGCGCCTACCGGCTCTATGGCGCCCTGTTCTTCGGCGCCGTCAAGCTGGTGGAGGACATGGAAAACCACCTGCCCGCGCACGCCCTGGTGCTGGATCTGAAGAACGTGATCTACATCGATTCCTCCGGGGCCGACACCCTGATGGACCTGGCGCGCGGCTGCCACAAGACCGGCCGGCGCCTGATTCTGTGCGGTCTGCAGCACCAGCCGCTGGACATCGCCCGGCGCTGCGGCCTGCTCGAACTGGTGCCCGCGGCCGACCGGCAGGCGGACCTCGCCGGCGGTCTGGCCGCTGCCGTTGCCGGGGCCCGGGGCACCTGAACCACTGCCGGTAAAATGGCTGGCGCCTGTTGCCGACAGGCGCCCCTCAAAGGTCTGTCCATGCATATTTTCCGCAGCCCCGATTACAAATCCGACGCCACCCAGTTCATCGAGCAGCTCAAGGCCGGCCAGCCCGAGCTCGAAGCCCGGCAGCGGCAGGGTCGCGAGTTGCTGTGGGACAAGACGGTGGACCGCGACGCCTGGGCCGCGTATTCGCAAGCCCGCGTGGCGCAAAAGCCCTACGTCTACCAGACCGAAGGCAAATGACGAGTCAAATCGAGCTCAAGCCCAATATTGACGGGCGCAAGCAGCTCCTGATTTGATAGCAAACGAATGACCGACACCGTCGACAGCACTGCCCCGGAGGCCCGCACGGCCGCCTTGCCACCGGACATGCCTGAGGTCGTGGACCACGTGGCCGTGGCCCGGCTCTACGGCGAGCCGCTGTTCACCATGCCGCAGGACCTGTACATCCCGCCGGATGCACTGGAGGTCTTCCTCGAAGCTTTCGAAGGTCCGCTCGACCTGCTGCTCTACCTGATCCGCAAGCAGAACTTCAACATCCTCGACATCCCGATGGCGGGCGTCACGCGTCAGTACCTGACCTACGTGGACGAAATCCGCAGCCGCAACCTGGAGCTGGCCGCCGAGTACCTGCTGATGGCGGCCATGCTGATCGAGATCAAGTCGCGCATGCTGCTGCCGCCGAAAAAGAGCGCCGAGGGCGAGGAGACCGAGGACCCGCGCGCCGAGCTGGTACGCCGCCTGCTCGAGTACGAGCAGATCAAGCTGGCTGCGGCCCAACTGGGCAACCTGCCGCAGTACGGACGCGATTTCCTCAAGGCCCAGGTCTACATCGAGCAGTCGCTGCAACCGCGTTTCCCCGACGTGCACGTGGTCGATCTGCGGGAAGCCTGGGCCGACATCCTCAAGCGCGCCAAGCTGGTGCAGCACCACCGGATCACGCGCGAGGAACTGTCGGTGCGCGAGCACATGAGCATCGTGCTGCGCCAGCTGCAAGGACAG
>CAZJKR010000191.1:2694-5795 GCA_964546615.1 uncultured Curvibacter sp.
GGACAGAAGTTCGTCGAATTCGAGCACCTGTTCGACCCGTCCCAGGGCACGCCGGTGCTGGTGGTGACCTTCATCGCCCTGCTGGAGCTGGCCAAGGAAAGTCTGATCGAAATCACCCAGGCCGAGGCCTTTGCCCCGATCTACGTCCGGCTGGCGTATTCGCCGGTCTGACACCGCCACGCCCTTGCCGAGAGTGACCGCCCCGTGACTTCTTCCGCTCATCAGTTCGACGTCCTCATTGTCGGCAGCGGCCTGGCCGGGCTGAGCGCCGCCCTGCACCTGGCGCCGACGCACCGCGTGGCGGTGCTGACCAAACGCGAACTCGTCGACGGCTCCAGCAGCTGGGCCCAGGGTGGCATTGCCGCCGTCATGACCGAGGGCGACAGCTTCGAGGCGCACGTCCAGGACACGCTGGTGGCCGGTGCCGGCCTGTGCGACCCGGTGGCCACGCGCTTCGTGGTGCAGCACGCGCCCGAGAACATCCGCTGGCTGCAGGACCTCGGCGTGCCTTTCTCGCTTGAGGGCGGCCAGCTGCACCTCACACGCGAAGGCGGTCACAGCGAACGCCGCATCGTGCACGCCACCGATGCCACTGGCGCGGCCGTGCAGGACACGCTGATGGCCAAGGTGCGCGCCACACCCAACATCACGCTGTTCGAGCACCACATGCTGGTGGACCTGATCACCGCGCCCAAGCTCGGCCTGCCCGACCAGCGCTGCCTGGGCCTGTATGCGCTGAACGAGGTCACCGACGTGGTGGACACCTTCAGCGCGCCGCACACCATCCTGGCCACCGGCGGCGCCGGCAAGGTCTACCTCTACACCACCAACCCGGACACCGCCACCGGCGACGGCATCGCCGCAGCCTGGCGCGCCGGCTGCCGTGTCGGCAACATGGAATTCGTCCAGTTCCATCCGACCTGCCTGTACCACCCGCACGCCAAATCCTTCCTGATCAGCGAGGCGGTGCGCGGCGAGGGCGGCAAACTCATCCTGCCGGACGGCACCCGCTTCATGCCGGCACACGACGCGCGCGCCGAACTGGCCCCGCGCGACGTGGTGGCACGCGCCATCGACTTCGAAATGAAAAAGCGCGGGCTGGACTGCGTCTACCTCGACATCTCGCACCAGCCCAAGGCCTTCCTGCTGGAGCATTTCCCCACCATCTATGCGCGCTGCTTGGAGCTGGGCATCGACATCGCCAGACAGCCCATTCCGGTGGTGCCGGCCGCGCACTACACCTGTGGCGGCATCGTTGTCGACCTGGCCGGGCGTACCGACCTGGCGGGCCTGTACGCCATCGGCGAGGCCACCTACACCGGCCTGCACGGCGCCAACCGGCTGGCCAGCAACTCGCTGCTGGAGTGCATGGTCTATGCACGCGCCGTCGCGCAGGCGATTGCCCAGGACCGCCCCACACCCTCGCCGGCGCTGCCCTTCTGGGACGACAGCCGCGTGACCGACGCCGACGAATGCGTCGTGATCTCGCACAACTGGGACGAACTGCGCCGCTTCATGTGGGACTACGTGGGCATCGTGCGCACCAACAAGCGGCTGGAACGTGCCGCCCACCGCATTCAACTGCTCCAGGGCGAGATCCAGGAGTTCTACGCCACCTTCCACGTCACGCGCGACCTGCTGGAACTGCGCAACCTGGTCCAGGTGGCCGACCTCATCGTACGCAGCGCCCAGAGCCGGCACGAAAGTCGCGGCCTGCATTTCAGCCGCGACTACCCCGAAACCTACCCGGCGGCCAAACCCACCATCCTGGTGCCGCCCTCCCCCTGAACCTCCCACGAGGAGCCGACCATGCAACGTACCCTGCTCAAATCCAAGATCCACCGCGCCACCGTCACCGACTGCGAACTGCATTACGAGGGTTCCTGCGCCATCGACGAGGACCTGCTCGATGCCGCCAACCTGATGGAAAACGAACAGGTCCATATCTGGAACATCAACAACGGCGAACGCTTCATCACCTACGCCATCCGGGGTGAGCGCGGCAGCGGCATCATTTCGGTCAACGGCTCGGCCGCACGCCGCGCCGCCGTCGGCGACCTGCTGATCATTGCCGCCTTCGCCCAGGTGCCGGAGGCGCAGTGCAAGGGCTTCGAGCCCAAGCTGGTGTTCGTCGACGACAGCAACCGCATCAAGGAACAGCGCAGCCACATCCCGGTGCAGGAGGCTTCGCATGTGCCGGCACACGCCGAACACCACGGCGGCGACAGCGCCTGACGCCACCTGAAGCCAGGAATAGCCATGCGTACCGTCACCGAACAGACCATCACCCTGCACCGTCCGAAGGCAGTCGCGCCCGCGGCGGAGAAAGCCGAACGCTGGAGCGTGGACGCCATCGAGGCGCTGTTCCAGCTGCCCTTCCCCGAGTTGCTGTACCGCGCCCAGACCGTGCACCGTCAGCACTTCGACCCGACGCAGGTCGAGTTCGCCACCCTGCTGTCGGTCAAGACCGGCGGCTGCCCGGAAGACTGCGGCTACTGCCCGCAGTCGGCCTCGTTCGACACCGGCGTCAAAGCCTCCAAGCTGATGGCGCTGGAAGAAGTGCTGTTCGCCGCCCGGCGCGCCAAGGACGCCGGTGCCACCCGTTTCTGCATGGGTGCGGCCTGGCGCGCACCCAAGGACCGCGACATCGAGAAAGTGGCCGAGCTGGTGCGCGGCGTCAAGGGCCTGGGCCTGGAAACCTGCGCCACGCTGGGCATGCTGGAAGACGGCCACGCCGAGCAGCTGCGCGACGCCGGCCTGGACTACTACAACCACAACCTCGACACCGCGCCCGACTTCTACGGCGACATCATCAGCACGCGCGACTACCAGGAGCGTCTGGACACCCTGGCCCGCGTGCGCAGCGCCGGCGTCAAGGTGTGCTCGGGCGGCATCGTCGGCATGGGCGAGAGCCACCGCCAGCGCGCCGGCCTGATCGCCGAACTGGCCAACCTCGCCCCCTACCCGGAGTCGGTGCCGATCAACAACCTGGTACGCGTCGAAGGCACGCCGCTGGCGAACCAGGCGCCGCTCGACCCCTTCGAGTTCGTGCGCACCATCGCCGTGGCGCGCATCACCATGCCGACTTCATTGGTGCGGCT
>CAZJKR010000192.1:0-5778 GCA_964546615.1 uncultured Curvibacter sp.
GGGCGTTGAACGGCGTGTTGCCTGCACCAGGTTCTTACAGCTGAGCGGGTGAGGCGGCTTACGGATGATTTCGTAATAAACAGCCTACGATTAATTCGTTCCCAATCTCATTCAGTTTACGTACAGTTGTTTTCATCCTGACGCACCGATGAAAATGACATGAGTGACACCACGACTCTGGACCGACCTGTTGCGGTCCCTTCCCAAAGCTTCGAGATTCGTCCGCTGCCCGGCTCTCTGGGGGCCGAGGTCATCGGTCTGGACCTGGGTCAGCCCGTGAGGGACGGCGATTTCCGCCGCATCCACCGTGCCCACCTGGACCACCACGTTCTGGTCTTCCGCGACCAGCGCATCACGCCAGCGCAACAGGTGGCCTTCAGCCGCCGTTTCGGGCCGTTGCAGATCCATGTGCTGCATCAGTTTGCACTGGCAGGTCATCCGGAGGTGTTGATCGTCTCCAACATCCGGGAGAACGGCCAACCGATCGGCCTGGGTGATGCAGGCCACTACTGGCATTCGGACCTGTCCTATGTGGAGAAGCCCAGCCTGGGATCTTTTCTGCACGCGCAGGAGTTGCCATCGATGGGCGGCGACACGCTGTTCGCCAACCAGCACACCGCTTACGATGCGTTGCCCGCAAACCTGAAGCAGCGCATCGCGAGCCTTCGTGCCGAGCATTCCTATCTGTGCAAGTACGAAGAGTTGCGCGCACGCAATCCTTGGCGCCCGAAGCTCACGGCCGAGCAGATCGCCAAGGTGGAGCCCAAGGTGCACCCCGTGGTGCGCACGCACCCCGAGACCGGGCGCAAGGCGCTCTTCGTCAGCGAGCATTTCACAACCCGTATCGTCGATATGCCCGAAGCCGAGAGCCGTGCGCTGCTGGATGAATTGTTCGCGCACAGCATCCGCCCTGAGTTCGTCTACCGCCACGTCTGGCAGCCGCATGACATGGTGTTCTGGGACAACCGTTCCGTGACACATCTGGCTGCAGGTACCCCGGATCATCTGCGTCGCAAGCTCTACCGCACCACGATCGAGGGCGACGTCCCGTTCTGATTCCCTTTTCCATTCCTGATACGAAAGACACGATGAAATCCCTGTTCCGCAAATCCATCACCGCCATAGCTGGCCTCGGCCTGCTGGCCGCCTCCACGCTGGCCCAGGCCGAAGGCCGCATCAGTATCGCCCAGCAGTTCGGTATCGCTTACCTCATCCTCGACGTAGTGCAGGATCAGAAGCTGATCGAGAAGCACGGCAAGGCCGCCGGGCTGGATATCAAGGTCAGCTGGAACCAGATCTCGGGCGCCACGGCCATGAACGAGGCCCTGCTGGCCGGTTCTCTGGACGTGGTTTCGGCCGGTGTGCCGCCCATGCTCACGTTGTGGGACCGCACCAAGGGCAAACAGAACGTCAAGGCCGTGGCTGCGCTCGGCTCGCTGCCCAACTACCTGATCACGACCAATCCCAATATCAAGAAGCTCGCCGACTTTGGTGACAAGGATCGCATCGCAGTGCCGGCCGCAGGCACGGGCTTCCAGTCGCGCACCCTGCAGATCGAGACGGCAAAGCTCTTTGGTGTGGCCCAGGCCAAGAAATACGATGCCATCTCGGTCAGCCTGCCGCATCCTGACGCCACCGCTGCGCTGATCGCGGGCGGTACGGAGATCAATTCGCACTTCTCCAGCGCGCCTTTCTATTACCAGGCGCTCGCAGGCAACCCCAAGGTGCACAAGGTGCTGAGCAGCTACGACATCCTGGGCGGTCCGGCCACCTTCAACGTGCTCTACACCACGCAGAAGTTTCACGACGAGAACCCCAAGACCTACAAGGCTTTCTACGCCGCGCTGCGCGAAGCGGCGGAGTTCATCCGCAAGGACAGGGTGGCTGGTACGGGGAAGGCGGCCGAGATATTCATCCGCGTGCAGAAGTCCAAGCTCGATCCGGCCCTGGTGAAGAAGATCATCGATGACCCGGAGAATGACTTCACTGCCAACCCGCAGAACACCTACATCTACGCCGACAAGTTGCATGGCATCGAGGTTCTGAAGAACAGGGCGGGCTCGTGGAAGGACTATTTCTTCGAGGAAGCCCATGCGCATCCGGGCAGCTGAGGCCGACGTGGCAACCGTCACCTCCTTGCATCCGGCGACCAGCGCGGTCGTCGGGCAGCCGCTGCTGGCGGTGGATGGCGTCAGCCTGGAGTACCGCACACCTGGGCGCGTGGTGCGTGCCACGCACCGCGTGAGCTTCGACGTGCACGCGGCCGACCGCTTCGTGTTGCTCGGCGCTTCGGGCTGCGGCAAGTCGACCTTGCTCAAGGCGGTGGGTGGCTTCATCCAGCCGGTCGAAGGCGAGATCCGCCTCGACGGGCAGGCCGTGCATGGCCCGGGCCCCGACCGCATCGTGGTGTTTCAGGAGTTCGACCAGCTTCCGCCCTGGAAGACGGTGAAGGACAACGTGATGTTCCCGCTGCTGGCTTCGCGCCTACTCGGGCGCAGCGAAGCTGCCGAGCGTGCGCTGCACTACCTGGACAAGGTGGGCCTGTCGGCCTTTGCCCAGTCCTACCCGCATCAGCTCTCAGGCGGCATGAAGCAGCGCGTGGCGATTGCCCGCGCTCTGGCCATGCAGCCGCGCGTGTTGCTGATGGATGAGCCCTTTGCCGCGCTGGATGCACTGACGCGTCGCAAGATGCAGGAAGAGCTGTTGGCGTTGTGGGAAGAGGTTCGCTTCACACTGCTCTTCGTGACCCACTCGATCGAGGAGGCTTTGGTCGTAGGCAACCGTATCGGCCTGCTGTCGCCGCATCCGGGCCGCGTTCGCGCCGAGATCAACAGCCATCAATTTGATTTGTACAGCAGCGGCAGCGCCGAGTTCCAGGCCACGGCGCAACGCATTCACCGCCTGCTGTTCGATGAGGCACAACCCGGCCCCGAAACCGCGACCCGTAAATTTGCATGAGCACCCTGAACCCGCCCATCCGCCCCGAATACGAACGTACGCTTGAGGCGCTGGCGGTCGTACCGGCCGAACGCCCGCTGCCCTGGACCGTGCGCCTGTGGGAGCAGGGCTGGCTGCGTAAGTCGCTTCTGCTGGCCTTGCTTGCCCTGTTGTGGGAACTCGTGGCGCGTTGGCAGGACAACGATCTGCTGTTGCCCACTTTCGGGGCAACCGCGCGCGCGCTGGTCGACGGCCTGGCCTCGGGCGAGCTGTTGCTCAAGGCGAAGATTTCGCTGGGGGTTCTGCTCAAGGGCTACTTCGGCGGCATCGTCGTGGCATTTGCACTGACCACGCTGGCGGTATCCACTCGGCTCGGACGTGATCTGCTCAGCACGCTGACGGCCATGCTCAATCCCTTGCCCGCCATCGCGCTGCTGCCGCTGGCCCTGCTGTGGTTTGGGCTGGGGCAGGGCAGTCTTGTCTTCGTGCTGGTGCATTCGGTGCTGTGGCCGCTTGCTCTCAACACCTATGCGGGTTTCCAGGGGGTGCCCGCGACGCTGCAGATGGCTGGTCGCAACTATGGCCTCAAGGGCCTGCGCTTCGTGTTTCAGATCCTCGTGCCTGCAGCGCTGCCCTCCATCCTCTCGGGTCTCAAGATCGGCTGGGCCTTCGCTTGGCGCACGCTGATTGCAGCCGAACTCGTGTTCGGTGCGTCCTCGGGCAAGGGGGGGCTTGGTTGGTTCATCTTCCAGAACCGGAATGAGCTTTACACCGACCGGGTGTTTGCGGGGCTGGCTTTGGTGGTGCTGATCGGCCTGCTGGTCGAAAATGTGGTTTTCTCCACGCTTGAGCGTCTGACGGTGCGGCGCTGGGGCATGCAGCGGTGAATACTGAAGGACGGAGGTCTCATGCCATTCGTCCATCCACATATCTTTTTTGGTATTAGCTAACTTCAAGATATTCGTTTGAGTTTTGAAGCCTCGGTCTGACAATGAAAAAACATTGACAGCCAGGAGGTTTCCATGAGCACTCTCAGACTGGGCGACATCGCCCCCGATTTCACGCAAGACTCCACAGCCGGCCCCATTCGCTTCCATGCGTGGGCGGGCAACAACTGGGTGGTGCTGTTTTCACACCCGGCCGACTTCACGCCCGTTTGCACGACCGAACTCGGCAAGACCGCGGCCCTTTCGGGCGAATTCGCCAGGCGTGGCGTCAAGGCCATTGCGGTGAGCGTCGACCCGCTCGACTCCCATGCCAAGTGGGTGCAGGATATCAACGAGACGCAGAACACCACCGTCAACTTTCCCATCCTGGCCGATGCCGACAAGAAGGTGGCGGGGTTGTACGACATGATCCATCCGAACGCATCGACCACCGCCACGGTGCGCAGCGTGTTCATCATCGACCCCAAGAAGGTGATCCGCACCACCTTCACCTATCCGGCGAGCACCGGGCGCAACTTCGACCAGATCCTGCGCGTGATCGATTCGCTGCAGCTGACCGACAGCCACAAGGTCGCCACGCCGGCCAACTGGAAGGACGGCGACGACGTGGTCATCGTTCCCAGCCTGCAGGACCCGGCCGAGCTGGCGCAACGTTTCCCCAAGGGCTTCAAAGCGGTTCGCCCCTACCTGCGTCTGACGCCGCAGCCCAACAAATAAAAGTACAGGCGGCGGTACCTCAGATGGCGAGCGATCTGCGCATTCTCATCGTCCCCGGCTGGCGTGACTCCGGCCCGGGCCACTGGCAAAGCCTGTGGGCCGAGCGCTATGCGCGCACCGTGCGCGTGCAGCAGGACAACTGGCTGACACCAGCACGTGCCGCCTGGGTCAACACCATCAGCCGCACCATCGAGGCCCAGCCGGGGCCGGTGGTGGTGGTGGCGCACAGCTTGGGCTGCATTGCCGTCACGCATTTGCCGCCCGTTATTGCATCACGCATCCAGGGCGCCTTGCTGGTGGCACCGGCCGACCCGGAGCGCCGTGCCGTGCTGGCCGATTTCGCACCTGTGCCGTGCCAGAAACTGCCATACCGCAGCATTCTGGTGGCCAGCAGCAATGATCCCTATTGTCCGATCCGCCTGTCGGGGGCCTATGCGCGCAACTGGGGCAGCGAGTTCGTGCGCGTACCGGATGCCGGCCACATCAATGTTGAATCCGGCCACGGCGAATGGCCGCTGGGTGTGGCGCTGCTGCAGTCGCTGGTGGGCGAAGGCGGACTGGCCACAGCATCCAGTGGTGCCGCCAATGGTGCATCCCAGCCGGGGCCGAGCGCGTCTCTGCACGCCGCCTGAGTCCTGTGCTTAGTCATGTTGGTTATTTACTAAGCACAAAACAATAGTTTGGGTTTGGAGTCCGGGTCCGGACAATTCTCCACAAGTCGAAACAACCGTATTTGCATATCATGAAATTCAAACAGATTGCCACTTTTTCCCTTGCCGCTGTTGCGCTGACGGCTAGCAATTTTGTAGCGTCCCAGACCTTGCTCAACGCCTCCTACGACGTGGCGCGCGAGTTCTACAAGGACTACAACGCGGCCTTCACGGCCCACTACAAGAAGACCACCGGCAAGGATGTGAAGATCGACCAGGCCCACGGTGGCTCCAGCGCCCAGGCGCGTGCCGTGGCCGACGGCCTGGACGCCGACGTGGTGACGATGAACACCACCACTGACATCGAGTTCCTGGCCAGCAAGGGCCTGGTGGCGGCCGACTGGGCCAAGCGCTTTCCGAACAACGCCTCGCCCACCACCTCCACCATGCTGTTCCTGGTGCGCCAGGGCAACCCCAAGGGCATCAAGGACTGGGACGACCTGATCAAGCCCGGTGTGCAGGTGGTG
>CAZJKR010000193.1:0-5751 GCA_964546615.1 uncultured Curvibacter sp.
AGGGCGCCAGCGCCCTCGCGGTAGCGCCCACCGCGCTGGCTGCGCTCGCGCTGCTGCGCACACTGCGTGACAACACCCAGTCAACAGGTTCGAACTCGACCACCTCCGTTCGGGCTGAGCCTGTCGAAGCCCATCCTGAGCCGGGTCGAAGGGCCCTTCGACAAGCTCAGGGCGAACGGATTCAGGCTGAATGCCGAGAGCCCATCCCCGCCAGGTTCTTCCCCTCCACCGCCTTGCAGCGCACGCTGGACGCCCTGCCCATCGAAGTGCTCAGCGCCACGCACTCGCACGCCCCCACGCTGCAACGCCTGGGCTGCCGCACGCTGGGGCAGGTGCGTGCCTTGCCGCGCGGCGGCGTGTCGCGCCGCTTCGGCGCCGCGCTGCTGGAAGCGCTGGACCGTGCCTACGGTCTGCGGCCCGATGCGTTTGAATGGCTCACGCTGCCCGAAGCCTTCAGTGCCCGGCTGGAGTTTGTAGGCCGCATCGAAGTGACCGAGGGCCTGCTCTTCGGCGCACGCCGCCTGCTGGCGCAACTGGGCGCCTGGCTGCAGGCACGGCAACGCGGCGTGGTGGCGCTGACGCTGCACTGGGAGCACGACCTCGTGCGCCGTGGCGATGCGAGCAACGGCCACTTGCACATCCGCACCGCCGAGGCCACGCGTGACATGGCGCACCTCACGCGCCTGCTGGGCGAGCACCTGGCCCGCGTGACGCTGACCGCCCCCGTGGTGGCCATCCGGCTCGAAGCCCCGCAGACCGAACTGCTGGCCACGCAGTCCACCAGCTTGCTGCCTGAAGACGTGCTAGAGGGAGAAACGCTGCAGCAGTTCATCGAGCGTGTCTCGGTGCGTTTGGGGAATGAACGCGTGCTGCGCGGCCAGCTCGTGGCCGACCATCGCCCGCAGCACATGCAACGCTGGCAGCCCGCGGCCACTGCACCTGCGCCCACACGCAAGAGCAAAGTCAAGCTGCCGCCCCATCTGCGCCTGCACCCGCCCTGGCTGCTGCGCGAACCGCTGCGCCTGGCCGTGCAAGGCGAGCGCCCCATCTACCAAGGGCCACTCACGTTACTGGCCGGCCCCGAGCGGCTGGAGGCCGGCTGGTGGAGTCTGTTATCAAGTGCGGAAGCGGAAGGCGAAGAACTGGCCCTGCGCGACTACTACGTCGCCCAGAGCCCGCACGCCGGCCTGCTCTGGGTGTACCGGCGCCGCAGTGCGGGGGAGCCGGCGTGGTTTTTGCAGGGGGTGTATGGCTGACGCTGCTGGCCGGGCGTCACACCGAAGCCGGTTGCACGCTCAGTCGCACGCCCAGCGCGTTGGCCACCTTGACCACGGTATCGAAACGCGGCTTGGCACCCGGCGTCAGTGCCTTGTACAGGCTCTCGCGGCCCAGCCCGGCGTCCTTGGCAACCTGGGCCATGCCTCGTGCACGGGCCACGTCGCCCAGTGCGAGCAGCAGCAGGTCAGTGTCGCCGGTTTCGAGTACGGCGTTCATGTACTCGGCAATGGCTGCATCGTCACCCAGGTAGCGGGCCGCATCGAATGGAACCAGCTTGGTCTTGGCTTTGGTGGTACTCATGGTTCCAGCTCCAACTGTGTCAGGAGCTTTTGTGCTCTCTTGATATCCCTGGCTTGTGTGGACTTGTCACCGCCCGCCAGCATGACGATGAGGATGTTCTGCCGCCGGGTGAAGTACAGGCGATAGCCCGGCCCCACATCCACGCGCATCTCCGATACGCCTGCGCCGACCGTCTTCCAGTCACCGAGGTTGCCAGCCTCGGCCAGCCGCAGCCGCGCGGCAATGCGCACCTGCGCCTTCATGTCCTTGAGGACGTCCAGCCAATCCCGGAACTCCTCTGTCTGGAGTACGGTGTACATTGGCATAGTGTATCTATTTGGATACCAATGTCAACGGCGCCTGCTCATGACATCCAGGGCCCACTCACCCTGCTGGCCGGCCCCGAACGGCTGGAGGCCGGTTGGTGGAGTTTGTTATCGAATGCGGAAGCGGAAGCGGAAGCGGAAGGCGAAGAACTGGCCCTGCGCGACGACTACGTCGCCCAGAGCCCGCACGCCGGCCTGCTCTGGGTGTACCGGCGCCGCAGTGCGGGGGAGCCAGCGTGGTTTTTGCAGGGGGTTTATGGATGACGTTAGATGCCTTTGGTGGCGACTGCAAGCTCTTTAGCAAGTAAGTCAGTGAGAGCTTTGCTTCGAATACCCTCCTCAAATGAGAGTTTGAGTCGCTTTAGGGCAGTCTCGATGCTTTGAGAGCCAGCATTCACCAATTCAATTAGTTGCGAGTCGTCATCAAGCGTCGTCAAAATTGCTTCGAAATCGGTCTTCCCCTTGCTTGTGTGGATCTTCGAAAAATAGTTGTAAAGCATGAAGACCAAGTGATATTTGAAACCCTTGTATTTCGAGCGTACCGAGGTTCTCTTGAAAAGATTCTCAAGTCGATTCAAGATTGCTGCGCTTATGTAGTAGCGCTCTAACGCGTCGCCGGGCGTAAACATTCGGCCACGATTGCTATCCAGAACTTCACCAAAGTAGCGATGCGTGCTCTGGGGTTGCGCCAGGCAGGCGGACACAAATGCCTTAATTTGGGCGGAGAGTGTGATTACTTGGCTACTACGAATTCCCGGAACGTTCTCATACTGTTTTGACCGTCGCTCATAAAAAATTGGGCAACGCCGGCCCGAGGCACGGGCGCGGTAGTACTCCTCAAGATCCTTGTGAAACGGTGAAAGAGACTCGAACGCTTCTACCTTCACTTCCGTCTGGCGATTTGTCGCCTTGATCACGTTAACAGCAATCTCCGGATCGACTGTCTCGATAATTTTTACGATGATGTGCGTTCCAGGATCAATTAGATCCTTATTGGAAAAAAGCACATGGCTGCTTTGACAGCCGTTGACGATCTGGTAATCCGTAAGCTTAATCTTGCCGCTGATTCGCTCAACTTTTTTTGCAATGATGGTGATGCCATTGTTATAGATGGCGAGTGCTGCTTGGCCATCACCGGACTTCAGGGTTTCATCAATCTCACGATTGACTGCGTTTTGTCCCTGATAGTCGCGTACGTTGTCATAGAAAAGATTGCGTTGAAGGTTTCCCTCCGTATCCATAACAAGTTTTAAATACTCGACGGCAGAGAGGCTTCCAATAAACGATTGCCTTACCCCTTTGATTTCCGGAAGTGCAACGAGAGAGGGGAAATCTATCTCTACTAGCGAACGTCCACGTACCTCGCGGTACATCTGCTTCAGTTTTTCTGCATCAATGCATTGGAAGTTAATCTGAGCAAATAGACCGCGCTGCTTTAGAGCGTCTAGCTCGTTTGCGATAAGGCCCTTAATATGCTCAGGCTCTTGCCAAGTCCCTGTCGTGACGAAGAAAAGATCAAGGGACGGTGCGCGATCCAAACTAATGCTGTTTTTGTAAATCGTCTTCTTTATGCTGCGAAGCCGCTCGATATCTTCGTTTTCGGGTATCGCTGATGTGTCGGAGAAGAAGTTCTTGATGCCTGCCAAGAAATTGAGAATTTGAGCCCCGTTGAACTTGGCAGAAGTTTTTGACTGAACAAAGGAAAAAGAGACGTTCAATGAACCGTTTCGATTGAGGAAGAAGTCGATTTCCTCGGGTTCCTGGACGATGTTGCCGTTGACGATGATCGCTACACCGTCGACTGCTGAATCAGCTCCACCTCCAACCGACAGATCTTCGAAATCAAACTCTCGTGGATACTGCTTGGAGATGATGCAGTAGTTGACGAAACGTTCAAACTGCTCGGGCTCTGGCCTTGCGTCAAGTGAATTCTGTTCACTGAAATCGCGCACGTAGCTTTTGAGGATTTCGTCTTGCATATTTGTATCCCTGACTGTTTTTGGTTGATGCGTCTTTGAAGATTGCTAGTGTCCAAGCGATGATTGCTTTGGATATGCCTAACGTAATGCACATTGCAGAACGTGCGATCTAAAACGGTGACTGCGAATTAAACCGGTCATCCGATCCTCCCCTTTATGGCTTGCCTGCAGTGCTTGCGGCAACTATACTGTACATAAATACAGTATTTGATTCGACCCTGAAACCACGCGCTTTGCAGACCACCACCCTGTGACAGCAGGGCAGCGGCCGGCGTGGCTACAGCGCTGCCACTATAGACCGCAAGACCGCGCACACCATTGCCGTTTTCCCTGCCCGTGGGCGCACAGCCCCACGTGCTGACTGGCTGAATCGCCATGAACCCCAGCCACTCCGTCCTTTCCTCGGCCGCGTTGCCGGCCTACGCCGAGCTGCATGCCCTGAGCAACTTCAGCTTCCAGCGCGGGGCCTCGCACCCGGAGGAGCTGGTGGCACGCGCGCACGCGCTGGGCTACAGCGCGCTGGCGATTACGGACGAGTGCAGCATGGCCGGCGTGGTGCGTGCGCATGGCGAGGCCAAGCGCCTGGGGCTGCAACTGCTGATCGGCACCGAGCTGCGGGTGGAGGTGAGCAATGCGGATGAGGGCGACACGTATTTCACCCTGGTGCTGCTGGCGCGCAGCCGCGCGGGCTATGGGCAGCTGTGCGAGCTGATCACGCAGGCGCGCAACACCACGGTGACGCCGCGCGAGCGCGAGCGCGGCCTGCGCTACCGGCTGCGCATGGGCACCTGGGAGCAACTGGCTTTCGACAGCCGCGAGGTGCTGGCCCTGCTGGTGCCGCAGCGCGACGGCCTGCGGCCGGAGGAGCCGGGCTTTGCGGCGCAGCTCGATGCCCAGCTGCAGTGGCTGAACGAACGCTTTCCGCAGCGTGGCTGGCTGGCGGTGGAGCTGCTGCACCGGCTGGACGATGACCTGTGGCTGCGCCAGCTGCGCGGGGCAGGGCAGCGCTGCGGTGTGCCGCTGGTGGCGGCGGGCAACGTGCACATGCATGTGCGCTCGCGCAAGCCGCTGCAGGACGTAATGACAGCCATCAAACTCGGCCAGCCGGTGGCCGAATGCGGCTACGCATTGCAGCCCAATGCCGAGGCGCACCTGCGCGCGCGCCTGCGCCTGGCTGCGCTGTACCCGGCCGATCTGCTGGCCGAGACGGTGCGCGTGGCGCAGCTGTGCACCTTCAGCCTGGACGAGCTGCGCTACGAGTACCCGCAAGAGGTGGTGCCCGCGGGCGAGACGCCCAGCACGTTTCTACGCCGCAGCACCTGGGAAGGCGCGGGCCGGCGCTACCCGCAGGGCGTGCCCGCCGCGGTGCAGCAGCAGGTGGAGCACGAGCTGGCGCTGATTGGCGAGCTGGGCTACGAGAAATACTTTCTCACCGTGTACGACGTGGTGCGCTTTGCGCGCAGCCAGGGCATCCTGTGCCAGGGGCGCGGCTCGGCGGCCAACTCGGCGGTGTGCTACTGCCTGGGCATCACCGAGGTGGACCCGTCACGCGCCAGCGTGCTGTTCGAGCGCTTCATCAGCCGTGAGCGCAACGAGCCGCCCGACATCGACGTGGATTTCGAGCACCAGCGACGCGAGGAGGTGATCCAGTACATCTACGCCAGGTACGGCCGCGAGCGCGCCGCGCTGGCCGCCGCCGTGATCACTTGGCGCACCCGCGGCGCCTTGCGCGACGCCGGCCGTGCGCTGGGCTTTCCGCTGGCCGCGATCGAGCGCCTGGCCGGCAACCTGGCCTGGTGGGAAAAGCGCGAGGAACTGCCGCAGCGCTGCGCTGATGCAGGGCTCGATCCGGCCAGCCCTTCCGTGCAGCGCTGGCTGGCCGTGGCGCA
>CAZJKR010000194.1:0-5672 GCA_964546615.1 uncultured Curvibacter sp.
CCGATGGTCGCCTTGTTCATGGTCTCGGCTCCCGCATTGGTCGTCATGATGATGATGACATTGCGGAAGTCGGCCTTGCGCCCGTTGTTGTCGGTCAGCGTGCCGTGGTCCATGACCTGCAGCAGCACGTTGAAGATGTCCGGATGCGCCTTCTCGATCTCGTCGAGCAGCAGCACGGCATGCGGCTTCTTGGTGATGGCCTCGGTCAACAGGCCGCCCTGATCGAAGCCGACGTAGCCGGGCGGCGCGCCGATCAGGCGGCTGACCGCATGACGCTCCATGTACTCGGACATGTCGAAGCGGATCAGGTCCACACCCATGATGTAGGCCAGCTGCTTGGCGGCTTCGGTCTTGCCGACGCCGGTGGGGCCGCTGAACAGGAAGGAGCCGATCGGCTTGTCCGGTTTGCCCAGACCGGAGCGCGCCATCTTGACGGCCGAAGCCAGCACATCAAGCGCCTTGTCCTGGCCGAACACCACGCTCTTGAGGTCGCGCTCCAGGGTCTGCAGCTTGCTGCGGTCATCATGGGAGACATTGGCCGGCGGAATGCGCGCGATCTTGGCCACGATGTCCTCGATCTCGCCCTTGCCGATGGTCTTCTTGCGCTTGGACGGCGTCAGGATGCGCTGGGCGGCACCGGCCTCGTCGATCACGTCGATCGCCTTGTCGGGCAGATGGCGGTCATTGATGTACTTGGCCGACAGTTCGGCCGCCGCCTGCAGCGCGGCGTTGGCGTACTTGACGTTGTGGTGCTCCTCGAAGCGCGACTTCAGGCCCTTGAGAATCTCGATGGTCTCGGGCACGGTGGGCTCGACCACGTCGACCTTCTGGAAACGGCGCGACAGCGCCGCGTCCTTCTCGAAGATGCCACGGTACTCGGTGAAGGTGGTCGCGCCAATGCACTTGAGCTGACCGCTGGAGAGCGCCGGCTTGAGCAGGTTGGACGCATCCAGCGTGCCGCCCGACGCCGCACCGGCGCCAATCAGGGTGTGGATCTCGTCGATGAACAGGATGGCATTGGGCTTGTCCTTGAGCGACTTGAGAACACCCTTGAGGCGCTGCTCGAAGTCGCCGCGGTATTTGGTGCCGGCCAGCAGCGCACCCATGTCCAGGGAGTAGACGTTGGCTTCGGCCAGGATCTCGGGCACGTCTTTCTGCACGATGCGCCAGGCCAAGCCCTCCGCAATCGCCGTCTTGCCGACGCCCGCCTCACCCACCAGCAGCGGGTTGTTCTTGCGCCGACGGCACAGGATCTGGATCACGCGCTCGACCTCGTACTCGCGGCCGATCAGCGGATCGATCTTGCCGTCCTTGGCCGCCTGATTCAGGTTCTGGGTGTACTGCTCCAGTGGCGAAGCCTTCTCGTTCTTTTCGCTGCCGCCCTCTTCGCTTTCTGGTTGCCCCTCGTTGGACTTGGACGGTTCGGGCTGGTCGCTCTTCTTGATGCCGTGGGCAATGAAGTTGACCACATCCAGCCGCGTCACGCCCTGCTGGTGCAGGTAATAGACGGCGTGCGAATCCTTCTCGCCAAAGATGGCCACCAGCACATTGGCGCCCGTGACTTCCTTCTTGCCGCTGCCGGTGGACTGCACATGCATGATGGCGCGTTGGATGACACGCTGGAAACCCAGCGTCGGCTGGGTGTCGACGTCATCGGTACCGGCCACCTGCGGCGTGTTGTCCTTGATGAAGTTCGAGAGCGACTTGCGCAGATCGTCGATATTGGCCGCACAGGCGCGCAGCACTTCCGCCGCGCTGGGGTTGTCGAGCAAGGCCAGGAGCAGATGCTCCACGGTGATGAATTCATGGCGCTGCTGACGAGCTTCGACAAACGCCATGTGCAAACTGACTTCCAATTCCTGGGCAATCATGTGATTTCCTTTGCCTTGCTTACAAACTAACTTTAATCCGATTCGCCCAACCGTCCAACAGTTCCAGACGCGAAAGAAAAAGAACTTTTACACAGCTACTCCACCGGTTCGCTGACGCATTTCAAGGGATGGCCCGCCTTGTGCGCCGCCTCCAGCACCTGGTCCACCTTGGTTGCCGCCACATCCTTGGTGTAGACGCCGCAGACGCCTTTGCCGTCCAGGTGGATCTTGAGCATGATCTGCGTCGCCGTTTCCAGGTCCTTGCTGAAATACTCCTGGATCACGACCACCACGAACTCCATCGGGGTGTAGTCATCGTTGAGCATGACAACCTGGTACATCTGCGGCGGCTTGACCTTCTGCGTGCGCCGCTCCAGCACAACCGAGCCGCCGTCGTCCCGCGCCGGCGACTGAACGGGCGGCTGGGGCGTTTTTGCGGGGGATTTCGTAGCCATGGATTCATTCTATCGAGCAGGCATGCCGCTTGCTGCCCAAGGCTGAATTGGTGGCGGATTTCCCACATTCAAGCAACAGCCCTCCCGTCGCCATGAAAAAAACCGCCCCCGGTCAGCACCGGGAGCGGTTGATCGTGCGCTTGCGCAACCGGCCGCCCGCAGCGACCGGCCCGGCGGCCTTACATGTTGTCGATCATCACCTGGCCGAAGCCGGAGCAGCTGACCTGGGTGGCGCCGTCCATCAGGCGGGCAAAGTCGTAGGTCACCTTCTTGCTGAGGATGGATTTCTCGATCGAGCTGATGATCAGGTCGGCGGCTTCCTTCCAGCCCATGTGGCGCAGCATCATCTCGGCCGACAGGATCTCGGATCCCGGATTGACGTAGTCCTTGCCGGCGTACTTCGGCGCCGTGCCGTGCGTGGCCTCGAACATGGCCACGGTGTCGGACAGATTGGCCCCGGGCGCGATGCCGATGCCGCCGACCTGGGCCGCCAGGGCGTCGGAAATGTAGTCGCCGTTGAGGTTGAGCGTGGCGACCACGCTGTACTCGGCCGGGCGCAGCAGGATCTGCTGCAGGAAGGCATCGGCAATGACGTCCTTGATGACGATGTCGCGGCCGGTTCTCGGATTCTTGAACTTGCACCACGGACCACCGTCGATCGGCTGGGCACCGAACTCCTTCTGCGCCAGCGCATAGGCCCAGTCACGGAAACCGCCTTCGGTGAACTTCATGATGTTGCCTTTGTGCACGATGGTCACATTGGGCTTGTCGTTGTCGATGGCGTACTGGATGGCCTTGCGCATCAGGCGCTCGGTGCCCTCGATCGACACCGGCTTGATGCCGATTCCGGAGGTTTCGGGGAAGCGGATCTTCGTCACGCCCATCTCGTCGATCAGGAACTTGATCAGCTTCTTCGCCTTGTCGGACTGGGCTTCGTATTCGATGCCAGCGTAAATGTCTTCTGAGTTCTCGCGGAAGATCACCATATTGGTCTTTTCGGGTTCCTTGACCGGCGAGGGCACGCCCTTGAAATACTGCACCGGGCGCAGGCAGACGTAGAGATCGAGCTCCTGGCGCAGGGCCACGTTGAGGGAGCGGATGCCGCCGCCAACGGGCGTGGTCAGCGGCCCCTTGATGGAGACCACGTACTCGCGCACCACATCCAGGGTTTCCTGCGGCAGCCAGACGTCCGGGCCGTAGATCCGGGTCGATTTCTCTCCGGCATAGACCTCCATCCAGTGGATCTGACGCTTGCCCCCATAGGCCTTGGCCACCGCCGCATCCACCACTTTCAGCATCACCGGCGTGATGTCCAGGCCGGTACCGTCGCCCTCGATGTACGGAATGATCGGGTGGTCCGGCACATTGAGCGACATGTCGGCGTTGACCGTGATTTTCTTGCCTTGGGCAGGCACCTTGATGTGCTGGTACATGGGAACAGGACTCCGTGATGGTTGCGTTGGCCAATGGATGCGCGTCGAACAAAGACCTTATGAGCGGCTCGAATCAGGCTTATAAATTCTAGTCCCAATTCTCATCCCGTCGATCGCCGCACCCGGGACTCGCCCGGGCTTGACCAGGCATTGCCCCGGCGGATGACGGACAATGCGCCCAGAATTCGACTGCTGCTTCCACCCATGCCCATGAACCGCCTGCTCGCCCGCCTCACCCTCGTTCTTCTCGTGCTGTCGAGCGCCGCCTGGGGGCAAGCGGCCCCGCAGCTCGACCTGCCTCGCATCACCCTTTCGGCTGGAATGCACCTGATACAGGTCCAAGTCGCGGCCACGCCCGAGCAACGCGCCACCGGACTGATGTTCCGCCAGGAGATGCCGGCCAATGAGGGCATGCTGTTCGTCTTCGAGCAGCCCGCCGGTCAATGCTTCTGGATGAAGAACACCCCCTTGCCGCTGACCGCCGCCTTCCTGGCCGACGACGGCACCATCGTCAATCTGGCGGACATGAAGCCGCTGAGCCTGGACTCGCACTGCTCCGCCAGGCCGGTTCGCTACGTGCTGGAGATGCACCAGGGCTGGTTTGCTAGGCGGGGCATCAAGGCGGGGGCCCGGCTGGGCGGCCAACCGTTTGACGGTCGCAAGTAAGGCAGACCCGAGCGACACCAGACATCGCAACGCCGCCGCCCAAAAAACCAGAGGCGATCCGGACTGGCGTACGGATCGCCTCTTCGTTTCGTGCCTGCCGGTCGCGTTGACCGGCAGCTGGCCTAGACCTTCACGGACGCCAGCACCGCGTTCAGCGTCTTGCTCGGCCGCATCACGGTTTCGAGCTTGGCAAAGTCCGGCTTGTAGTAGCCACCGATGTCCGCCGGCTTGCCTTGCACAGCCGCCAGTTCTGCCACGATGGTCTGCTCGTTCTCCGCCAGCTGCTTGGCGAGCGGCGCGAACTTGGCCGCCAGCGCCTTGTCCTCGGTCTGCGCGGCCAGTTCCTGGGCCCAGTACAGAGCCAGGTAGAACTGGCTGCCGCGGTTGTCCAGCTGTCCCGTCTTGGGCGAAGGATTCTTGTTGTTGTCCAGCAGCTTGCCGGTAGCGGCATCCAGCGTCGTGGCAAGAATCTTGGCCTGGCTGTTGCCAGTCTTGATGCCCAGATCCTCCAGTGACACCGCCAGCGCCAGGAATTCTCCCAGCGAGTCCCAGCGCAAGTGATTCTCCTCCACCAGCTGCTGCACATGCTTCGGCGCCGAGCCGCCGGCACCGGTTTCGTACATGCCACCGCCGGCCATCAGCGGCACGATGGACAGCATCTTGGCCGAGGTACCGAGTTCCATGATCGGGAACAGGTCGGTCAGGTAGTCGCGCAGGATGTTGCCGGTCGCACTGATGGTGTCCAGGCCACGGATCACGCGCTCCAGCGTGTAGCGCATCGCGCGTACCTGGCTCATGATCTGGATGTCCAGGCCCGTCGTGTCGTGCTCGTGCAGGTACATCTTGACCTTGGTGATGAGCTGCGCCTCGTGCGGACGGTACTGATCCAGCCAGAACACCACCGGCATGCCGGAGTTGCGCGCGCGCGTGACGGCCAGCTTGACCCAGTCGCGGATGGCGGCGTCCTTGACCTGGCACATGCGCCAGATGTCGCCCTGCTCCACGTCCTGGCTCATCAGCACCTCACCGGTGTCCAGGTCGGTGATGTTGGCCACGCCGTCTTCCGGAATCTCGAAGGTCTTGTCGTGCGAGCCGTACTCCTCGGCCTGCTGGGCCATCAGGCCGACGTTGGGCACGGTGCCCATGGTCTTGGGGTCGAAGGCACCGTGCCACTTGCAGAAGTTGATCATCTCCTGGTAGATGCGGGCAAAGGTCGACTCCGGCATCACGGCCTTGACGTCCTTCAG
>CAZJKR010000195.1:0-5062 GCA_964546615.1 uncultured Curvibacter sp.
TGGCGCAGCGCGCGCGCTTTTGCGGCGGCCGGCTTCGAAGCCGGTGACCTGGTGCACAACTGCTTCAGCTACCACCTCACGCCGGGCGCCTGGATCATGGAGGCCGGCGCGCAGGCGCTGGGCTGCACGGTATTCCCGGGCGGCGTGGGCAATACCGAGCAGCAACTGGCGGCCATTGCCGACCTGCAGCCGGTGGCCTATGCCGGCACGCCGAGTTTTCTGAAGATCCTGGTCGAGAAGGCGCAGGAGGCGGGTGCGAGGTTGTCGTTCAGCAAGGCCATGGTCAGCGGCGAGGCCTTCCCGCCCAGCCTGCGCGACTGGTTTGCCGAGCGCGGGATCACCGGCTACCAGTGTTACGCCACGGCCGATGTCGGCATGATTGCCTACGAGACGGCAGCGCGCGAGGGTCTGGTGCTGGACGAAGGCGTGCTGCTGGAGATCGTGCGCCCGGGCACCGGCGACCCGGTGCCTGAAGGCGAGGTGGGCGAGGTGGTGGTGACGGTGCTGAATCCGGATTACCCGCTGGTGCGCTTCGGCACCGGCGACCTGTCGGCCATCCTGCCCGGCGCCTGCTCCACGGGGCGCACCAACACGCGCATCAAGGGCTGGCTGGGGCGCGCCGACCAGACCACCAAGGTGCGCGGCATGTTCGTGCATCCGGCTCAGGTGGCTGAGATCGTCAAGCGCTTTCCCGAGGTGGTACGGGCACGACTGGTCGTGACCGGCGAGATGGCCAACGACACCATGACGCTGAAGGTGGAGACCGCCTGCAGCGGCCCGGGCGAGCTGGCGGTGCGCATCGCCGAAACCATCCGGGACGTGACCAAGCTGCGTGGCGAGGTGGAGCTAGCGCTGCCCGGCAGCCTGCCCAATGACGGCAAGGTGATCGAGGACGCGCGCAGCTACAAGTGACGGGCTCTACGTAGTTTCCGCTGCGCAGTTGGCAGGGCCTCGAATTAAACTTTTCCGATCCACTGGAGGAGTATTCATGAAACGTCTGCTGATCATTGCAGCGGCTGTCGCCGCCTTCGCAGCCCAGGCCCAAACGGCCTTTCCTGGCGCCAAGCCCATCACCATCGTCGTGCCGTTTTCCGCCGGCGGCCCCACCGATCGGGTGGCCCGAGATCTGGCCGAGGCCATGCGCAAACCCATGGGCGGTGTGAGCATCGTGGTGGACAACGCCGCCGGCGCCGGCGGCTCCATCGGTGCCAACAAGGTGGCCAAGGCCACGCCGGATGGCTACACCCTGCTGCTGCACCACATCGGCATGGCCACCATGCCCACCCTGGTGCGCAACCTGCCGTTCAAGGTCGAGACCGACTTCGAGTACGTCGGCATGGTCAATGACGTGCCCATGACGCTGATCGGCCGCCCCAGCCTGCCGGCGAGCAACTACAAGGAACTGACGGCCTGGATCAACGACAACAAGGGCAAGATCAACCTGGGCAATGCCGGCATCGGCGCGGCCTCGCACCTGTGCGGCCTGATGTTCCAGAACGCGCTGCAGGTGGACATGACCACCGTGCCCTACAAGGGCACCGCGCCGGCCCTGGCAGACCTGATCGGCGGCCAGATCGACCTGCTGTGCGACCAGACCACCAACACCACCAGCCAGATCGAGGCCAAGAAGGTCAAGGCCTATGCAGTCACCACGGCCAAACGCCTGAGCACACCCGCGCTCAAGGATCTGCCGACGCTGCAGGAGTCCGGCCTCAAGGGTTTCGAGGTCACGATCTGGCACGGTCTGTACGCGCCCAAGGGCACACCGGCCGAGGTGGTGAGCAAGCTCAACGCGGCACTCAAGGTGGCGCTCAAGGACCCGGACTTCATCAAGAAGCAGGAAGGCCTGGGCGCGGTGATCGTTGCCGACAAGCGGGTCGAGCCGGCGGAGCACAAGAAGTTCGTGGCGGCAGAAATCGCCAAGTGGAGTCCGGTGCTCAAGGCGGCGGGCGTCTACGCCGACTGATCGGCGCTCCCTCAGAAAAAAACCACCTCCGGGTGGTTTTTTTTCGTCCCTTTGGAGACAAACCCTAGGTCACAAGCGGGGGCCGGCTGTCTACACTGGACAGACACAAGCACCCCTGGAGACCAGAATGAACGTCTTTGCAGATTTCAAGAAAAAACGCCGTCTTTCCCTTGCACTCATTGCGAGTGCTGCTCTCTTTTCAATAGCAACCGGCAGTCAGGCCCAATCCGGCGGCTGGCCGAACAAGCCGGTGCGCATCGTGGTGCCGTTTGCCCCCGGCGGCACCACCGACATCCTGGCGCGCGCCGTGGCGCCGGAACTCTCCAAGGCTTTCGGCCAGCAGTTCGTGGTGGACAACCGGGCTGGTGCCGGCGGCAACGTGGGGGCCGACATCGTGGCCAAGTCCCCGGGCGATGGCTACACCCTGCTCATGGGCACGGTCGGCACACATGGCATCAACAAGGCCTTGTATGCCAAGCTGCCTTATGACCCGCAGAAGGACTTCGCGCCGATCACCCTGGTGGCCGGCGTACCGAATGTGATGGTGATGAACGCCGACAAGGCCAAGGCATTGGGTATCAACAGCGTGGCGGACTTCATCAAATACGCCCGCGCCAACCCCGGCAAGCTCAACATGGCGTCCAGTGGCAACGGCACCTCCATTCACCTGGCGGGCGAGCTGTTCAAGTCCATGACGGGCATATTCATGACCCACATTCCCTACCGGGGGTCCGGGCCGGCCCTGATGGACATGGTCGCCGGCAACATGGACGTGATGTTCGACAACCTGCCCTCCAGCATGGCGCAGATCAAGGCCGGCAAGCTCAAGGCCCTGGCCGTGACCAGCGCGCAACGCTCGGCCGCCATGCCTGAGATCCCCACCATCGAGGAAGCCGGCAACCTCAAGGGTTTCGAGGCCAGCAGCTGGTTCGGCCTGCTGGCACCGGCCGGGACGCCCGCCGAGGTGGTCAACCGCATCCAGCAGGAAACGGCCAAGGCGCTCAACAGTCCGGCGATCAAGGAGAAGCTGCTGGCGCAAGGCGCCATCCCCAGCGGCAACACGCCCGCCGAATTCACCCGCCTGATCGATGCCGAGCACCGCAAGTGGGCGAAGGTGGTCAAAGACTCCGGCGCGAAGGTGGATTGATCGAGTTGCACTCCTGAGCGGCTGCTGCCGCTTCCACGGCGTTTCCCGTTGAGGTCTCTCAGGTGTGCTGAGGCCGTTCCGTTTCAGTGCACCCCAAAAGACAGGAACGCCGCGGAACCGGCTTCGCCGGGCCGCTGGCGTTGCCCCCTGCAAGGGGGGTGGCGGAGCGACACGTAGTGCGCGCAGCCTGGGGGTGAGTCAAGTCAGACGCCCCAGACGATTTCCTTGCCTGCTTTTTCGCAGCGGCGCAGCATCTCGATGAAGGGGGTGGCACGTTGGCGCAGGCTCACGCCCTCTGGTGCGGGTAATTCCTCGCCCTTGGCGGCGGCCTCGGCTTCGGCCACCTTGCGCTGCGTTTCCTCGCGCACGATGGCGGCTTCCAGTGCGGCTACGGCGGCTGGCATGTCAGCCGGCAGCAGGATGCCTTGCTTGTCCTCGACCGGCTTGCCGATGATCTGCAGCAGGCGTCGCCCCTGCGGCTCCAGCATGATCAGGTCGGCAGCAGCCGGGGATTTGAATTTGTAGAGCATGGCGGGTTCCTGGGGGGCGGGGGTGCATGGCACCCCGTCGGTCTGTCAGCTCAGCGAGTCGATCAGGTCGATGTACGACTGCATGGCCGCATCGGCCGACGTGCCCTTGAGGGCGTTCCAGGCGTCCCACTTGGCGCGACCGACGAAGTCGGAAAAGCCCGGGCGATCGCCCTCGACGTCGCCGGCCGTGGCCTGCTTGTACAGGGCATAGATCTTCAGCAGGGTCGGGTTGTCCGGGCGCTCGCTCAGGTTCTTGGAGTTCGCAACAGCGGCTTCGAATCGGGTTTGCAGGTCGCTCATGGTGTTTGCAAAAGAGTTGGGAATCGTCAAGGTTGGGGTGTAGTGTAAGCATCCTGCAAGCGCCCCAGATGGGCGCGCTGCGGTGGCGGCAGGTAGGGCGCCAGCAGGCCGAGCGCGTGCCGGGCGCCACGCAGTGCGGCGACTTGGCCGTTCTCAGGCTCCAGTGCATGGCGCGGGTCACGCGCGTATTCGAAGCTCAGCCAGTAGTTGAGCACCACCACCAGACAATTGGCCGTGGCTGCCAGCTCCTGTGCCTCGACTTCCGGGGCGCCGGACTGGCGCAAGCCGCCCAGCAGGGCGCGGGCGGCTTCGACCTGCCGGGTCAACAGCGTCTGGATGCGCATTTCCAGGTGGCGGTTGCGGCTGAGCAGGTTGTTGAGGTCGCGCGCCAGAAAGCGGTACTGCCAGCTCAGCTCAAAGAGGCTGTGCATGAAGAACCAGGCATCCTCGACGTCGCGTACGCTGCCGCTGGCGGGCAGCAGCTCCGCCAGGGCCTGCGCATAGGCATCGAACAGGGTGTTGACCAGCGTCTCCTTGGCCGGGAAGTGGTAGTAGAGGTTGCCCGGGCTGATGCCCAGTTCGGCGGCCAGCAGCGTGGTCGAGACATGCGGTTCGCCGAAGCGGTTGAACAGCGCGAGCGCCGTCTCGAGAATGCGCTGGGCGGTTCGCCGCGGCGCCTTCTTTGCCATGTCAGCGGGTCTTGCGGGCGGCCGGGCGCTTGGCCGGCGCCGACTTGGCGGGCGCGGCACGGGGTGTACGCGGTGTGCGTGCAGCCACTGCCTTTTCAAGTTCGGCCACACGCGCCTTCAGCGTTTCAACCTCCCCGGCCGAGGGCATGCCCAGGCGGCTCAGGGCGCGGGCCACGCGATCTTCGAAGATGGTTTCCAGCTTGTCCCACTGGCCGGTGGCGCGGGAGCTCAGTTCGCCGGCCAGGGTGCTCATCTTCTGCGTTGCCTCAGCCATCTTTTCCTCGGCCGTGGCCTGGGCCTTGCGCTGGATGGTCCGGCCTTCCTGCACCATGGCGTCGAACACTTTGCCGCCTTCCTGCTGGGCCTTGCTGAAGGCGGCCAGGCCGGCCAGCCAGATCTCGTGGGCCGAATCCTTGATGGCATCCGGCAG
>CAZJKR010000195.1:5072-5672 GCA_964546615.1 uncultured Curvibacter sp.
CGGACGAGGCGGGCTTGGTGGTTTTTCTGACCATGGTGTGCTCCTGGAGGTGAATGTTCGGCCCACTTTACCCGCTGGGGCCCAGCTTGGGTAGAGGGTTCGGTCGTGGAATAATCCGCACCACAACATGCGGCTGGCGAACAGCCGTTCTTCTTGACAGGGAACTTCATGATCCTCGTGACCGGCGGTGCAGGCTTCATCGGCGCCAATTTTGTGCTGGACTGGCTGGCGCAATCGGATGAGCCGGTGGTGAATCTGGACAAGCTCACCTACGCCGGCAATCTGGAAAACTTGGTCTCCTTGGCTGGGGATGCGCGCCATCATTTCGTCCGTGGCGATATCGGCGATGCAGTGCTGGTCGAGCAACTGTTGCGTGAACGCCAGCCACGGGCCGTGGTGAACTTTGCCGCCGAGTCGCATGTGGACCGTTCCATCCACGGCCCGGAGGATTTCATTCAGACCAATATCGTCGGTACCTTCCGTCTGCTGGAAGCGGTGCGGGCGTACTGGGGTGGGCTGCAGGGTGAGGCCAAGGCGACTTTCCGTTTTCTGCATGTGTCGACCGACGAGGTCTACGGTTCGTTGGCGCCGGCCGAACCC
>CAZJKR010000196.1:0-297 GCA_964546615.1 uncultured Curvibacter sp.
TCGGCAGCGCCGAAAGAGGCCTGACCGTGGCGCACGAGGTAGAGGGTTCCCATGCGCTGGATTGTGGCAAAAAGTGGCTTCGGGGCTTGTCGCACTTGCGACGTCAGCTATCAAATCAGGAGCATTGTGCGGTGTCAGGATGTCAGCAGCAGCGGCCCGCGCGGCGTCAGCAGCCGTGCCTGCAGCTGCGCCGGCCCGGGCTGTACGGTCACCGTGTCCAGGCCAATGGCCCGGTAGGCGGCCGCCAGCGCGTCGGCCTGCGGGTGCTGCACGGCCAAGTGCTCCAGCGTGATGCCG
>CAZJKR010000196.1:307-1789 GCA_964546615.1 uncultured Curvibacter sp.
AAGGCTATGCCGGTCTGGCCCACGCACAGCCCGTGATGCCGCTGGCCGCCATGCTGTCGGCCGGGTGCACCGCGCCCCACTGGATCAGAGTGGGCAGGGCGCCGTCGTACAGGCGCTGGCCGTCGTCGCGCACCGTGATCTGCCACTGCAGCAGGCCCTGGGGTGTGGCACGTTCGGCCTGCAGCACCGCGCCGCGTTCGATGCCCTGCGAACGCAAGGCGGCCACCGCGGCAGTCGCATCCGGCACGCGGGCGACGAAGTGCGCCAGCTGCGGCCCCTGGCGCTGCACGCGTTCGCGCAGCGCCGCATCGTCCATGTCGAACCAGCGCCGGCGTGCGGGTGGCGTGGCGCCGGGGTCGATGGCGATGATCTCGAAGTAGGCGCCCGGAAACCGTGCACTGGCGATGCTGAACAGCCGGTTGTGCGTGCCCATGAGCGCATGCTGCCCGCCCGGGCCGGGCGTGACGCCCAGCGTGGCTTCGCACCAGGCCACCCCCTCGGCCAGCGTGGTGGCCAGCACCACCAGGTGGTCAACCTCGGTGCGCAACGCAGCGGCCATCAGAGCTGCACCTGCCCGCTGATGCAGCTGACCACCTGGCCGCCGACCCAGACCTGACCCTGTGCATCGCGCTCCAGCAGCACGCGGCCGGCGCGGCCCAGACAGGTGCCTTGCGCAGCCAGGTAGCGTTCGGGCAGCTGGCCCTCAGCGATGAGCCACTGCGCCAGGCTGGCGTTGAGGCTACCGGTGACCGGGTCTTCGGTGATGCCCACGGGCGCCGCGAAGGCGCGCACCTCCAGGTCGGGCACGGCCTGCTGCGGCGCGTCGCCGGCGTGTTCGGCAAAGGCGCGTGCCTCGCGGCTTGATTTTGCTATCAAGTTGATAGCGGGTTGCGCCGTGTCGACGGCGCACACACCCACCTTTTGCTTCAATTCCTTGAGCCGCGCGTGATCCGGCTCCAGCGCCAGCACGGTCTCCATGCTGTCGAGCAGCAGGCCCAGCCATTGCGGGCCGTTGTCCAGCAGCTGCGCGGCGCGGATCTGAGTCGCTGCGATGCCCAGCGCCTGTGCCACCTGCGCCAGCAACTCGGGCGTGGGCGTGCTGCGCTTGAGCGGCGGCGCCGCAAAGGCCAGGTGGTGGCCGGCGCGGCGGATGCTCACCAGTCCCACGGCGCATTCCTGCACGATGACATCGGCCTGTTTCGGTTGCCCACCCTGCTCCAGCCAGGCGTGGCAACTGCCCAGTGTCGGGTGGCCGGCAAAGGGCAGCTCGGCACCGGGGGTGAAGATGCGCACGCGGTAATCAGCACCGGGTTGCGTCGGGGGCAGCACGAAGGTGGTCTCCGACAGGTTGGTCCAGCGCGCGAAGTGCTGCATCTCTTCATCACTGAGGCCGCTGCCATCGAGCACCACCGCCAGCGGGTTGCCGTAGTAGGGCGTGGCGGTGAAGACGTCGACCTGCTTGAAGGGGCGGCTGCGCTGATG
>CAZJKR010000196.1:1799-5658 GCA_964546615.1 uncultured Curvibacter sp.
TCACCTCCGTGCTGTGCACTGCGGTGCGCGCTTGCTTGGGGCGGCCTGGCGCGGCGCTCATGCCATGTTCTCCCGGATGACGGCGGCCAGGGCGGCGACGCCGCGCTGGATCTCGTCGGCACTGGCCGTGACGAAGGACAGGCGCAGCGTGCGCGGGTCCGGCGCCTCGGCGTAGAAGGCGGCGCCCGGCACAAAGGCCACGCCGCGTTCCACCGCCTTGGGCAGCAGCGCCACGCTGTCCAGGCCCTGCGGCAGGCGGGCCCAGAGGAACATGCCGCCGTCGGGGCGGTTCCACGTCACGCCGGCCGGCATGTGCTGCTGCAGCGCCGCCAGCATGGCGTCGCGCTGCGCCTTGTACAGGGCGCGGATGCGCGGCACGTGGCGGTCGAGGAAGCCGTCTTTCATCACCTCGGCCACCACGCGCTGGTTGAAGCCGGGGCTGTGCAGGTCGGCCGCCTGCTTGGCCTGCAGCAGCTTCGGAAAAAGGGCCTTGGGCGCCACCAGGAAGCCCAAGCGCAGGCTGGGCGCCAGCACCTTGGAAAACGAGCCGAGGTAGAGGCAGCCTTCGGGGTGGCGCGCCGTCAGCGGCGCCGGCGGCGGTGCATCGAACCAGAGTTCGCCGTAGGGGTTGTCCTCCAGCAGCGGCAGGCCGAGTTCAGCCGACGCCACGGAGAGGGCCGCACGGCGCGCCTCGCTCAAGGTGCGGCCGGTCGGGTTCTGGAAGTTGGGCAGCACGTAGAGGAAGCGCGCCGGGCTGCCGGCGGCCTGCAGGCGGCGCAGGTCGGCCACGTCCACGCCCTCGTCGTCGCTGGCCACGCTCTGGATCCGCGGCTCCATGGGCGCGAAGGCCTGCAGGGCGCCGAGGTAGGTGGGTGTTTCCACCAAGATGCGGCTGCCGTGGTCGATCAGCACCTTGGCAGCCAGGTCCAGGCCCTGCTGCGAGCCGGTGGTGATGAGCACCTGGGAGGGCTCCACCGGCCACGGCAATGAGGCGGCCACCATCTCGCGCAGCGGGCCATAGCCCTCGCTGGCGGCGTACTGCAGCGCGGCGGCGGCGTCATCACGCAAGACCTTGGCACATGCGGCGGCGAACTCTTCCACCGGGAAGGTCTGTGGCGAGGGCAGGCCGCCGGCGAAGCTGATGATGCCCGGGCGCTCGGTCACCTTGAGCAGTTCGCGCAGCACCGAGGGGTTCATCTTCTCGGCGCGGGCCGACAGCGTCCAGATGGAGGGGTGGCGGTCATTCGGGGTCATGGGGCGTTTCCTTGAGTGGGTTTCGTGCAGGCCGGCGCGCGTACCGGCATTGTGCGGCGCCGCCGCAGCATGACCTGGCTCATCGCGCTCAAAGCTGTCACAGCCGCAGCATCCAGATGGCCGTGACCAGCAGCACGCCGGCCATGGCGCGGTTGAACCACAGCAGGCGCGCGCCCTGGGCCAGCCAGCGGCGCAGCAGCGCACCGGCCAGCGCATAACCGAAGTTGCTGGCAAAGGCGAAGGCCAGCATGACCGGCAGCACGATGGCAAAGCGCTCTGCCGGCGCCGCCTGCCCGGCGATCCAGCCGCTGACGATGGCCAGCGCCAGCAGCCAGGCCTTGATGTTGACGAACTGCAGCGCCACACCCTGCCAGAAGCCGACCTGCAGGCGCTGCGGATCGGCGCTGGCCAGTTGTGCGGTGCGCGCCAGCTTGAGTGCCAGCCAGACCAGGTAGGCCACACCCGCGCCCTTGACGCCCCAGCGCAGCGCCGGCAGTGCCAGCAGCAGGCCGCCCAGGCCCAGGCTGCACAGCGTGAGCAGCGCGCCCCAGCCGGCCGGCACCGCGCAGACGAAACGCAACGCGCGCCGCAGACCGAAATTGGCCGCCAGTGCGGTGGAGAGCGTGGTGTTGGGGCCCGGGGTGAAGCTCATGGCCGTGGCCAGCACGAGCAGGGCCGTGAATTCCTGCCAGGTCATGGGCCGACTCTAGCGCCATTTCCGCCGCCATCTGGCTGCGGCAGCGGGGGTGGCGGTCAGACCAGCAGGCCGCGTGCCGGGCGCGCCAGCATGGCGGCCAAGGTGCGCAGCAGAGCGCGGTTCACGTCTTCCAGACCGATCTGGTGTGCGTTGCACAAGGTGTGGGTGGCCCGGGTGTCGCGCGATTCGAGCGCGGCGGCAATCTCCAGGTAGGGCGCGTAGGGGCCGCTCTGCTGCAGCAGCGCGGCGTTGACGCGCTCGGGCAGCGGCAGGCGCTGCAGCGAGGTGGCCAGCGGTTCGCCCAGCAGCACGTCGATCTGCGACAGCAGACCGCAGAGGTAGACCTCGCGCCGCAGGTTGTCTTCCTCGCCGGCGTCGAGCAGGCGCTCCATCAGGTGCGCGCGCGTGACCAGCGTGGTGCGTACCGGCTGCAGGTTCAGGTCGCTGGCGGCGTGTGGCAGCTGCTCCAGCAGCCAGGCCTTGAGCACCGAGTAACCCAGCACCATCAGGCCGCGGCGGATCGATTCGACCTCGCTGCGCAGCCCCAGGCCGGCCGAGTTGACGTAGCGCAGGAAACGGTAGGTCAGTACCGGCTCCTCGCTCAGGATGAGTTCGATGGTGTCGAGCGGAACGTCGGCATCGATGGCTTCGATCAGCCGGACGATGGCGGTCTGGCCGGGCTGGATGAGCTGCTGGCGGTAGTTGTGCAGCACGTCCTCCACCGGCCAGCCGGTCAGGGCCCAGGCACCCTGCTGGTCGAGGCAGTGCTCGGCCAGCGCGCGGCTGGCGATGCCGTCATAGATGTGGCCGGCCGCGACCGGGCTCTTGGCCGGGGCGCTGCCGTCCTGGTCACGCTGTTTCTGCAGCGAGATGCGCAGGGCCTGCAGTGCCTCGTCGGCGGTCAGGCCGATGATGAGCTTGTGAAAGCAGCTGCCGATGGCCGGCCCCGGGCGCTGGCCCGGTTCGCCCTGCCACACCATGCGCAGGCCCCGCTGATGGGCCTGGTGCACGCGCTGCGCCAGCACCGGGTCGGCCAGCCCGTCCTCCGGCACCGCGATCCAGGGGTCGTTGCTGCCGCCCTGTTCGAGCATTTCGTGCAACAGCGGCAGGGAGCGGATGGACAGCAGCAGAACCGGCGCCTGCTCCGGCCAGAGCTCGCGCAGTGCGCCCAGCAGATGCCGGGCATCGACCGGCACCTCGGCGTCGGTGTCGATGAAGAGCTGCACCGCCGCCGGTTGGCGCAACTGGTTCCACAGCAACTGGTAGCCGAGGGAGATGCTGCCGAGTACCGTCTGGGCCATGATGCGCGCCGGGTCTCAACCCAGGTAGTTGAACAGCGAAAGGCGCTGCACCTGTGCGTAGGTCTGCAGGGCCGCGCTGTAGCCGGCCTGCTGGTTCTGGAAGTCCGCGATGCCCTTGATCATGTCGATGTCCTCGGCTCGCGAACGGTCGGCCTTGAGCTGGACGGACTTGGTTTCCTGGTTGCTTTCGATGTTGTCGGCGCGGTTGAGCAGGTCGCCGGCCAGGCCACGGGCCGACTGGATGCGGTCCATGCCGGCGTCGATCTCGGCCAGGGCCCGGGTGAAGACCTGGTTGAGCGTGTTGCTGTTGCCCGCGCCGCGGATGCCGGCAACGGCCTGATCGATGATCTTGAAGATGTCGGTCGTCGTGCTGGGGCTGATCTGCAAGGTGTCGCCATTGGCCGGCACGCCTTCGACCCGCATGGCCAGACCGTCGAACTGGATCGACTGGCCGCTGGTGTAGGGCAGGCCGCTGGCGACCGTGGCCGCGGTGGTGGTGTTCACCACGTCATAGGTGGTGACCCCGGCCACCACGTTGAAGGTGACGGTGTAGTCGTTGCCGGTGATGGCCGAAGGGTTGATCACCTGGCCGACGTCGGTCCAGGCC
>CAZJKR010000197.1:0-593 GCA_964546615.1 uncultured Curvibacter sp.
CGCATCCCCTTCCTCGCCATCGCCTTCCTCAGCTTCGGCCTGGCCATCGTCGGCTGGGCCGCCGGCGGTGCGCCGCGCGAGTGGTCGCTGCCCGAGCAGCTGGCCTTCATGGTCGACGGCGGCGCGGCGGCCACGCCGGAATTCATGGCCGTGCTGATCGGCCTGGTGATGTACACCGCCGCCTTCGTCGCCGAGGTCGTGCGCGGCGGCATCCAGTCCGTGAGCCACGGCCAGACCGAAGCCGCCAGCGCTTTGGGCCTGTCGCGCCGCCAGCAGATGCGGCTGGTGCTGCTGCCGCAGGCCCTGCGCGTGATCATCCCGCCCATGACCAACCAGTACCTGAACCTGACCAAGAACTCCTCGCTGGCGGTGGCCATCGGCTACCCGGACGTGGTGTCCATCGCCAACACCACGCTCAACCAGAGCGGCCGCGCGGTCGAGTGCATCGCGATCATCATGCTCGTATACCTGAGCACCTCGCTGGGCACCTCGCTGCTGATGAACTGGTACAACAAGCGCGTGGCGATCAAGGAACGGTGATGTTGGCCCCCAACCTTGCGCCTGCGGCGCTTCGGTACCCCCCGAGGGGGCTC
>CAZJKR010000197.1:603-1932 GCA_964546615.1 uncultured Curvibacter sp.
TGGTACAACGCCCGCGCGGCGATCCAGGAACGCTGAAGGCCTGGCCCGCATGACCGCCCGCACCTTCCAGCCCATTCCCGCCCGGCCCGCGCCGGCGGCGCAGCGCGGCCTGCCGGCGCGGCTGCGTGCCGGCCTGTTCGGCAACCGCCTGAGCACGCTGACCACCCTGGTGCTGGCCGCCCTGCTGCTGTATGCCCTGCCGCAGCTGTTCGACTGGGCGGTGCTGCGCGCACGCTGGCTGCCCGACGCCGAGGCCTGCCGCGCCGACGGCGTCGGCGCCTGCTGGGGCGTGGTGGCCGAGAAATACCGCATCATCATCCTCGGCCGCTACCCCTTCGACGAGCAGTGGCGCCCGGTGCTGGCCACCGGGCTGATGATGGCCCTGCTGGTGGCCAGCTGCATGCGCGTCTTCTGGAAACCCTGGCTGGCCGCGCTCTGGCTGGGGGTCCTGGGCGCCTTCTTCGTGCTGATGCACGGCGACGTCGCCGGCCTGAGCCGGGTCGAAACCGACCGCTGGGGCGGCCTGCCGCTGACCATCCTGCTCGCTTCGCTTTCCATCGCCATGGCGTTTCCGCTGGCGCTGGCGGTGGCGCTGGGCCGGCGCTCCGGGCTGCCGGCCATCCGCGCCCTGTGCACGGTCTATGTCGAGCTGGTGCGCGGCGTGCCGCTGGTGACCGTGCTGTTCATGGCCTCCTTCATGTTCCCGCTGTTCATGCCGCAGGGCATGGGTATCGACGTGCTGGTGCGCGTGCTGGCCGGCATCACCCTGTTTGCGGCGGCCTACATGGCCGAGGTCATCCGCGGCGGTCTGCAGGCCATTCCGCGCGGCCAGTTCGAGGCCGCGGCCACCCTGGGCCTGAGCTACTGGCAGACCCAGCGCCGGGTGGTGCTGCCGCAGGCGCTGGCCACGGTGCTGCCCGGCCTGATGAACAACTTCATCGCCATCTTCAAGGACACCTCGCTGGTGACCATCGTCAGCCTGTACGAACTCACCGGCGCGCTCAGCCTGGCGCTCAATTCGGACGCCGACTGGCGGCCCTTCAAGATCGAAGGCTACCTGTTCATCGCGCTGATCTACTTCGGTTTCTGCTTCGCCATGTCGCGCTACAGCCTGTGGGTCGAGCGCCAGGTCAACCAGGGCAAGGCACGTTGAAGCCCGCACCGGACACACCCCATGACAGAACCCATCATCACCTTCGAACAGGTCAACAAGTGGTACGGCAACGGCCTGCACGTGCTGCGCGACATCGACCTCACCGTCACGCGCGGTGAGCGCATCGTGGTCTGCGGCCCGTCCGGCTCGGGCAAGTCCACCCTGATCCGCTCCAT
>CAZJKR010000197.1:1942-5643 GCA_964546615.1 uncultured Curvibacter sp.
GAAGAACACCAGAGCGGCCGGCTGGTGGTCGATGGCGTCGAGCTCGGTGACGACATCCGCGCCGTCGACGACGTGCGGCGCAAGGTCGGCATGGTGTTCCAGCAGTTCAACCTGTTTCCGCACCTCACGGTGCTGGAAAACCTGACGCTGTCGCCGATCCAGGTCGGGCGGCTGCCGAAGAAGGAAGCCGAAGACCGGGCCATGCAGCAGCTCGAACGCGTGCGCATCGCCGAGCAGGCGCACAAATACCCGCTGCAGCTCTCGGGCGGCCAGCAGCAGCGCGTGGCGATCGCCCGGGCGCTGTGCCTGACGCCAAAGATCATGCTGTTCGACGAACCCACCTCCGCGCTCGACCCGGAGATGATCAAGGAAGTGCTCGACGTCATGACCGAACTGGCCGGCCAGGGCATCACCATGCTGTGCGTCACGCACGAGATGGGTTTTGCCCGCGCCGTGGCCGACCGCGTCGTTTTCATGGACCAGGGCCAGATCGTCGAGGAAAACACGCCGGACGAATTCTTCACCCACCCGCAGAGCGAGCGCAGCCGCGACTTCCTCTCCAAGATCCTCGGCCACTGACCCCCTTCAACCAGGGCCTGTTCACGCCTTTTTCCCGAGTGCGAACCGGCCCTGGCAGTCAGGCGCTTCCTGAAACCCGCACACGCAGGGCCGGCATCCCCGCAGGCATGGCGGCTGCACCGCTGGTCAGCCTGTATTCAGTTGGCCCCTTGGCGGCTTGTTAATATTGCAGCGCAATAAGAAACGGCGGTGCATCCGGCACGCCCTCCATAACAACAGATCGTCGCCTGCAGCCCATTCATGCCTCTGCTGTCACTACGCCGCCTCAGCCTCAAGACCCGGGTCGCCCTGGCCACCGTGCTGGTGTTCGTGAGCTTTGCCATCCTTCTGGCGGTGCTGGGCCTGCGCTATTTCGAGACCGAGTACCGCAACACCCTGTACGCACAACAGTACAGCCTGGTGTCGTCGGTATCCGCCGGCCTGGATGCCAAGCTGCGCATGGCGCAGAGTGCGCTGGTCGCCTCGGCCCAGGGCCTGCCGCGCACGGCGCTGGACCAGCCGTCCCAGGCGCAGCAACTGCTCGACGACATGCGGGCGCTGCACACGATGTTCGACAACGGCCTGTTCCTGATCAGCCCGGAGGGCAAGATCATTGCCGAGAGCCCCTACAAGGAAGGACGGCGCGGCCGCGACATCTCCTTCCGCGAGTTCTTCCAGGCCACGGCCACCTCGCGCAACCCCTATATTTCCAAAGCCTATATATCGGTCTACAGCGCGGGCCAGCCGGCCATGATGATGACGGCGCCGCTGCTGGACGCGCAGGGCCGCTTCATCGGCATGCTCGAAGGCAGCCTCACGCTGCTGGGGCGCAACCTCCTGGCCGACATCCGGCGCATCGAGGTCGGCCAGACCGGCTACATCTTCATCACCGACCGGGAGCGCACGATGATCGTGCACCCCGATCCGGAACGCATCATGCAACTGGCGTCTGAACCCGGCCAGAACACCCTGTACGACCAGGCGCTGACCGGCTTCGAAGGCAGCGGCCTGACCGTCACCTCCACCGGCATCCCGATGTATGCCAGCTACAAGCGCCTGTTCACCACCGACTGGGTGGTCGGCGCCAACTTTCCCGTTGCCGAAGCCGAGGCGCCGCTGCGCCAGGCGCGCAACTACTTCTTCATCGCCCTGGCCGTGGTCAGCGCCCTCGTGCTGCTGCTGGTGTGGCTCATCATGCACCGGCTCATGTCGCCGCTGGCGCGCCTGACGCAGCACGTGCTGGCCCTGCCCGACAAGCAGGGCGAAGACCGCGTCCTGCGGGTCACCACCGGCGGCGAGATCGGTACCCTGATGCGGGCCTCCAACGTCATGGTGCAGGCGCTGGACCAGCAGCAGAAAACGCTGCTGGAGAGCGAGGCACGCTTTCGTAGCCTGACCGAGCTGTCGACCGACTGGTACTGGGAACAGGATGCCGCGTTCCGCTTCACCCTGCTGTCGATCAACCTGGTCCGCCACGACATTGAAACCATCATCGGCAAGCGGCGCTGGGAACTGCCCCTCGAAGGGGTGACTTCGGCACAGTGGGCCGAGCACCGGCGCACGCTGGAGCGCCACGAGCCGTTCCGGAATTTCGTCTACCAGATCCGTGCCGACAGCGGCGAGATGCGCACCTTCTCCGTCAGCGGCACGCCGATCTTCGATGCCCAGGGCGTGTTCCGCGGCTACCGCGGCATCGGCTCGGACATCACCGAGCGCGTGGGGGCCGAGCAGCGCATCCAGTTCCTCGCCTACCACGACGCCCTGACCGGCCTGCCCAACCGCCTGCTGATGCAGGACCGCTTCGAGCAGGCCATGGCCCAGGCGCAGCGCAGCGGCAGCCGGGTGGCCCTGCTGTTCCTCGATCTCGACGGTTTCAAGGGCATCAACGACACGCTGGGTCACCAGCGTGGTGACGAACTGCTCAAGCAGGTGGCCACCCGCCTGCGCCAGTGCCTGCGCGAGACTGACACCCTCAGCCGCCAGGGCGGTGACGAGTTCCTGATCGTGCTGCGCGACCTGCCCGACGCCGATGCCGCTGCCGGCGTCATGCTCAAGATCATCGAACGGCTCGAACAACCCTTCACGCTGGCGGATCACGAGGTGGCCACCTCGGTATCGGTCGGGGCCGCACTCTTCCCGGCGGACGGCAGCGACTTCGACACCCTGCTCAAGAAGGCCGACATGGCCATGTACCGCGCCAAGGAGGCGGGCCGCAACACCTACCGCTTCTTCAACGAGGCGATGAACGCCGAAGCCATGGACCACCAGCAACTGCTGGCCGGCCTGCGCCACGCGCTGGAGCGCCAGGAATTCGTGTTGCACTACCAGCCGCAGACCGAGCTGGAAAACGGCGAGGTGATCGGCGTCGAGGCGCTGCTGCGCTGGCAGCATCCGCAATGGGGCATGGTGGAGCCCGGGCGCTTCATCCCGGTGGCGGAAGAAAGCGGCCTGATCGTGCCCATCGGCCAGTGGGTGCTGAACGAAGCCTGCCGCCAGGCCATGGCATGGAACCAAGCCGGCCTGCCGCAGCTGACGATGGCGGTGAACTTCTCGGGCGTGCAGTTCAAACGCGGCGACGTCGAGCAGTCGATCGTCGACGCCCTGCAGGCCTCCGGGCTGCCGCCGGCCCAGCTGGAGCTGGAACTGACCGAATCCATCCTGATGCAGAACGCCGACGAGGCCCTGGCCTGCCTGGGACGGCTCAAGCAACTGGGGGTGCAACTGGCCATCGACGACTTCGGCACCGGCTACTCCAGCCTGGCCTACCTCAAGCACTTCGACATCGACCGCCTCAAGATCGACCGCAGCTTCGTGCGCGATCTGGCCAGCGACCCGGATGACGCCGCCATCGTGCGCGCCATCATCCAGATGGCACGCAGCCTGAACCTGCGCACCCTGGCTGAAGGCGTGGAAACCGACGAGATGCTGGCCCGCTTGCGCGCCTTCGGCTGCAACGAGGCCCAGGGTTACCTGTTCGCCCGCCCCGTGCCGGCGGATGGCGCAGGGCAGAACGGTGCGAATGGCCTGCTCGATGGTGGCGGCGTAATAGTCCGCAATCCAGCGGGCCAGTTTCAGCATCGTCTCGTTAATGAGCGGCTTGGGACTGATGAGCGCGGCAATCGTCTTAAGATCGTGCCGGTCGG
>CAZJKR010000198.1:0-5518 GCA_964546615.1 uncultured Curvibacter sp.
GTGCGAGTTGCGGCACGGCAATGGCGGGGGGAGGAAACGGGGCTTGGGGCATGAGGGCTCCGAGCTTACCGCGTGCTGTGCACACCTGGTGCGCACGGGGGGATCGGGTGCCGGCCTTTCCTGTCGCTTGTCTGACCTGCGTCAAGCCCCGGCCAGGGTGGCGCGCTTAACCTGCCGGCTTCAACTCTGGAGTGATGACATGGCTTCCTTGCAATGGTCCGATGCCCTGCTGCTGGATCTGCCCCTGATGGACGACACCCACCGCGAGTTCGTCGAGCTGCTGGCCCGCGTCGAAGCGGCGCCCGATGCCGGTCTGCTCGATGCCTGGCAGGCACTGATCGAGCACACCGACGACCATTTCGGCCGCGAGGATGCCTGGATGAAACACACCCGCTTCGCCTCCGCCAACTGCCACAGCATGCAGCACGAGGTGGTGCTCAAGGTCATGCGCGAGGGCCTGGCGCAGGGCCGGGCCGGTGATCTGGCAGCGGTACGCGAGATGGCCAGCGAACTCGGCCTCTGGTTTCCGCAGCATGCGCAGAGCATGGACGCGGCGCTGGCGCTGCACCTGCGCCGCGTCGGCTACGACCCGGCCACCGGCATCGTCTCGGCGCCGCAAGCCCTGCCGGCGCAGGAAATCCACGGCTGCGGCGACAGCTGCTCGACCCCGGCCAGCGAAGACCGCCGGCCGGCCCTGGTCAGCACCTGGTAGGCGACGCGCCCGCCTTCCGCCCACCCGAGCAGCGGCTGCGTCAGCTGGCGCTGCGCTCCACCTCGACCGAATACGCCGGCAGCCGGGCACCGCAGTGCAGGCAGTAGTTGGCCTCGGGCGCATGGCCCTCGGTCAGGCATTCGTGGCAGGTGCGGGTGGTGGCAGGCATGCGCACCATGCGCTGCGCCGTCATCTCGGCGGTGACGATGCCGGTGGGCACCGCCAGCGTGCCCCAGCCCAGCAGCATCATGAACGAGGCGATGAAGCGCCCCAGTTCGGTCTTCGGCGTGATATCGCCGAAGCCCACCGTGGTCATGGTGGTGATGGCCCAGTAGACCCCGGTCGGAATGTTGACAAAACCGTTGACCGGTCCCTCCACCACGTACATGAGGGTGCCCATGATCAGCACCGCCATGAAGACCGCGGTGATGAAGACCAGCACCTTGCGCCGGCTGGCACGCAGCGCCCGCCCCAGCGCCTGGTACTCGACCAGGTAGGCCGTGAGTTTGAAGATGCGGAACACCCGCAGCAGCCGCAGCACCCGCACGTCGATCAGCGCATGCGCCTCGGGCACCAGCAGGGCCAGGTACGTGGGCAGCAGTGCCAGCAGATCGACGATGCCGTAGAAGCTCAGGGCATAACGCCACGGGTGGCGCACGCAGGCCAGACGCGCCAGGTACTCCAGCGTGAAGACGGCGGTGAACAGCCACTCCAGGCTGAGAAACAGCTGGTGATGGCGCGCCGCCAGCGACTGCACGCTGTCCATCATGACCACGATGATGCTGGCCAGGATGGCCACGATCAGCCACTGGTCGAACAGACGGCCGGCCCGGGTATCGGCCTCGAAAATCACGGTGTAGAGCCGCAGGCGCCAGCCCTGCAGCGGTTTGCCCAGCCGGTCTTCGGAAGCAGGTAGGTGGGTGAGCATGGCGGTTCTCTTTCGGATCAGGCCCCGATTGTGCCGCCTGGCCATCACGCCGCCGCCGCCGCGCGCTACAGTTGCCCCCATGAACTTCAAGCCCCGCCATCCCCTGCGCACCCTTCTCACCGGCCTGCTCGCCCTGCTGCCACTGGCCGCCACGCTGCTGATGCTGGCCTGGGCCCTGCGCCTGCTGTCGGACTGGCTCGGTCCGGGCAGCGCCTTCGGCCAGCTGCTGACGCATGTCGGGCTGGGCGTGGCGGGCTCGGAAGTGGCCGGTTACCTGCTGGGCATGCTGCTGCTGGTGCTGTGCGTCTTCCTGCTCGGCCTGCTGGTGGAAACCGGGCTGGAACGCGGCCTGGCGCGCGTGGTGGATGCGGTGGTCCAGCGCATTCCGGTGGTGCGCACCATCTACGACGTGATGCAGAAACTGGTGGCGCTGGTGTCACGGCCGCAGGACGAGGGCCTCAAGTCCATGAGCCCGGTCTGGCTGCACTTCGGCGGCCGCAAGGACGACCCTGCCGCCCACCCGGGCACCCGGGTGCTGGGCCTGCTGTCCACGCCTGCACCCGTGCTGCTGGGCGGCCAGCCGTATTACGGCGTGCTGGTGCCGACCGCCCCGGTGCCGGTGGGCGGCGGGCTGCTGTTCGTGCCGGTGGACTGGGTGGAGGCGGCCGAGGTCGGCATGGAAGGGCTGACCAGCATCTACGTGTCGATGGGTGTCACGGCGTCGCAGTACATCGGCCCGGGCGCTATTAAAAAATGAGCACCCGGCGCATACACCAAAAGGCCCGGTGCCACTTTTTTCCTGAAATTCAGGCGCCGGCTTCGGCCTCCTGCAGCGCGCGCCACATCACCTTGCCGCTGCCGCTCTTGGGCAGGGCCTCGACGAACTGCACCACCCGCGGCACCTTGTAGACCGCCATGTGCTCGCGGCACCAGGCCACGATGTCGGCCTCGCTCACCTGCCCGCGGTGGTCGGGTCGCAGCACCACCACCGCCTTGACCGACTCGCCGCGGTAGCTGTCCCGGGTCGAGATGACGCAGGCCTCCTGGATCGCCGGGTGCCGGAACATCAGCGCCTCCACCTCGGCCGGCCAGACCTTGAAACCCGAGGCGTTGATCATGCGCTTCAAGCGGTCGGTCATGAAAAAGTAGCCGTCCTCGTCGACCCGACCCAGGTCGCCGGTGCGGAAGAAGCGCTTGCCATCGAGTTCGATGAAGGCGGCCGCCGTGGCCTCGGGCTGCTTCCAGTAGCCCTGGAACACCTCGGGGCCGTGGGTCACGATCTCGCCGGCCCCGCCCGTCGGCAGCTCGACCAGGGTCTGCGGATCGATGATGCGCGAATCGGTACTCATGAACGGCACGCCCAGGCACTGCTGCTTGGGGGCATCGGGCGGGTTGGTGTGCGAAGGGGCGGCGGTTTCGGTCAGACCGTAACCCTCGACATAACGCAGGCCGAACAAGTCAAACAGACGCTGCGCCACCGCCTGCGGCATGGCCGCGCCACCGCCGCCGATGTAGACTAGGCTGGACAGGTCGTACTGCGCGAAGCTGGGGCTGCCCAGCAGGTCGATCACCATGGTCGGGATGTTGGTCCAGTGGGTGACGCGCCGACGCGAGATCAGCCGACCGGCCAGCTCACGGTCCCAGCGCGGCATGACCACCAGCGTGGCCCCCAGGTAGATGCTGGCATGCATCAGGCTGACCATGCCGGTGATGTGGAACATCGGCACCACCGCCAGCGTGACGTTTTCCGCCGTGCCGTTGGCCCACAGCCCGCTGGCCACCGCGTTGTGCATGATGCCGGCATGGGTGTGCATGCAGCCCTTGGGCAGCCCGGTGGTGCCGCTGGTGTAGGGCAGCAGCGCCAGGTCGGCCGGACCGGCCAGCAGTTCAGGCAGCGGCAGCGTGCTGGCCAGGGCCGCGTCCCAGCGGTGCACCTGGCCGCCCGCCAGCACCGGCAAGGCGTGGCGTGTCAGCAGCCAGTCGTGCCAGGCCGGCGGCGGTGCCTCCTCGCCCTGGACGGTGGCGTCGAAGGCCTCGGTGAACTGCGTCACGATCAGGTGCGCCAGCCCCTGGCCGGGCGGCAGCGCGTCGCTGGCGCGGGCCAGTTCGCCGGCCAGGTCGGCCGTGGTCAGCGCCACGCGGGCATCCGGATCGGTGATGTAGTGCTTGAGCTCCTCGCTGCGGTTCATCGGGTTGACCGGCACCACCACCGCATTGGCCCGCAGGATCGCAAAGTGGGCGATCACCAGTTGCGGGCAGTTCTGCATGTTCAGCACCACACGGTCGCCCTTTTTGACCCCCAGCCCTTGCAGAAAGGCCGCCAGGCGCTCTGCTTTTTGTAGCAGCTCGGCATAGCTCAGAAGGCTGCCGAAGAACACCAGCGCCGCCTTGTCGGGGTAGCGGCGGGCGCTGGTGGCCAGGTTGTCCCACAGCGACGTGGCGGGCGGGGTGATGGCATGGGGCAGACGGCGGGGCCAGAACTTGTGGTGAGGGCGCATGAAAACTCCTGTGGCGACACAGCCTAACCGCGCATTGCCCGTGCCACATCCGGGAAGCCCCCAAGCCCGCGTCACCCATGCGACGCGCCGGGACACGCCGCGCCAGAACGCAGCATGGCACGACATTTGCGTGCCACTTCGGGCCGCACAGGCCGGGTCTGGGCGGCGCGCCATCGTTTACCCCGATGCCGTGCCGCGCCCCTGGCGCTACAGTGCGCGCTGGTCCCCGTCTCATCGACCCACAACCGGAGCAAGCCCATGACAAACACCTCGATCCGACTCGCGGCCGCTGCGGCCGCCACCCTGGCCGCCCTGATCAGTGCCCCCGCCCATGCGGGCAAGACGCTCGACGGCATCAAGGCGCGCGGCCAGGTGGTCTGCGGCGTCAACACCGGCCTGGCCGGTTTCAGCGCCGCCGACTCCAGCGGCAAATGGAGCGGGCTGGACGTGGACGTCTGCCGCGCTACCGCCGCCGCGGTGCTGGGCGATGGCGAGAAGGTCAAGTACGTACCGCTGAACGCGCAGCAGCGCTTCACCGCCCTGCAGTCGGGCGAGATCGACATCCTGTCGCGCAACACCACCTTCACCCTGACACGCGACGCCTCGCTCGGCCTGCACATGACGGCCGTCACCTACTACGACGGCCAGGGCTTCATGGTGCCGGTCAAGAGCAAGATCAAGAGCGCCAAGCAGCTCAAGGGCCAGACCGTCTGCGTGCAGTCCGGCACCACCACCGAGAAGAACATGACCGACTACTCGCGCGCCCACAAGCTGGGCATCAAGCCGGTGGTGTTCGAGAAGCTCGAAGCTGCCACCGGCGCCTACTTCGCCGGCCGCTGCATCGCCTACACCACCGATGCCTCGGGCCTGGCCTCGGTACGCAACAAGGAGGCCCGCAACCCGGCCGAACACACCATCCTGCCCGAGCTGATCTCCAAGGAGCCGCTCGGCCCCATGGTGCGCCGCGGCGACGACGAGTGGTTCGCCATCGTCAAATGGGTCATCAACGGCCTGATGGAGGCCGAGGAATACGGCCTCACCCAGGCCAATGTCGAGCAGATGAAGAGCAGCGACGACCCGGTCGTCAAGCGCCTGCTGGGCAGCGGCGAGGACATGGGCAAGCTGCTCGGGCTCGACAAGGAATGGCTGGTGCGCGCGCTCAAGACCACCGGCAACTACGGCGAGATGTTCGAGCGCAATGTAGGCGCGCAATCGGCGCTCAAGCTGCCACGCGGGGCCAACAACCTGTGGAGCAAAGGCGGGCTGGCCAGCCGACCGGTGGGCTGGTGCCGAACATCGGGGCGGCGTAGCGCTGGCACACCCCCAGGCTGCGCGCACTGCGTGTCGCTTCGCCACCCCCCTTGCAGGGGGCAACGCCAG
>CAZJKR010000199.1:0-5439 GCA_964546615.1 uncultured Curvibacter sp.
GCCCAGGCCTTGGCGCAACAGCAGCGGCAGCAACACGAACAGCGCCAGCGAAGGCAGCACCAGCCAGAAGATCTGACTCGACAGGCCGGCGATCTCGCTCGCCGGTGTGCCCTCCACATGCAGCCAGACGAACGCCAGCAGCGACGTGAGCGGCAACGAGGCCACCAGCGCGGCAAACCCCGAGCTGCGCTTGGCGATCTCGGTGATGGCCACGATGAGCAGCGCCGACAGCAAGACCTTGAGGGTGTAATACAGCATGCTCAGAGCGGCAGCTGGTTGGAAACCTCGATCAGGTTGAGGTCCAGGTCGCGGAAGTAGACTGACAGGATGGGCCCCTGCGCGCCAGTGCGCTGCACCGGGCCTTCACTCACGGCCACGCCGCAGGCCACCAGATGGTTTTGCACCTCGGTCAACGGCACCGAGGTGAGGAAACACAGGTCGGCCGAGCCCGGCGTCGGCCGCTCGGCCTTGGGCTCGAACTCGCGCCCCCGCTGGTGCAGGTTGATCTTCTGCACACCAAAGGCCAGCGCCTTGCGCCCCTGGCCAAAAGTCACCACCGCCATGCCCAGCACGCGCTGGTAAAAGGCACACGTGGCCTCGATATCGGCCACGGTGAGCACCAGGTGGTCCAGGCTGTCGATCTTCATCCTTAAAGCTCCAAGCTGTCGGCAATCGCCTTGATACCGGCCTTGGCGCAGGACTCGTCGGCCTCGCCACCGGGCCCGCCGGACACGCCGATAGCCCCCACCAGCGTGCCGCCGCCTTCGATCGGCAGGCCGCCACCGGCCGCCACGACGTGCGGCACATGACGGATACCGCTCATGGCCTTGCCGGCCTGGGTGTCGTTTGCCAGTGCCAGGGTGGAGGTCTTGAAGCTGGCCGCGGTCCAGGCCTTGTCCATGGCCACGGGGGGGGTGTGGGCGCCGGCAAAGCGGTCGCGCAGCAGCACCTGCACCAGGCCGTTGCGGTCGGTCACGGCCACCGCCACCTGGAAGCCCTGCTTGCGGCAGGACTCCAGCGCCGCCTGCGCGGCCTTGAGGGCGGCCTCGGGCGTCAGCGTCTTGGTCTGGAACACGGCCTCCTGCGCCAGCACGCTGCCGGCCAAACCAAGGGCGAGAAGGGAAAGGGCGATGCGTTTCATGAGACCTCCTTGAAAAATCAAACACGACGACATGCCGTGCGCCAGTGTGCACCTGGGAGAGCGGGCATGCAAACCCGAGCAGGCCGCTGCGTTATTCGCCCAGGTAGGCCGCCCGCACCGCCGGGTCGTGCAGCAGCGTCTGCGCCGCGCCTTGCAACGTGATCTGCCCCGATTCCATGACGTAACCGCGGTCGGCGATGGCCAGCGCACGGCTGGCGTTCTGCTCCACCAGCAACAGCGTCATGCCCTGGGCTGCAACGTCACGGATCACCTCGAAGATCTTGTCCACCATGACCGGCGCCAGCCCCATGGAGGGCTCGTCCAGCAGCAGCAACCGCGGGCGGCTCATGAGCGCGCGCGCCATGGCCAGCATCTGCTGCTCACCGCCTGACAGCGTGCCGGCCAGTTGGCTGCGCCGCTCCTTCAGACGCGGAAACAGCGCATACATGCGCTCGAGGTCGGCCGCAATGCCGGCCTTGTCGTCACGACAGAAGGCGCCCATCTGCAGGTTCTCGGCAATGCTCATGCGGGTGAAGACACCGCGCCCTTCCGGCACCATGGCCAGGCCCTGGCGCACCAGGTCCCAGGCCCCCTGGCCGGCGATCGAGCGCCCCAGGTAATGCAGTTCACCGCCGGCGGGCAGGGAGCCGGTGATGGCCTTCATGGTGCTGGTCTTGCCGGCGCCGTTCGAGCCGATCAGGCACACCAGTTCACCGCTGCGCACCTCGAAATCGACGCCCTTGACCGCCTGGATGCCGCCGTAGGCCACTTTCAGGCCGCGCACCTGCAGCAGCACCTCCGGTGCATTGTCCTGGTTCATGCTGGCTGCCCCCCGGCGGTCGCCGCCGCGGCGCCATGCCCGCCCCCGTGGCCCAGGTAGGCCTCGATCACCTGCGGGTTGCGCTGCACCTCGGCCGGTGTGCCCTGTGCGATCTGCCGCCCGTGATCGAGCACGGTGACCCCATCGCACAGACCCATGACCAGCTTGACGTCGTGTTCGATCAGCAGCACGGTACGGCCGTCCTTTCGAATGCGGTCGATCAGTTCGCGCAACTGCACCTTCTCGGTGGCGTTCATGCCGGCGGCCGGTTCGTCCAGCGCCAGCAGCTGCGGCTCGGTGGCCAGCGCCCGGGCGATTTCCAGCCGGCGCTGGTCACCGTAGCTGAGGGTACGGGCCTTGAAGTCGGCCAGGTGCGGGATGCCGACATACGTCAGCAGCTCATGCGCACGCGCCGTGATGGCGGCCTCTTCGGCCCGGAAAGCGGCGGTGCGGAAGATGGCCCCGAGCAGGCCCGAGCCGCTGCGGATGTGGCGCCCGACCATGACGTTTTCCAGCGCGGTCATGTCGGGAAACAGCCGGATGTTCTGGAAGGTGCGCGCAATGCCGGCCCGCGCCACCTGGTGCACGGCCGTCGGCTGGTAGGGACGGCCGGCCAGCTCGAAGCGGCCGCTGTCAGGTGCGTACAGGCCGGTGATGACGTTGAAGAAGGTGGTCTTGCCCGCGCCGTTGGGGCCGATCAGGCCGTAGACCTGGCCGCGCACGATGCGCAACCCGACATCGCTGAGTGCCTGCAAGCCGCCGAAACGCTTGGAGACCCCGCTGACCTGCAGCACGAGCTCCGTCATGGCGCATCTCCCCGCCCCTGCAACGCTCTGCCGTGCTCGGGCGCCGGCCACAGGCCGCGCGGGCGCAGCAGCATGACACCGATCATGGCCAGGGCGATGAGCAACTGGCGCAGGATGGCGGCATCGAGCCGGCCGCCGGTCATGGCCTGCAGCGGGCCGGCGACGTAGCGCAGCACCTCCGGCAGCGCCGCCAGCAGCACGGCGCCCAGGATCACGCCCGGCAGGTGGCCGATGCCACCGAGGACCACCATGGCCACGATCATGATGGACTCCATCAGGCTGAAGGACTCGGGCGAGATGAAACCCTGGAAGGCGGCGAACATGGCGCCCGACACGCCGCCAAAGGTGGCCCCCATGCCGAAGGCCATCAGCTTCATGTTGCGCGTGTGGATGCCCATGGCCTTGGCAGCCACCTCGTCCTCGCGGATCGCCATCCAGGCGCGGCCGATGCGTGACAGTTCCAGCCGGTGGCAGATGACGACACTGACCACCACCAACGCCAGGAACAGGTAGTAGTAGAGCGTCACCGGCGCCAGTTCGAAGCCGAAGACATTGAGCTTGCGGCCCAGATCCAGCCCGAAGAACTTGATCGAGTCGATCTGGCCGATGCCCTTGGGCCCGTTGGTGATGTTGACCGGGTGGTCCAGGTTGTTGAGGAAGACGCGGATGATCTCGCCGAAGCCGAGCGTGACGATGGCCAGGTAGTCGCCGCGCAGGCGCAGCGTGGGTGCCCCGAGCAGGATGCCCAGCACGCCGGCCAGCAGGGCGGCCAGCGGAATGACCAGCCACAGCGGGGTATGCAGCCCGTTGGGAAAGAGGGCAGCAAACAGCGGGAAGGCCTCGCTCAGATGCGGCGAGGCCATCAGGCCGAACATGTAGGCCCCGATGGCGAAGAAGGCAACGTAGCCGAGATCGAGCAGTCCGGCATAACCGACCACGATGTTCAGCCCGAGCGAGAGCAGCACGAACAGCAGCGCCATGTCGGCAATGCGCACCCAGGCATTGCCGAAACCCTGCAGGATGAGCGGCAGCACCAGCAGGCCGATGGCGGCCAGCACGATGGCGATCAGGCGGTGGCGGCTGTTCATTTCCACTCGGCGTCCAGAGAAGAGACACTTGCGGTCGGCGTGTCAACGGCGGAACGCCGTGGAACCGGCTTTGCCGGGCCACTGGCGTTGCCCCCTCGTAAGGGGGGTGGCGAAGCGAACGAAGGGAGCGCAGCCTGGGGGTTCATGCTCTATCCGCCACCCGCTCACCCAGCAGGCCCGAGGGCCGCAGCGTGAGTACCACGATCAGCACGATGAAGGCGAAGATGTCGGCGTAGTGGCTGCCCAGTACGCCGCCGGTGAGGTCGCCGATGTAGCCGGCGCCGATCGACTCGATCAGCCCGAGCAGCAGACCACCGATCACGGCGCCGGCCAGGTTGCCGATGCCGCCGAACACCGCGGCAGTGAAGGCCTTGAGTCCGGGCAGGAAGCCCATGCTGTGCTGCACCGTGCCGTAGTTGGAGGCCCACATCACGCCGGCAATGGCCGCCAGTACGGCGCCGATGATGAAGGTGGCCGAAATCACACGGTCAGGCTTGACGCCCATGAGTGCCGCCACACGCGGGTTCTCGGCCGTGGCGCGCATGGCGCGGCCGAGCCGGGTCGCATGCACCAGCCACATCAGCAGCGCCAGACAGACCGCCGTCATGCCCAGGATCATCACCTGCGTCGGGGTGATGGAGGCGCCGCCGACGGGAATCGGCGTGCTCGGCAGCAGCGTGGGGAAAGACTTGTAATTCGGCTTCCAGATGATCATGGCCAGCGTCTGCAGCAGGATGGACATGCCGATGGCGGTGATCAGCGGCGCCAGCCGCGGCGCGTTGCGCAGCGGCCGGTAGGCCACCTTCTCGATGCTGAAGTTGAGCGCCGCCGCCACCGCACAGGCCACCAGCAGCGACAGCAGCAGAATGACCCACCCCGGCACCCCCGGCAAGGCGCCCTGCAGCAGGCCGATGGCCATCCAGCTGGTCAGCGCGCCCACCATCAGCACCTCGCCGTGGGCGAAATTGATCAGGCCGATGATGCCGTACACCATGGTGTAACCAAGCGCGACCAAGGCGTACATGCTGCCCAGCACCAGGCCATTGATGATTTGTTGCAGGAGGATGTCCATAGAGTGCTTTCGCAAGCTTCATGCCACCTGCGTCAGTTTCCCGTCATGTCTTGTCCCGGGCTTCGTTGAGCGCGCGCAGTGTACGCAATTTTTCTCCGATTTTGATCTCCAGGCCGCGCTCCACCGGTCGGTAGAAACCCGGCTCGGCCATGCCGTCGGGCAGATAGCGCTCCCCAGCAGCAAAGCCGCCGGCTTCGTCGTGCGCGTAGCGGTAGCCTTTGCCGTAATCGAGCGCCTTCATGAGCTGGGTCGGCGCATTGCGCAGGTGCATGGGCACCGGGCGGGTGCCGTCCTTCTTCACAAAGGCCTTGGCCTGGTTGTACGCCTTGTAGACCGCATTGCTCTTGGGCGCCACCGCCAAGTAGACCACGCACTCGGCCAGCGCCAGCTCGCCCTCGGGCGAGCCCAGCCGTTCGTACACTTCGGCCGCATCGAGCGCCAGGCGCAGCGCGCGCGGGTCGGCCAGGCCGATGTCTTCGCTGGCCATGCGGATCAGGCGGCGCGCCATGTAG
>CAZJKR010000200.1:0-617 GCA_964546615.1 uncultured Curvibacter sp.
CCGCATTCGATCGGGCGGGCCTCGGTCTCGCTCATGCGCTGCGCGGCGAACTGCAGCTCCCCGCCGACGTGCTGGCCGCCTGCCGCGCCCGGCTGGAGATGCCGACGCCGCGCGTGGCGCTGGGGCAGGCGCTGCGCGGCGTCGCCACGGCGGCCATCGATGTCAGCGACGGCCTGCTCGGCGACCTCAGCCACATCCTGCAGGCCAGCGGCTGCGGCGCTACCGTGGATGCCTCGATTGCTATTGAATTGATAGCTGTCAGCGCATACGCAGAAAGCGCCGGAGCCAGATTTGACTTGCAAGTGCCGGCCGACACCCGGCTGCGCTGCGTGCTCGCCGGCGGCGACGACTACGAACTGCTCTTCACCGCCCCGCCGTCCGCGCACGCCGCCGTGCTGGCCGCCGGGCAGGCCAGCGCCACGCCGGTGACCTGCATCGGCCGCATCGACGCCCAGCCCGGCGTGCGCGTGGTCGATGCGCAAGGCCAGCCGGTGAGCGGCCGCTTCGCCTCCTTCGACCACTTCGCCTCAGGCTACGCTGAATAAGTCCGTTCGCGTTGAGCTTGTCGAAACGCATCCTTGGCAAATCAACAACTGGCCGAGGCCTTCGACAGGCTC
>CAZJKR010000200.1:627-5407 GCA_964546615.1 uncultured Curvibacter sp.
AATTGAGCTTCTGCCTGTAGTGCGTGCTCAGCAAAAGCCATCTTATGGCTCTGGCATCATAGCCCTTGTTCAGCAAATCCCTAAGCCAGCTGCAGACTGCGCTGGCGCGCCGCCTGCCGCGCGGCCTGGGTCTGGCCGCCATAACCCCAGTCAGTGGCCGGCAGCTCGTGCACGATGACGTAGCTGGCCGGTGCCAGCGGGCCCAGGTGCCGCTGCAGCAGCGCATGCGCCTCGGTAATGAAGGCCGCCTTTTGCGCCGCCGTGTTGGTGCCGGCGGTGATGCTGATCGTCAGCCAGGCCGTGGCCTGCGCCACCGGCGCACCGCCGATGAACCACTGCGGCACCAGCTCCATCAGCACCGCCGTCACCTCCGGCCGTTTGCCCAGCACCAAAGCCGTGAGTTGCGTCAGTTCGGCCGCCAGCGCAGCCTGGGCGGGCGCCGGCAGAACCGGCGTGAGTTTGAGTTGCAGCGTGGGCATGGTCAGCACGCCTTGCAGGGTGGGGTGGGTGCGGCAGCACGCACCTCGGCGTGCCGGGCCAGGCGATGCGCCAGCCGCTGCGCACTGCGCTGTGCCGTGTCCAGGCCGGCGGCCCAGACGGCATCGGCACCGCGCCAGAAGTCGACCAAGGCCTCGCGCCGCAGTGCCTGCGCTTGCTGTTTGGCCTGCTCCTTGATCCGGAAATACGTCGCCATCGGGTCTTGCGGGTTCATGGGGTCCTCCTTGCATCGGGTTCCTGCACTCTAGGCAACCACGGCCAATGGCGAAACGGCGCGGTGCGCAAATGGGTCTTGCGCGCCGCGCAAAGCCACCGCCGCTAACATGGCGGCATGAAGGACCTGGCCTTTGACGACCTGCACCTGTTTGCCCGTGTGGCCGCGCTCGGCACCCTGTCGGCCGTGGCGCGCGAACGCGACGTGCCGGTGAGCCAGGTCTCGCGTGCACTCAGCCGCATCGAGCAGACCTGTGCCGCACGCCTGGTGCACCGCTCCACCCACGGCCTGGCGTTGACGGCCGAGGGCGAGGTGTTTCTGGACTACTGCCTGCGCCTCGTCGGCACGCTGGACGAACTGGAGGGCGAGTTCGCGGCCAAGAGCCAGGAAGTGGGCGGCCTGGTGCGTGTGGCGGCCAGCTCGGTGATCGGGCACTACCAGCTGCTGCCCAGCCTGCCGGGCCTGCGCGCGCGCCACCCCGGCCTGCGCATCGATCTGCAGGTGGGCGACCAGCTGGTGGACATGGCGCGCGAGGGCATCGACATTGCCATCCGCACCGGCACCAGCCTGCCCGACACCGTGATCGCGCGCCAGATCGGCACCTTCGGCCGTGCGCTCTACGCCGCACCGGACTACCTCGCGCGCATGGGCGCTCCCGAGCACCCGGACGAGCTGCACCGCAACCAGCTCGTCACCAACAGCGCGGTGGCCTCGCTCAACCACTGGCCGTTTGTCATCAACGGCGAGCGCATCGTCATCGTGGCCGACGGGCACTGGCGCTCCAACGACACCAATGTGGTGGCCAACATGGTGCTGCAGGGCCTGGGCATCGGCCGCCTGTCCACCATCGCCGCGCAACCGATGGTGCGACAGCGGCAGCTGGTGCCGGTGCTGGCCGACTACACCGACCCGCAGCCCATCCCGATCTACGCCGTGACTGCCAGCGCGCGCCACCGCCTGCCCAAGATCCGCGCCTGCATCGACTACTGGGCCGAGTGGCTGGCCGCTTCTTCACCGGCCCCGTCGCCATAATCGCCCCCATGCAAGAGACCTCTTCCCTGCCGCCGCTGCCACCACTCGTGCGCCCTACCGGCCGCTTCATGCTGGCGCACCCGGCGCACCTGATTGCGCTGGGCTTCGGCTCCGGCCTGAGCCCCAAGGCGCCCGGCACCATCGGCACCGCCTGGGCCTGGCTGGCTTTTCTGGTGCTGCAGCCGTGGATGAACGAGGCCCGCTGGGGCCTGCTGCTGGCCGTGGCCCTGCCGCTGGGCTGGTGGGCCTGCAGCGTCACCGCGCGCCACCTGCGCACGCCCGACCCCGGCAACATCGTGTGGGACGAGATCATCGCCTTCTGGCTGGTGCTATGGCTCATCATGCCCACCAGCTTCTATGACCAGCTGCTGGCCTTCATCCTGTTCCGCTACTTCGACGCCGCCAAACCCGGCCCGGTGCGCTGGGCCGACCGCCTGTACCACGGCATGAACCCCGACACCACACGCCACGGCTGGGCCAAGGCCGGCTGGGGCATCCTGTTCGATGACTTGGTGGCCGCGTTCTGCACGCTGCTGTGCATTGCTTTGTGGAAAGCCATATGACATATGAAGTACTTACCACCTCCGTTCGGGCTGAGCCTGTCGAAGCCCTTCGACAAGCTCAGGGCGAACGGTAGAGGCAACATCGCATGACTTCAATTGCGCCACCCGCCACCCTGCCCCTGGTTGAGAAGCTCGCCACCCAACTGCTGCAGCGGCAATGGATGCTGGCCACGGCCGAGAGCTGCACCGGTGGGCTGATTGCCGGCGCCTGCACCGATGTCTCGGGGTCCAGCACCTGGTTCGAGCGCGGCTTCGTGACCTACTCCAACGCCGCCAAGACGGAGCTGCTGGGTGTGCCGGCCGCGCTGATCGAGGCGCATGGCGCCGTGAGCGCCGAGGTGGCGCACGCCATGGCCACCGGTGCGCTGCGGCACTCGCACGCCCAGGTGGCGGTGGCCGTCACCGGCGTGGCCGGCCCCACTGGCGGCACGGCCGAGAAGCCCGTGGGCCTGGTGTGGTTCGGCTTTGCGCTGCCGGGCCGCGTCGTCACAGAACAAATGAACTTCGCGGGTGACCGCGCCGCGGTGCGCGCGGCCACCGTGAAGCACGCCCTGAATCGATTACTGGAGCTGTTGCCATGACAACGACCAACTGGTTCGCCGGCTTTGAAACCCGCCGCTTCGACGTCAACGGCGTCGAGATCTTCGCCCGCGTGCCCACCAGCGCGCGCGGCAACCGCCCGGCGCTGCTGCTGTTGCACGGCTTTCCGCAGAGCCATGTGATGTGGCACCGCGTGGCACAGCAGCTGCAGCACGACTACTGGCTCGTCATGCCCGACCTGCGCGGCTACGGCGACTCGTCCAAACCCGCGGGCCTGCCCGACCACAGCACCTACAGCAAGCGCGCCATGGCGCAGGACATGGTGGACGTGATGGACCTGCTGGACGCGCCCCGCTTCTACCTCTGCGGCCACGACCGCGGCGCCCGCGTGGCGCACCGGCTGGCGCTGGACCACCCGGAGAAGGTAGAGAAGCTGTGCGTGATCGACATCGCGCCCACGCTGGACATGTACAACGCCACCGACATGGAGTTCGCGCGCGCCTACTACCACTGGTTCCACCTGATCCAGCCCTGGCCGCTGCCCGAACGCATGATCGGCGGCAACCCGAAAGACTACCTGCACAGCAAGCTCGGCGGCTGGGGCTCCAGCGGCCTGGGCTACATCGAGCCGCAGGCGCTGGCGGAATACGAACGCTGCTTCTGCACCCCCGAAGCGATCCACAGCGCCTGCGAGGACTACCGCGCCAGCGCCGGCATCGACCTGGAACACGACCGTGACAGCCGCGATCATCACCAGCGCATCGCCTGCGACACGCTTGTGCTGTGGGGCGTACGCGGCGTGGTCAACAAACTCTTCAAACCGCTGGAACTCTGGCAGGCGCAGTGCAACGCCACTGTGACCGGCCAGGCGCTGCCGGCGGGGCACTTCATTCCGGAAGAGTTGCCGAAGGAGACGGCGGGGGCGTTGCGGAATTTTTTGGGTTAGCTCGCATACACAAGCGGGCTTGCTTCCCACCCATTGCGGACGGATGCCGCGCAGAAAAGCAGGCGTTCAATGAGGGGTAACCACCGCGCATTCACGCCACATAGGCTGAATAAGCTTTCTGAATTAGTTGAAGCAGTGTGGCCTTGCTTTGTTGGATGTCTTTTTCTGTCAGGCGAACACGATACTGGTTCCACTGCTTGTCATAGGACATGATATCCATGTCGGTTTGCTCCAGAAGCGCCTGTGTTTCTTCGGCTTGTGGCAATTTGGCAGCTAGAAGAATCGCTTTCTTCCGCGGCGTCATGCTGATGAAGTTCTTCGAGATGCCTTGAATCGAAAGGCCGATGTAGTGCTTGTTGTATTTCAGAGAAAAGCCGGGCGCTACCTCATCGACAATCGCAAGTATGGAGTCAGCCAACTTGAGCGAGTCCTTCGAGCCCTTGCTCTCCCAGTACTTTCGATCGACCACCTCGGCTTCATCTTCTTCCTCGGTTCCCAGGGACAGAACATCAAGCACCGTGGTAAAAAAAAGTGTTAACACGCCTTCAATTTTGATGGCTTTCATTTGGATGGCGATGAAAGGAATGTTGCCATTGAAGAGTGAAACAACATTCAAGAATCGGCTAGTGATGTCCTCTGCAATTAGCACAGCACAGTGCTTGTACTGCGGGAATTTTTTCCGCTGGTAGTCCCAGTACTCGATAGTACGAATGATGTGAGATTCATCTGACTTGCCGAGCTGCAATTCGACTTCATATCGCGTGTTGCTATCTGGGTCATGCAACAGCAGATCAAGTCGACCACCGCTTGGCTGGGGCCGTTCGGAGTCCTTCAGTGTTAGCTCGCCAAGGCCGATGATTGAAGGATCTTCGGCGATCCTGGCTTGGACCCACTTCTCCGTAAGTTCGGGATGATCCTTAAGAGAGATCACTGAGGGTGTGCAGAATTTTGTGTAAACGGACAATCCACCGCAGGCGCATGCCTGCA
>CAZJKR010000201.1:0-1635 GCA_964546615.1 uncultured Curvibacter sp.
TGTCCACCACCTGGGCCACCACCTCGCCACCCTGCACCGCCACGGTGCTGGCGCTCTGCGCCAGCTGGTTGGCCTGGCGGGCGTTGTCGGCGTTCTGCTTCACCGTAGAGCCCAGCTCTTCCATGGAGGCCGCGGTTTCTTCCAGCGCGCTGGCCTGCGATTCCGTACGGGACGACAGGTCCTGGTTGCCTTGGGCAATCTCGGCACTGGCGGTGGCCACGGCTTCACTGCCCTGGCGCACGTGCGCCACGATCTGCGCCATGTTGTCGCGCATGGTCTTGATGCCATGCATGATGCTGGACTGGTCGCCCGCCCGCAGTTTGACGTCCACGCTCATGTCACCTTGCGCCATGCGGTGGGTGATGTTGTTGACATCGGCCGGCTCACCCCCCAGCTGCTTGACGATGCTCTTCGTCACCAGCACGCCGAAGCCCAGCAAGGCCAGCACCAGCACCAGAGCGCCGGCCCCCGAGTGGATCGCATGCTCCAGGATGGCTGCCTGCACCGTGTCCACATAGACGCCCGAACCGATCACCCAACCCCAGGGTGCAAAACCCTTGACGTAGGAGACCTTCTGCACCGGTTTGTCGCTGCCCGGCTTGGGCCACATGTAGTCGACATTGCCGGAGCCGCTGGCCTTGACGGTCTTGACGAATTCCACGAACAGGTGCTTGCCGTTCGGGTCCTTGTTCTCGGTCAGATCCTTGCCGTCGAGTTCGGGGCGGATCGGATGCATCACCATCTTGGGATGCATGTCGTTGATCCAGAAATATTCAACGCCGCTGTAGCGCAGCGCCTTGATGGCATCGAGCGCGCGCTGCTTGGCCTCGTCTTCGGACATCTTGCCCTTGGTGGCCTGGTCGTGGAAATGCACCAGCAGACCGTGCGCGACCTCCACCGTCTGGCGAACGGCAGCCTGACGCTCCTGCATCATCAGCGTGCGCTCGGCCATCAACAGGAAAGCCAGTAAAAGAATCAGGCCGACAATAGCGCTGGCGATCAGAACGCCCAGGCGCTTGGCAATACTCAGGGATCCGAGTTGCAACATGAAGTTACTCCAACAACGGTTAGAGCCAGGGGTTGCCTGGCCAATATAGTGACGTTGATAACGACCTGTTGCCGCCTCCCTTTAACACCGCCGGATGAATGGCAACCTCTCGATGAGGTCTCTGACAAGCGGCACTCCATCTGGAGAGTGCGAAAAGATCGCTGTCAGGCTGCGGGGCGGTCTGATGCCGTCCGCCACAGCAAGGCACGGGGTGTCAAGTCGGAACAGGGTGAAAAAATACCGGCGCGCCTTGTGGACTCGCCGGTAATGTGGGTATTTTAGGAAACCCTCAGGGGTAGCACAACAAAGTTAATCAGTTGTGACAAAAAGCCATTAAATCAAAACGCAAAATTGATATAAGCGGCAGATAAAGCAATCACAAAGACGCTTCAGCACGGCGGAGCCACCCCAGCAGCAGGCCCAGCGCCAGCAAACCGATGGCCACAAAGCAAAGAAAGGACCAGTTGGCGATCGAGCCGCCCAGGAACGTCCAGTCCACCGCCGAGCAGTCGCCGCTGCCCTTGAAGATCATGGGTATGGCGCGCTGCAGCGGGAAGGTTTCGATCATGCCGTAGAAGTCGCGGCCG
>CAZJKR010000201.1:1645-5402 GCA_964546615.1 uncultured Curvibacter sp.
CCGCAGCTCACCACTTCGGGCGGGTACCACTGCAACCAGCTCTGGCGCGCGGCCACGAAAGCACCGAAACCCGCCAGCACCAGCAGCAACGCCGCCCCTGTCGTTTGCAGGCTCTTTCTGCCTGTAGCGCCTGCCAATGCTGCGACCACCGCGATCAAGACAAGCGCATAACGCTGCACGATGCACATCGGACACGGCTCCAGCCCCACCCCATGCTGCAGGTACAGACCGAAAGCCAACAGGGCCACACAAACCGCGGCAATCAGCGCAAAGACGCGCCGGGCATGGGTATCAAGCAGGGTGAGCAAAATCCGGGGTTCCTTCCACAAAGACACGGGCCTTGCGCGGCGTCAGCACCAGCACGTCCCCTTCCGTCAAACCAAGGTCGCGGTATTGTGACGCAGGAATCTGCACCTCGATGACCGCCGCACCCTCTGCGGGAGTCCCCTCCTCGCGCAGAAGTTCCAGCCGCGCGATCGGACCGACCACGATGGCCCGGCCCAGCCGCGCCACCAGCCCCGAGGCGCCAGCCTTGTAACGCTGCACCTCGAAGTCGTGCGGCCGCACATAGGCGAAGGCCTTGGCATCGGCAGCGTCGCGATGTTCCGGCGCCTGGATACGCACATCCTGCGCACCAGAACCGATGACGACCTCGCCCTGCTCCACGCGGCCGTGGAACAGGTTGACGTCGCCCAGGAAGCCGTAGACAAAGGGGCTGGCCGGTTGGTCCCAGACCTGCTGCGGCGTGCCGATCTGCTCCACGCGGCCCTGGTTCATCAGCACCACGCGGTCAGCCACCTCCAGCGCTTCCTCCTGGTCGTGGGTGACGAAGATGCTGGTCACATGCAGTTCGTCGTGCAGGCGGCGCAGCCAGCGGCGCAGCTCCTTGCGCACCTTGGCGTCGAGCGCGCCGAAGGGTTCGTCCAGCAACAGCACCTTGGGCTCCACGGCCAGCGCACGGGCCAGGGCAATGCGCTGGCGCTGCCCGCCGGAGAGCTGCGAGGGGTAGCGGTCGGCCAGCCAGTCCAGCTGCACCAGGTTCAGCAGCTCGTGCACCTTGGCCTTGATCTGCGCTTCACTCGGGCGCTGGGCGCGAGGCTTCATACGCAGGCCAAAGGCCACGTTGTCAAACACGGTCATGTGGCGGAACAGCGCGTAGTGCTGGAACACAAAGCCCACGTTGCGCTCACGCACGTGCACCTCGGTCGTGTCCTCGCCGCTGAACAGGATGGCCCCCTGGTCCGGCGTCTCCAGGCCGGCGATGATGCGCAGCAAGGTGGTCTTGCCGCAGCCGGACGGCCCGAGCAAGGCGACCAGTTCGCCGGAGTCGATGTCGAGGCTGACGTCCCGCAGGGCGTGAAAGTCGCCGAACTGCTTGCTGATGTTGCGGATTTCGATGCTCATGATGGGCTTTCTCAGGAAACGGCCACGGGGCTCGCAGAGGGTGCGGTATGCGCACGCGGGTTCTCGGGCGGCAGCTCGGCGGCGGCCTTGAGTTCGCGCTCGTGGCGCCACTCAACCACCGACTTGATGACCAGGGTGACCAGTGCCAGCAGCGCCAGCAACGAGGCGACGGCAAAGGCGGCCACCGACTGGTATTCGTTGTAGAGCACCTCCACGTGCAGGGGCATGGTGTTGGTCTGGCCGCGGATGTGGCCCGAAACCACCGACACGGCACCGAACTCCCCCATGGCGCGCGCATTGCACAGGATGACGCCGTAGATCAGGCCCCACTTGATGTTGGGCAGCGTCACGTGCCAGAAAGTCTGCCAGCCGGTGGCGCCCAGCACGATGGCAGCCTGTTCTTCCTCGTTGCCCTGCGCCTGCATCAGCGGAATCAGCTCACGCGCAATGAAGGGAAAGGTGACGAACACGGTGGCCAGCACGATGCCTGGCACGGCAAAGATGATCTTGATGTTGTGCTCCGCCAGCCAGGGGCCCAGCCAGCCCTGGGCGCCGAAGACCAGCACGTAGATCAGGCCGGCCACCACGGGCGAGACGGAAAACGGCAGGTCCACCAGGGTGGTCAGGAAAGCCTTGCCGCGGAACTCGTACTTGGCGATGGCCCAGGCGGCCGCGATACCGAACACCAGATTCAGCGGCACGGCAATGGCGGCCGTGAGCAGCGTGAGGCGGATCGCGGCCCAGGCATCGGGCTCCTTCAGCGCCTCCCAATAGGCGTCCCAGCCCTTGCGCAGCGCCTCGGTGAAGACGGCTGCCAGCGGCAACACCAGGAAAAGAAACATGAAAGCCAGCGCGATGGCAATCAGCGTGTGACGCACCCAGGCCGGTTCAGTGGTGCCGGCGCGGGCATTGCGAAGGCTTTTGTCGCTCATGCTGCACCTCCGGCGCGGCGGCGCTGCCAGGCCTGCAGGCTGTTGATCACCAGCAGCAAGATGAAGGAGAACAGCAGCAGCACCGTGGCCACGGCGGTGGCGCCCGCGTAGTCGTACTGCTCCAGCTTGCCGATGATGATGAGCGGCGTGATCTCGGACACCATGGGCATGTTGCCGGCGATGAAGATCACCGAGCCGTATTCACCGATGGCGCGCGCAAAGGCCATGGCAAAGCCGGTCAGCAGCGCCGGCGTGATGGACGGCAGGATGACATGGCGGAAGGTCTGCCAGCGCGTGGCGCCCAGGCAGGTGGCGGCCTCCTCCAGCTCCTGCTCCGTGTCTTCCAGCACCGGCTGCACGGTACGCACCACGAACGGCAACCCGATGAAGATCAGTGCGATCACCACACCGTTCGGGTTGAAGGCCAGCTGGATGCCCCAGGGTTCGAAGAACTGGCCCACCCAGCCATTGCCCGCCAACAGCGCCGTGAGCGAGATGCCTGCCACGGCCGTGGGCAGGGCAAACGGCAGATCCACCAGCGCATCGACGATCTTCTTGCCCGGAAAGCGGTAGCGCACCAGCACCCAGGCCACCAGCAGACCGAAGAACACGTTGACCCCGGCCGCGATCAGCGAGGCGCCGAAGGTCAGCCGGTAGGAGGCCAGCACGCGCGGCGAGCTGACCGCCGCCCAGAACTGCTCCCAACTCAGCGTGAAGGTCTTGAAGACCAGCGCCGAGAGCGGAATCAGCACGATCAGGCTCAGGTACAGAACCGTGTAGCCCAGCGTGAGGTTGAAGCCGGGCAGCACACGCCGGGGAGCTCGCTTCTGGGGCACCGCGGGCGCCGACAGCGGCAGCGAAGAAATGGCAGTACTCATGGTTTCTTTTCATGGGCCACGGCCTCAGGCCGGGAGCATCGGGCGCCGAAGGCGTTTCGGGGGTGGGTCATTTCACCGTGTAGAGCTGGTCGAACTTGCCGCCGTCGTTGAAATGCACCTTCTGTGCCTCGGCCAGGCTGCCGAAATAGTCCTGCACGGTGAAGAACTGGATCGGCTTGAAGGTGGCGGCGTGCTTCCTGAGCACATTGGCGTTGCGCGGGCGCAGCGCGTGCCTGGCGGCAATCTCCTGCGCTTCGTCCGAGTACAGGTAGTCCAGGTAGGCGCGGGCCAGCTCGCCCGTGCCCTTCTTGGCCACGGTGCGTTCCACCACGGCCACCGGGTTCTCGGCCACGATGCTGCTGGAGGGGTGGATGGCATCCACCTTGCCGGCACCGAACTCGCGGTCCACCGACACCACCTCGGACTCGAAGGTGATCAGCACGTCGCCGATGTTGCGCTGCAGGAAGATGGTGGTGGCATCGCGCCCGCCCTTGGCCAGGATGGGCACGTTCTTGTAGAGCTTGGCCACGAACTCGGCGGCCT
>CAZJKR010000202.1:0-2457 GCA_964546615.1 uncultured Curvibacter sp.
ATGGAAATCAAGCTCGGCCACGTCGGCGGCCCGGGTTCGCTGTTCGAACGCTCGGCCCATGAATACGCCCGCGTGGCCAACGAGCGCCTGGCCGGCAAGGCCAAGGTGGTGGTGTTCGGCTCCAGCCAGCTCGGCAGCGACTCCGAGATGATGCAGAAGCTGCGCCTGGGCACACTGGAGCTGGCCCTGCCCTCCACCGTGATGTCTTCCACCGTGCCGGCCTTCGGCATGTTCGAGATGCCCTACCTGGTGAAGAACCGCCAGCACATGCAGAAGATCGAGTCCGACATCGTCTGGCCCAGCCTGGCGCCGATGGTGGAGGAGCGCGGCTACAAGATCCTGGGCGTGTGGGAAAACGGCTTCCGCCACATCACCACCAACGCCCGGCCCATCGTCAAACCCGACGACCTGCGCGGCATGAAGCTGCGCGTGCCGCAGGGGGTGTGGCGCGTCAAGATGTTCCAGGCCTATGGTGCCAACCCCTCGCCCATGGCCCTGTCGGAAGTGTTCGTGGCGCTGCAGACCGGCGTGATGGACGGCCAGGAGAATCCGCTCACGCAGATCTACTCCTCCAAGTTCCAGGAAGTGCAGAAGCACCTCTCGCTCACCGGCCACGTCTACACCCCGGCCTACCTGACGGCGGGCCTGCGCAAGTGGAACACCCTGCCGGCCGACGTGCGTGACGTGCTGGCCAAGACAGCGCGTGATGTTCAGGGTTATGTCTACAAGACCGCGGCCGAGCTGGACAACGATCTGCTCGACAAGATCAAGGCCGCCGGCACCCGGGTGAACGAGGCCGACAAGAACGCCTTCATCGCCGCCAGCAAGGCCGTCTATGCCGACTTCGGCAAGGAAGTGCCGGACGGCGCCAAGCTGGTCGACCAGGCCGTGGCGCTGGGTGCCGCGTTCTGACCCTCGCCTGCCGCCGGCCCGGTGATGCGGCCCCTCGGGGCGGCATCACCGGTGCCTGCGACCGTTCTTTCTCACCAGGACTTTCATCGTGTTTTTCACGCTAAGAACCGCGTTCGAGCGGACCCTGACGGCCTTTGTCGCCCTGCTGCTGGCCGCGCTGGCCATCATCATCCTGTGGGGCGTGCTCTACCGCAAGCTCGGCATGTCGCTCGTCTGGTACGACGAAGTGGCCTCCATCATGCTGGCCTGGCTCACCTACTACGGCGCCGCGCTGGCCGCGCTCAAACGTTCGCACATCGGCTTTGCCGGCCTGGTCAACGCCATGCCGCCGAACTGGCGCGTGGCCGTGGTCCTGCTGGCCGAGGCCCTCGTCATCGGCTTCTTCGCCGTGCTGGCCTGGTACGGCTACCAGGTGCTGGTGATCCTGGAAGGCGACACCATGGTCAGCCTGCCCGGTGTGCCCACCGCCTTCACGCAGTCGGTGATTCCGATCGGGGCCGTGCTGTTCATCCTGGCGCAGCTGTTCAGCCTGCCCGAGCTGCTGGCCCAGGCACGCGGTGCCGGCGTGGTCGATGCGGAAAAGCAGGAACTCGAAAAAGAACTCGCGAAAGTCATGCCGAAATGATCGCCCTCTACATGTTCCTGGGTCTGCTGGCCCTCATCCTGATCAATGTGCCGATCGGCGTGTCACTGGGCATCGTGGCCATGGTCACCATGGTCGTGCACGGCGGCATGGAGTCGCTGCTGAGCGCGGCCATCACCATGTTCGGCGGCGCCACCAGCTTCCCGCTGCTGGCCATCCCGCTGTTCATCCTGGCCGGCGCCATCATGAACTCGTCCAGCCTGTCGCGCCGGCTGATCGCCTTCGCATCGGCGCTGTTCGGTTTCATCAAGGGCGGCCTGGCCATGGTGAACATCGGCACCTCGCTGTTCTTCGCCGAGATCTCCGGTTCGGCCGTGGCCGACGTGGCGGCCATGGGCTCGATCCTGATGCCGGCCATGAAGAAGAAGGGCTACCCGAAGGAGTTCGCCGCCGCCATCACCTCGTCCTCGGCCACGCTGGCCATCATCATTCCACCGTCGATCCCGATGATCCTCTACGCCGTGATGGCCGAGGCCTCGGTGGTGCAGATCTTCGTCGCCGGCATCGTGCCGGGCATCCTGGGCGGCGGCGCCATGATGGCGCTGGCCTACTGGTACGCGGTGCGCTACAACTACCCGGTCGAGGAAGTCTTCAGCTGGGCCAAGGTCAGGTCCACTTTCAAGGACGCCGCCTGGGCCTTCCTGCTGCCGCTGATCATCCTGGGTGGCATCTTCGGCGGCGTCGTGACGGCCACCGAGGGTGCGGCACTGGCGGTGCTGGCGGCGCTTTTCATCGGCGGCGTGATCTACCGCGAGCTGGACTTCAAGCACCTGTACGACTCCATGGTGGAAGGCGCGGTGCAGACCGCAGTGGTGATGCTGCTGGTGGCGGCTTCGGCCCTGCTGGGCCACCTGCTGACCGAGCAGCAGCTGCCGCAGCAGCTGGCGGCCTACCTGTCCTCG
>CAZJKR010000202.1:2467-5381 GCA_964546615.1 uncultured Curvibacter sp.
ACGCTCTATATTGCCGACATCAACGTGGGTATCCTGTACATCATGTCGGTGGCCTCGATTTCCGTGTACGGGATTGTGCTGGCGGGCTGGTCGTCGAACAACAAGTACGCGGTGCTGGGCATCCTCAACGTGTTCTTTCTGCTGGCGGGCCTGTTCCTGCACTCGGCGGCGGCCATCATCCTGATCGTGCCCATCGTGATGCCGCTGGTGAAGGCGGTGGGCATCGACCCGGTGCACTTCGGCCTGATCGTCACGCTCAACATGGGCATCGGCCAGCAGACGCCGCCGGTGGCCAGCGTGCTGATGACGGCCTGCTCCATCGCCAAGGCCGACATGTGGAAAGTCACGCGCGTGAACCTGCCTTTCATCGGGGTGCTGGTGGCGCTGCTGCTGCTCGTGACCTACGTGCCGGCGGTGCCGATGTTCCTGGTCGACTATTTTTATAGGTAAATGAAACACCCCCAGGCTGCGCGCACTGCGTGTCGCGCCTCCACCCCCCTTGCAGGGAGCAACGCCAGTGGCCCGGCGAAGCCGGTTCCACGGCGTTTCGCGAACGGGGCATCGCTGGCGCGGCACCCCGTCTGATTTCGAATGGATCGTCTGATATGAGTGATACTGGGCAAGTCCATCTGCACATCGAGGCCGGCGTGGCCTCGGTGCTGTTTGACCGGCCGCAGGCGCGCAATGCCATGACCTGGGGCATGTACGAGCAGCTGATGGCGATCTGCCGGCAGCTGCAGGGCGATGCGTCGGTCCGCGTCGTCACCTTGCGCGGCGCCGGCGGCGAGGTCTTTGTGGCTGGCACCGACATTGCGCAGTTCCAGCACTTCGGCAGTGGCGCGAAAGGCGGCGAGGACGGCGTGGCCTACGAGCGCCAGATCGACGCCTGCATGGATCTGCTCACCGGCCTGCCCATGCCCACGCTGGCCGTGGTCGAGGGCTGGTGCGTGGGCGGCGGGCTGGCGCTGGCCACCGGCTGCGACTTCCGCATCGCCACCCCCGCCTCGAAGTTCGGCGTGCCGATTGCCAGGACGCTGGGCAACTGCCTCTCGGTGGCCAACCTGGCACGCCTGCAGGCAGCCTGGGGCGCGCAGCGCGTGCGGCGCATGCTGCTGCTGGCCGAGATGATCGGCGCCGATGAAGCCCTGGCCTGTGCTTACCTGCAGGAAGTCGCCACGCCGGCCGAGATCGACGCGGCCGTCTTGCGCCTGACACAGAAGCTCGCCGCGCTGGCACCTGTGACGCAACGCGTCAGCAAGGAGGGCCTGCGCCGCCTCGGCGTGCACGCCCTGCCCGAAGGTGACGACCTGGTGCGCGCCGCCTACGGCAGCGCCGACTTCCGCGAGGGCGTGACGGCTTTCGTCGAGAAACGCACCCCAGTCTGGAAAGGACACTGACGATGCAACAGAAAGCCGGACCACTGGCCGGGCTGCGCGTGCTCGAACTGACGCAGATCATGTCGGGCCCGACCTGCGGCCAGCTGTTGGCCGACATGGGTGCCGACGTGGTCAAGGTCGAGAAGCTGCCGGGCGGCGACGACGCGCGCGGCTACCGCGATCCGCTGGTGGGCGGCGTGTCGGCCCCCTTCATGATGATGAACCGCAACAAGCGCGGCATTGCCGTGAACCTCAAGCACGAGCAGGGCCGTGCCGTGCTGCTGCGCATGGTCCAGCATGCCGACGTGCTGGTGGAGAACTTCCGCGGCGGCACGCTGGACAAGCTGGGCCTGGGCTACGAGGTGCTCAAGGCCACCAACCCGAGGCTGATCTATTGCGCCATCACGGGCTACGGCCGCACCGGGCCCTATGCGGCCAAGGGCGGCTTCGACCTGATTGCCCAGGGTTTTGCCGGCCTGATGTCCATCACCGGCGAGCCGGGCCGAGCGCCGGTGAAGAACGGCAACGCGGTGTCGGACATGAACGCCGGCATCCTGGGCGCCTTGGGTATCGTGGCGGCCTACGTGCACAAGCTGAAAACCGGCGAGGGGCAGCTCGTCGACACCTCGCTGAGTGACGCCGCCCTGCAGCAGCTCTACTGGCACGCGGCCATCTACTTCGCCACCGGCCAGTCGAGCACACCAACCGGCTCGGCCCACATCCTGACCGCCCCCTACCAGGCCTTCGAGGCCAGCGATGGCTGGATCAACATCGGTGGCGCCAACCAGGCCAACTGGGAACGCATTGCCGAAGTGCTGGGGCACCCGGAGTGGCGCAGCGATGCGCGCTTTGCCAGCAACAGCGAGCGCATGGCGCACCGCGAGGAACTGGTGGCGCTGATGAATGCCGTGCTGCGCACCAGGACGCGGGCCGAGTGGCAGGCCGCCTTCGACAACGCGGGCGTGCCGGCCGGCCCGGTGCACACCGTGGGCGAGGCACTGTCACACCCGCAGACGCTGGCGCGCGGCATGGTGGTCGAACTCGACCACCCGCAGGCCGGTCCGACCCGGGCCATCGGCTGCCCGATCCACTTCTCCGCCACACCGGCCCGCGTCACGCGCCCCGCGCCGCTGCTGGGCCAGCACACCCGCGAGTTGCTGCACGAACACGGCTACAGCCATGCCGAGATCGACACCCTGATCGCCCAGGGCGTGGTGCAGGACGCCGCGCCAACAGTGCTCTGAGCCGGCGTCGCTGGCCATTGCCGCCGTCTGTCACACAGACGGATCGTTTAGACTGCCAGCGGCCCAGGCCCTGGCGGGCCAGTCCCCCTTTCCATTACCCGACGCATGTCCTCCAAGCGATTCGATGCTCTGTCCCTGCCGGAACTGAACCGTCTGGCCGAAGGCAGCTTCTTCCTCAAGCCGGATACCGACGCCCAGTTCCAGCTCGGCCTGCGTTATGCCAGCGGCGTCGGTGTCGACAAGGACGCCAAACAAGCCGCCGTCTGGTTCCGCCGGGCTGCCGACAACGGTCAT
>CAZJKR010000203.1:0-1365 GCA_964546615.1 uncultured Curvibacter sp.
ACTGGCGCAGGCGATATGTGAGCAGCGAACAGCGAATGTCACGATCAGCCAGGTGATGAACAACGGCCGCCAGCTGGTGGCCGAGGTGTCGCTCTCCCCCGTGTTGACCACGCAGGGCGTTCTGACCAACTATGTCGGCATCGTCTCCGACGTGACCCCGCGCGTGCAGGCAGAACAGGCCATCGCACAGCGCAGTGCCCAGCTCGACGCCATCTTCAGCCTCAGCCCGGACGGCTTCGTGCTGTTTGACGAAGAGGGTTACCTGATGTTCGCCAACCCGGCTTTCGAACGCATGACCGGCCGCAGCTGGACACGGGCCGGCCTGCCACCGACGCTGGAAGAGTTCGAGCACAGCCTGGCCGGCTTGTGCCATCCCGACCACCCCATGCCGCCGCTGACCGGTCACCAGGCGCAGACCGAGCCCTGGGACGCACGGCTGGTGCTGTCGCGGCCGCAGCACCGTGTGGTGCAGGCCCAGTCGCGCCGCAACATCGCCGGGCGCAGCGAGACCATCCTGTTCTTCCGCGACGTCACGCACGAAGACGAGGTGGACCGCATGAAAAGCGAGTTCCTGGCCTCGGCCGCCCATGAGTTGCGCACGCCGATGGTGAGCATCTTCGGCTTCACCGAACTGCTGCTGCGGCGCCAGTTCAGCCCTGAACGGCAGGCCGACATGCTGCAGACCATCCATCGCCAGTCGGGCCTGCTGGTCAAGATGATCAACGAGCTGCTGGACCTGGCGCGCATCGAAGCCCGGCGCGGGCTGGACCTGCACATCGCCGAGCACCCCTTGAGCGAACTGGTCAACCACTGCGTCAAGGGCCTGATGCGCAAGGACACCGAGCGCCAGGTGCAGCTCAGCCGCATCCCCGACCTGGCGGTCTTGATCGACCCGGAGAAGATGCAGCTGGCGCTGAGCAACCTGCTGAGCAACGCCTTCAAGTATTCGCCCGCGGGCGGCGAGGTGTCCCTGACGATCCGGCTGCAATCACAGGACGAGAAAAATTTTGCCGTGCTGACCGTCAAAGACCAGGGCATCGGCATGTCGTCGGAACAACTGGCGCGGGCCTTCGAACGCTTTTACCGTGCCGACACCACGGGCAACATCCCGGGTACCGGTCTGGGGCTGTGCCTGGTGAAGGAAATCGCCGAACTCCATGGCGGCCGGGTCGAACTGGAGAGTGAAGCAGGCGTCGGTACGCAGGCCAAGCTGTGGGTCCCTTTGGCGGCGGAGCAGGCGACGCCCCCGTGACGGCCGTCTCAGGACCGTCTCAGGCCTTGGCGAGCTTGACCGGTTGCAGTGCGCGGGCGATGGCTTCGATTTCGTTGAAGGGCACCGGCTTCTGGAACACACGGCAGTCTTCG
>CAZJKR010000203.1:1376-5313 GCA_964546615.1 uncultured Curvibacter sp.
CTCAGCGCGGTGACCACGATCAGGTTCAGATCCTCGAAGCCGGAGCCGGGTTTCTTGAGCGAGCGCACCATCTGGAAACCGTCCATGCCAGGCATGTTGAGGTCGGTGACCACCATGTCGGGCCGGATCTGGCCGATGCGCACCAGGCCCTCGAAGCCGTTGACCGCCGTCGTCAGCTCGACCGGGAAATCCCAGTTTTCGACCATCAGGGAAAACAGCTTCAGCAGATCGGCATCGTCCTCTACCACCAGCAGCTTGAGTGCGCGGCTCTCGGCCTCAGGCACCTCGTTCTTGCGCGCCGGCTGGGAAATCACCAATGAGCGCTCGGCCATGAGCTTTTCCACCGCGCTGCGCGCAATGCGGCGGTGACCGCCGGCCGTACGCCAGGCCGGCAGGACGCCCGATTCAACCCACAACTGGACGGTGCGCACGGCCACCCCCAGGACCTCGCCCGCCTCGCGGGTGGTCATGAGCTCGTCGTTGGCCGAGATTTTTCGCATATTTGGGGTTTTTAGCTGTGAAGTGCGCTGGGCGTGATTCTATACATACACCTCCAGCAATGGCGGCCTGAATTCCCCTGCGCCCCGTCCGTCCGCCTCAGACTGTGGCCTGTCAACGACGAAAACGCGGCGCTGACACTGCCGAAAGCCCTCCCGCAGCAACTGGCCGGGCACAGGCATGGCACCAGCCCCCGTTCAGTGCCCCCGCGCCGATGCCGCGTTGATCTCGTCGCGCAAGCCGACGAACTGATCGACGTGGGCAAGGAAGACATCCAGCATCTCGGGGTCAAACTTCTGCCCGCGTTGCGCCAGCATCATGTCCAGCGCGCGCTCGTCGTCGATGGCCTTGCGGTACACCCGGTTCATGGTCACTGCATCAAAGAAATCGATGATCGCCACGGCCCGCCCGCTCCAGGGGATCTCCTCCTGCCTGCGCGCAAAGGGGTAACCCGAACCATCCCAGTTTTCATGGTGCGTCAAGGCCACATCGGCCGCCATGGCAAACACCGGAATATCCGAATGCCCGATGATCTCGGCGCCTATCAGCGTGTGGTTGTTCATGATGGCACGCTCGGCCAGGGTGTACTGGCCCGGCTTCTTCAGTACATGGTCAGGTACGGCGATCTTGCCGACGTCATGCATCGGCGCAGCCTGACAGAGCAGACGCGCTTCGTTGTTCGAGCGGCCGATCAACAAGGCCAGGCGCTCGGACAGCGCCCCTACCCGCTCCATGTGGATGCCGGTATCGTCGTCACGGTATTCGGCCGCCCGGGCCAGGATGGTCAGCGCATGCAGGTGCGCTCGTTCGATCTGAAGCATCGCCTGGTCTTTTTCATGCATCACCAGCTTCAGATCGCCGGCATAACGCTGCATCTGCGCCAGGGCAAGATACGGATCGGCAAAGGCCAGACCGCTCTCATCCCTCACTTCTTCCGTGGCAAGGTTGCCAGCTGCTGTCATAGTTGCGCTCCTGGCGGCCACGTTGCGCGGGGGGTGTTTGGGGTCTGGGCTGTCATGGTCTGCAACGCTTTCTGCCTGTGGTTTTGGTTATTTTACATGTTTTGATCATATTTATCACTTTGTAATCAATGAAAAGATATCTGCCACTCAAAGGCCGCCGTATCCTGAGCCTGAGCCTGAATCTGCCGGGCCCGGCTGCGCTGCTGCGCTGCAAACAGCTCGGCGCGACATGCGTCAAGCTGGAGCCGCCAGCCGGCGACCCGATGCAGCACTACGAGCCTGCGGCCTACGAAGAACTGCACCAGGGCATCCGCGTCCTGGCGGCAGACCTGAAAACAACACGCGGACAGCTGCGACTGGCCAAGGAGCTGGAGAAGGCGGACGTGCTCCTGAGCTCCTTCCGCCCTTCAGCCCTGGCCAAACTCGGCCTTGACTGGAAGACCTTGCACAAAACCTGTCCCCATCTGAGCCAGGTGGCCATCGTCGGCGCCCCGGGGCCGCGCGCCGAAGAACCCGGGCACGACCTGACCTACCAGGCCGAGCACGACCTGGTGACTGGCTTGGCACTGCCGGCCTCCTTGTACGCCGACATGGGGGGCGCGCTCATGGCCAGCGAGGCGGTGCTGCAGGCACTGATGCAGCAGCAAGCCAACAGCCGGGGTGTCTATCTCGAAGTGGCGCTGTCCGAGGCGGCGGCCTGGCTGGCCCTGCCACGTCGCTGGGGACTGACGCAAGCCAGCGGCACCGTCGGCGGGGCCCATGCGGGTTACCGCGTTTATGCCTGCCACCGGCAAGGCAATGGCCGCATTTCTGCTGACCAAGACGCGTCGGCAGCTGGCGCACCTGGCGGCAGTGAACGACATCCCCCTGCACACGCTACCAAAAGAATAGCTTAAGACGCATATCCAATAAGGCTTTGCTGCCGATTTGGCATCAAAACCGCGTAGCCCGTCTCAGCGCGGCTTGCGAGCGGCCTTGCCTGCCCGCTGGGCGCCGCCGGTCTCACGCGGCGGCAGACCGGTGTGCTGGGTCAGCAGGCGACCTTTCGCAGGCGTCTTTGCGGACGCCTTGTCCTGGGAGGCAGCGGCGCCCGGCGTACTGTTCTTGCGGCGCGCGCTCTGGTAGCTGCCGTCGGTGAGCGGCTGGAAGGTCGGGATCAGATGCTGCTTGCCGTTGCCGATCAGATCGGCCCGGCCCATGGCTTTCAGCGCCTCGCGCAGCAGCGGCCAGTTGTTCGGGTCGTGGTAGCGCAGAAAGGCCTTGTGCAGGCGGCGACGCTTCTCCCCGCGCACGATGTCCACGCCCTCACTGCGCTTGTCGCGGTGGATGCCCTTGAGCGTGTTCAGCCCCGTGTGGTACATCGCCGTGGCCGTCGCCATGGGGCTGGGGTAGAAGGTCTGCACCTGATCGGCGCGAAAGCCGTTCTTCTTCAGCCACAGCGCGAGGTTCATCATGTCCTCGTCGCGGGTGCCCGGGTGCGCGGCAATGAAGTACGGGATCAGGTACTGCTTCTTGCCCGCCTCCTCGCTGTACTTCTCGAACATCTGCTTGAAGCGGTCGTAGCTGCCGATGCCCGGCTTCATCATCTTCGACAGCGGGCCTTGCTCGGTGTGCTCGGGCGCGATCTTCAGGTAGCCGCCCACGTGGTGCTGCACCAGCTCCTTCACATACTCAGGCGACTTCACCGCCAGGTCGTAGCGCAAGCCCGAGCCGATCAGGATCTTCTTCACGCCCTTGAGCGCGCGCGCGCGCCGGTACATGTGAATCAGCGCGCTGTGGTCGGTATTCAGGTTCTGGCAGATGCCGGGGTAGACACAGCTGGGCTTGCGGCAGGCGGCCTCGATCTCGGGCGACTTGCAGCCGATGCGGTACATGTTGGCGGTCGGGCCACCGAGGTCGGAGATGACGCCGGTAAAGCCCGTCACCTTGTCGCGGATCTCCTCGATCTCATGGATCACCGAGTCTTCCGAGCGGCTCTGGATGATGCGGCCTTCGTGCTCGGTGATGGAGCAGAAGGTGCAGCCGCCGAAGCAGCCGCGCATGATGTTCACGCTGAAACGGATCATCTCCCAGGCCGGGATCTTGGTCGCGCCGTCATGGCTGCCGTGCTCATCCGCATAGGCCGGGTGCGGGCTGCGCGCATACGGCAGGCCGAAGACATAGTCCATCTCGGCCGTGGTGAGCGGAATCGGCGGCGGGTTGATCCAGACGTCGCGCGCCGTGGTGCCTTCGCCATGCGCCTGCACCAGCGCGCGCGCATTGCCGGGATTGGTTTCCAGATGCAGCACACGGTTGGCGTGGGCGTAGAGCACCGGGTCGCTTCGGACCTGCTCGTAGCTCGGCAGGCGGATCACCGTGCGTTCGCGCGGCAGCCGCTTGATCGTGCCCTTGCCCTTGAACGCCGGGTTGGCCATGAAGGTCAACGGCTGGATGGCTGGCATGACCTCGGTCGCGCCGCCCTCCTCCTTGGAACAGGA
>CAZJKR010000204.1:0-5309 GCA_964546615.1 uncultured Curvibacter sp.
GTCCTCAAAGGTCTTGAAGACCGCCGCCATGGTGGTGTACCCCTCAATGTCGCCGAGAAGCCGGCCGGGATCGGGACGTTGGTTCCGCGTCCAGTGGGCTAGCGGGTTCAGGCCGTGCTGGGGGCGATAGAGGCCGCCCTTCGTCCCGTCGCCCGCGTTCACCGGGTTGTGCGTGAGGGCCAGCTTCACGAAGGTCCGGTACTTCTCGACGAGATCATCGTCGTTGACGTTCCGGGTCGCCATGGCGCAGCACGGCCAGGCTGTCCTCGAACTCGCGCACCTGGGGCGCCACGGCCTGCTGCTCCGCCGTGCTCAGCGAGAGCGAGAGGCGGTAGGCCTGCATGCGCATGCGGCCTGCTTCGTTGACGGCAGCGGCACCGCCGTCGAGCTGCCACGACACCCACAGCGTGGCCGCGGTGGCCAGTAGCGCCAGCAACAGAAAGGGCGTGCCGACCAGGGTCAGCTTGGCGCTCAGGCTCCAGTGCTTGCGGCGTTTCATGCCCGGCATCTTAGTGCTGGTGCTTGCTGCTGCGGGTTCTGCGCTGCGGAAAATTGATCTGGATCATGACTTGCGGCGCTCCACACTCTAGACTGAAATCATTCGCAACCCGGAGACCCGCATGGATCTGCTCAAACACGACATCGTGCACGAATTCCCCCAGCTCAAGGACAAGATCCATAGCCTGAAGACCACGCACCACCATTTCGCGCGGCTGTACACCGAGTACGACGAGGTCAACCACACCATCGCCAAGGTCGAGACCGGTGGCGGGGTGATGAGCGACGAGGCGCTGGAAGACCTGAAGAAGCGGCGCCTCAAGCTCAAGGACGAGATCGTCCAGATGCTCAACGCGGCCTGAAGCCGCTGCCCCGGCGCAGGCCTCAGCCGCGCACGTCGGCCACCGGCTCGGTGCCGAACTCAGCGCGGTTCAGCCAGGCCAGCACCTTGCGCGCGGCCTGCTCGGGGCTGTCGAGTTGCCCCGCGCTCTTGAGTTGCAGGAAGCGCGCCTGGTCCGGGAACTCGGCCGCGTTGGCGCTGCGCATCTGCACCTGCATGTCGGTGTCAATCACGCCCGGGGCCAGCGCGCAGACGCGCGCGCCGTTCGGTTTGGCCGCCTCCTCCAGCGCCAGGCAGCGCGTGAAATGGTCCATGCCGGCCTTGGCGGCGCAATAGGCCGCTTGCGAGGCCATGGGCCGGCGGCCCAGGCCGGAGGAGATGTTGAGCACACGCCGCGGCACGGCCCAGGACTCGGTGGCGCCGAGGAAGGCGGCTGTGAGCAAGAGCGGCGCCTCCAGCCCCACGCGCAGCGCCTGCGCCAGTTCATCGGGGTCGAGGGCCGACAGCGGGGCGATGTGCGGAATCATGCCGGCGTTGTTGATCAGTGTGGCACTGGCGTACAACGCGCCCGGGCGGCCCAACCACTGGCGCAGCATGGCGGCGGCCTCCTGGCTCTGCGCCAGATCCAGCGGCCATTGCTCCAGCCGGCAGCCGGCCTGCTGCGCGGCGGCCGCGAGTTCGGCGTTGTCCCGGCGCGCAATGCACAGCAGCGCATGGTCGGGTTGCAGCAGCTGCCGGGCCATGGCCAGCCCCATGCCGCGCGAGGCGCCGGTGAGGATGTAGAGGTGACTCATGGAGGCTCTCCTTTCAGGCATCAAATTCGATTTTTAGCTCATGGAATATGCGTCTTCAGCTATTGATTTGATAGCGTTCGACAGGCGTCAGAACGGGGGCGGGCTGGTCAGCGCCAGGGCCTGCCCGATGAGCGGGTGCGTCAGGGTGAGTTCGCTGGCGTGCAACAGCAGGCGCGCGCTGCGCGCGCGCTCCTCGGTGGCGGCATACAGCGCGTCGCCCAGGATGGGGTAGCCGATGGCCTGCAGGTGCACGCGCAACTGGTGCGAGCGCCCGGTGACGGGTTCCAGTTCCAGCCGGGTCTGCGCACGTCCTTCGGCGTCCTGTTCATGCGCCAGCACGCGCCAGCGCGTCAGGCTGGGTTTGCCGGCGGCGTCCACTTTCTGCAATGGCCGGTTCGGCCAGTCGGTCAGCAGCGGCAGGTCGATCTCGCCCCAGCCGTCGCCGTCCGGGGCAGGCACATGGCCGGCCACCACCGCCACATAGCGCTTATGCACGGCCCGCGCCTCAAAGGCCATGCTCAAGCGGCGCTGCATGTCGGCACCGCGTGCCATCAGCAGCAGGCCGGAGGTGGCCATGTCGAGCCGGTGCACGATCAGCGCATCCGGGTAGAGCCGCTGCACGCGCGCGCTCAGGCAGTCCTGCTTGTCCGCACCGCGCCCCGGCACCGACAGCAGGCCGGCCGGCTTGTCCAAGGCCAGCAGGGCCTCGTCGGCGTACAGCACGGTCAGGCCCGCGGGCAGGGTCATCGGGCGGGTTGGTCGACGCCGCCACCGCGCAGCAGCTGCTGCACGGTATCGCACAGCTCGTCGACGTCGTTGGGCTTGTGGATCAGGGCGCGGGCGCCGGCGTCGCGCGCACCCTGCTCGATCTCGGGCGTGACATAACCCGAGGCCAGCGCCACCGGCAGGTCGGGGCGGATGGCGCGCACCTCGCGCAGCAGGTCAACGCCGCTGAAGCCCGGCATGTTGTAGTCGGTTACCAGCAGGTCGACGCCGAGCGGATCGTTGCGCAGCGCGGCCAGCGCCTGCTGCGGGTCGTTGAAGGTGCTGACCTGCAGGCCCTGGCGCGTCAGCACGCGCTGCACCAGGAACACCAGGGCCTGGTCGTCGTCGACGTACATCACGCGGCCGCCGGCGTTGCTCTTTTTGGGGCGCGCCCTGGACGGCTCCGCCGGGGGCAGTGGCACCACGTCTTTGGTCAGGGCGGGGAAGTAGAGCGTGAAGGCGCTGCCCACGCCGGGCGTGCTCTGCACATCGACCATGCCCATATGGGTGCGCATGACGCCATGCACCACCGCCAGTCCGAGGCCGGTGCCCTGGCCGACTTCCTTGGTGGTGAAGAAGGGCTCGAAGATGCGCTGCAGCGTCTCGGGCGACATGCCGCTGCCGGTGTCGCGCACCGTCAGGGTGGCGTAGGGGCCGGCGGCCAGGCCCAGCGCCTCGGCCTGGGCGGCATCGAGCTCGGCCTGGCCCAGCTCGATGCGCACCGTACCGCGTTCGCAGCCGATGGCGTGGATGGCATTGGTGCCCAGGTTGACCAGGGCCTGGCCGACCTGGGTGGCATCGGCCAGCACGGCCGGGGCACTTGTGTCGATCTGCGTCTGCAGCTTGATGTGGGGCGGCAGCGTGACCTTGAGCAGGCGTTTGGATTCCTGCACCAGCTCGGCCAGCTGCACCGGCTGGCGCGTGGGCGCTTCGTTGCGGCTGAAGGTCAGGATCTGGCGCACCAGGTCGCGCGCGCGCCGGCCGGCCTTCTCGATCTCGCCCAGACTGACCTGCGCCGGTGAGTGGGCGCCGGCGTCCTGTTTGGCCAACTCCACATTGCCGAGGATGGCGCTCAGGATGTTGTTGAAGTCGTGCGCAATGCCGCCGGCCATGGTGCCCACGGCCTGCATCTTGTGCGACTCGCGCAGCTGCGCCTCCATGGCCTTGCGGCCGGTCAGGTCGCGCGCGAACACGGTGGTGATGTTGCCCTGCGGATGGCGCTCGCAGGAAACGCTCACCTCCAATGCCAGCGGCTGGCTGCTGGCGGTCTGGCCGCTGAGCTCACCCAGCGAGGCGTGGGTGGAGACCTGGGTTGCGGCGATGGCGTCCATGGCCTCGGGCAGAAAGCGCGCCAGCGAGGTGCCCAGCGCCTGCTCGGCCGGACACTGGAACAGCATGGCTGCTGCCGGGTTGAACACCGTGATGCGCTGTTCGGCATCGACGCAGACGATGGCGTCGAGCGAGGAGTTGATGATGGCCGCCATGCGGTTCTCGCTGAAGCGCAGTTCCTCGTTGCGCTGGCGAAGCGCCTCGGCACTTTCCTGCAGCGCGTGGCGTTCGGCCAGCAGCGGACCCTGGTCGATCACGGCGCAGATGAAATGCGCCATCTCGTCGTCGCGGGCGTACTCGATGCGCGCCATGTGCAGATCGCCGGTGAGCGTGCCCTCCGAGCCGCACAGGAAGACCACCTCGGTGACCTCGCCGTGGCCGTTGCGGCGCGCCTCGTCGAAGCAGCGCCCGACGCGTTCCAGATGCACTTCATCCACCAGCGGCAGCAGGAAGTTCAGCGGCGGGTCGTATTCCCGCGGGCGGAACAGGCGCAGCGCCATGGCATTGGACTGCACCACCATGCCCAGCTCGTCCACCACCATCAGGGCCAGCGGCACGTTGGAGAACAGCGACTCGAAGCGCTCCGACGCGCCTTCAGCGGCGATGCGGCTGTAGCGCAAGGCCTGGTTCTGCGCTTCCAGTTCGGCCTGGTAGCTGCGCAGTTCCTCGACCAGCTGGGACAGGGATTTGCTCGACGTGTCGTTGCTCATGGGGGTGGGGGTAGCGCGTGCGCTATTATCGCCGGCTTGTCTTTTGCGGCGACCGCTGCCGCACGGTTTTCCCGAGAGTCCGTTTCCCATGTCCAGCTACACCATCCGTCCCGCCACGCTGCGCGACGCCAAGGCCATCGCCGCCATCCATGCCAGCACCAGTGAAACCATCTACCGCGAGCTGGTGCCGGCCGAGTTCTACAGACCCCAGGGCGCCGACGCCCGCCTGGCCTTCTGGCGCGAGGCCATCGAATACGGCGAGCCGCAGGTGCTGGTGGCCGTGGACGAGGCCAACAAGATCATCGGCTTTGTCGGCTACGACCGCTCGCGTGACCAGGGCACCAAGCCCACGGTGGGTGAGATCTGGGCCATCTACGTGCTGCCTTCGCACTGGGACACCGGCGCCGGCCTGGCCTTGTGGGATGCCGCGCGTGAGGGCCTGCAGGAAGAGGGCTGCACCCAGGTCACGGTCTGGCTGCCGCTGGGCAACGAGCGGGCGCTGCGCTTTCACGAGCTGGCCGGCTTCAAGCGCGAACTGACCTCGGCCAAGACCGTGCCGGTGGGTGGCTTCCGGCTGGAAGAGATCCGCCTCAAGCGCGCCACGGCCTGAACGGGCGCCGGCACAGCCCGGGCGGCTTGGACGCGGCATGCCTTCCCCCGGCACGCAAATTCTCCTGGCCCCGATGGAGGGGCTGCTCGACTGCACGCTGCGTGATGTGCTCACGCGCATCGGCGGCGTCGACCGCTGCGTTTCCGAGTTCATCCGCGTCACCGACCGGCTGCTGCCCGACCGCGTCTTCACGCGCATCGTGCCCGAGCTGCGCAATGGCGGGCGCACGCCGGCGGGCGTGCCGGTGAAGATGAGGTCGCCGG
>CAZJKR010000205.1:0-5293 GCA_964546615.1 uncultured Curvibacter sp.
GAAGCCGGGGCTGGCGGCGGCCGGCTTGGCCCTGCGCGCCGCTGCCGGCGCCTTGGCGGCTTCCGGCGGGGCGACGGGTTTGGGCGGTGCCACCGGGGCCGGCATGTCGGGCAGCACGCCCTTGATGACCGGAGTCTGCTTGTTGGTGGGCTCCTGCGAACGGCGCGTCACGGCGGTGGCGTCCTCGATCTCCTCGGCCATCTTGTAGCTGGCTTCGATGTGGTCCAGGCGCGGGTCGTCGTGCTTGAGGCGCTCGAGCTTGTAGTTCGGCGTCTCCAGCGACTTGTTGGGCACCATCAGCACGTTGAGGCGCTGCTTGAGTTCGATCTTGGTGATCTCGTTGCGCTTCTCGTTGAGCAGGAAGGAGGCGACGTCCACCGGTACCTGCACATGCACGGCGGCGGTGTTGTCCTTCTGCGACTCCTCCTGGATGATGCGCAGGATCTGCAGCGCCGAGCTTTCGGTGTCGCGGATGTGGCCGGAGCCGCCGCAGCGCGGGCAGGGGATGGAGGCGCCTTCGCTCAGAGCCGGGCGCAGGCGCTGGCGGCTCATTTCCATCAGGCCGAACTTGGAGATGGTGCCGAACTGCACGCGCGCGCGGTCCTGGCGCAGCGCATCGCGCAGGCGGTTCTCCACTTCGCGGCGGTTCTTGCTCTCCTCCATGTCGATGAAGTCGATCACGATCAGGCCGCCGAGGTCGCGCAGGCGCATCTGGCGCGCCACTTCATCGGCGGCTTCCAGGTTGGTGCGGGTGGCGGTTTCCTCGATGTCGCCGCCCTTGATGGCACGCGCCGAGTTGACGTCGATGGAGACCAGGGCTTCGGTGTGGTCGATCACGATGGCGCCGCCCGAAGGCAGCGTCACGGTGCGGGCGTAGGCCGACTCGATCTGGTGCTCGATCTGGAAGCGCGAGAACAGCGGCGCGTTGTCGCGGTAGCGCTTCACGCGCGCGGCATGCTCAGGCATGACGTGCGCCATGAACTGCTGCGCCTGCTCGTACACGTCGTCGGTGTCGATCAGGATATCGCCGATGTCGTTGTTGAAGTAGTCGCGGATGGCGCGGATCACCAGGCTGGATTCCTGGTAGATCAGGAAGGCGCCCTTGCCGCCCTTGGCCGCGCCGTCAATGGCGTTCCAGAGCTTGAGCAGGTAGTTCAGGTCCCACTGCAGTTCGGGCGCGCTGCGGCCGATGCCGGCGGTGCGCGCGATGATGGACATGCCGTTGGGGTATTCGAGCTGGTCCAGCGCTTCCTTGAGTTCGGCGCGGTCGTCACCCTCGATGCGACGGCTGACGCCGCCGCCACGCGGGTTGTTGGGCATCAGCACCACGTAGCGGCCGGCCAGCGAGACGAAGGTGGTCAGGGCGGCGCCCTTGTTGCCGCGCTCTTCCTTTTCCACCTGGACCAGCAGTTCCTGGCCTTCCTTGATGGCGTCCTGGATGCGGGCCTGGCTGACCGAGACACCCTGCTGGAAGTACTGGCGGGAGATTTCCTTGAACGGCAGGAAGCCGTGGCGGTCTTCGCCGTAGTCGACGAAGCAGGCTTCCAGCGAGGGCTCGACGCGCGTGACGACGGCCTTGTAGATGTTGCCCTTGCGCTGTTCGCGCCCTTCGATTTCGATTTCGTAGTCGAGCAGTTTCTGCCCGTCCACAATCGCCAGGCGACGCTCTTCCGTCTGCGTGGCGTTGATCAGCATGCGTTTCATGGCTTGCTTTCCTTTTACATCAGTGCACATGCCCGTGATGGGCCAACGATGCCGGAACTGACGCCGTGAAACGAAGGGAATTGCCGGAGAACCGCAGACTCAGGGTGTGAGCCGGGGTATAGGCGCGTGGATGGGGGCGAGGGGGAGTGATTGTGGAGTGGCAGCCGACTGGACTGCTCTTTGTGTCCGCGTTGCGGGCACCGATGGCCGATCCGTGCCCTCGAGCAGCGCGAAACTGCGCTGCAGGCAGGTGAAGATCAGTCGCATCAACACAAACATTTCGCTTTGATCCGTCTGCCAGCTTCGCGCTGACAGACTTGGGTATTCCGTATCAGTGTTTCATGGTGTCGGCTACGCCCTCCGCCCTGCAGGCCACGGCAAGCAACTGGCTTGCGGTTTGCGCGCGAAACGGGGGGTGGCATCGACCTGCCAGCGCGGCTGGTGGTGTCATGTGGACTAAACTCCAGACAAATCAACCACTTACAGCGCGTCGCTAGTGAAACACATTATAGGGGGCAAAACGCCTGCCGCCAGTCCCCAGGTCAAATCGGTCGAAGTGGACGCTGAATCGGCCGGTCAGCGCCTGGACAATTTCCTGCTGCGCCAGCTCAAGGGCGTGCCCAAGACCCATGTCTACCGCATCATCCGCAGCGGCGAAGTGAGGGTTAACAAAGGGCGCGCCAGTGCCGATACGCGGGTCGAGACCGGTGACGTGGTGCGGGTGCCGCCGGTACGCCTGTCGGAGCGGGCCGCCGACAAGGCCGAGGCCATGGCGGCTCAGGCCGGTCTCGTCGCCAAGGGGGCGCCGGCGCGCGCGTTCCCGGTGCTGTTCGAGGACGAGGCCGTGCTGGCCATCGACAAGCCGGCCGGTGTGGCCGTGCACGGCGGCTCCGGGGTGAGCTTCGGCGTCATCGAGCAGCTGCGCATGGCGCGGCCGCAGGCCCAGTTTCTGGAGCTGGTGCACCGGCTGGACCGCGAGACCAGCGGCATCCTGCTGGTGGCCAAGAAGCGCAGCGCCCTGAAGAGCCTGCAGGACCAGTTCCGCGAGCGCGAGACCGGCAAGACCTACCTGGCGCTGGTGGCCGGCCAGTGGCCGGCCAACAAGAAGGTGCTGGACAAGCCGCTGCACAAATACCTGCTGGCTGACGGTGAGCGGCGCGTCAAGGTGGTGGCCCGTGACGACCCGGACGGCATGAAGTCGGTGACGCTGGTCAAGGTGCGCGAGCGCGCTGCCGGCCCCATCGGGGCTGCGGCCCAGGGCTACTCGCTGCTGGAAGTGACCATCAAGACCGGCCGCACGCACCAGATCCGCGTGCACCTGGCTTCCGAGGGCCTGCCCATCGTCGGTGACGACAAGTACGGTAATTTCGAACTGAACAAAACCTTGCAAAAACCTGCCGCCGGCCCGGCGCTCAAGCGCATGTTCCTGCACGCCTGGCGTTTACAGTTCAGCCATCCGGCCAGTGGTAAGCGCATCGAGCTGCTGGCGCCGCTGCCCCCTGAACTCGACAAGTTTCTGGCCCATGCCATGTCCATCCATGTCTGACGCTGTTTCTGAACGTACCGCTTTCCGCCCCCGGCAGTTCGACCTGATCGCCTTCGACTGGGATGGCACGCTGTTCGATTCCACCGCCATCATCACGCGCTGCATCCAGCTGGCGGTGCGCGACGTCGGCGGCACGGTGCCGACCGACGCGCAGGCCGCCTACGTCATCGGCATGGCGTTGATGCAGGCCCTGGCGCACGCCGCGCCCGATGTGCCGGAAGAGAAGTACCCCGAACTCGGCGCACGCTACCGTCACCACTACCTGGCGCACCAGAACGACATCAGTCTGTTCGGCGGCGTGCTCGAGATGCTGGCCGACCTCAAGGCGCGCCACCATTGGCTGACCGTGGCGACGGGCAAGAGCCGGCGTGGCCTGGACGAGGCCTTGCATGCGGCCGAGCTCAAGGGCGTGTTCGACGGTTCGCGCACGGCGGATGAGACCGCGGGCAAGCCGCACCCGCGCATGCTGCACGAGCTGATGCGCGAGTTCGGCGTCGAGCCCGAGCGCACGCTGATGATCGGCGACACCACCCACGATCTGCAGATGGCGCTCAACGCCGGCTGCGCCAGCGTGGGTGTGAGTTACGGTGCGCACGAACCAGACGCGTTTCATGCGCTGCAGCCGCGCCATGTGGCGCACTCGGTGCGTGATCTGCACGACTGGCTGCTTGGCAATGCCTGAACAGTATCCGGGCAGCCCATCGAATGCCATGGACGAGACGCTGATTCCCCTGTGCAATGCAGCCGAGCTGCAGGACGGCGGCCTGGCGGTGCCGTTTGATGTGGTCTTCGCCGGCCAGACCTGCCGCGCCTTCGCGGTGCGCTTCGAAGGCCGGGCCCATGCCTATCTGAACCGCTGCAGTCATGTGGCGATGGAGATGGACTACCAGCCCGATCACTTCTTCGACCCCGAGGGGCGCTGGCTGATGTGCGCCACGCATGGCGCCGTCTATGCGCCCGACACCGGCGCCTGCCGAGGCGGACCGTGCCGCGGCGGCCTGGTCAAGATAGCCCTCACCGAGCATGACGGTGTGGTGCACTGGCATACTGCCTACAACCTGAAACCCGTCGAGTTCTGACATGACCGATAACGTCCGCCCCGAATCCTCTGATGACACGCAAAACAAGCCTCCAGAGCCCGCTGATGCTGTGCATCCAGCTATCAAAAAAGAAGCAGACCGGGCGACCGCCGACGTGCCGGGCTGGGAACGTGGCGTGCTGGAGAAGCTGGTCTTCGCCGCCCTGGAGGAACAGCGTGCCGCACGCCGCTGGCGCCTGATCGGCCGCTTCAGCTGGCTGGCGTTCATCGCGCTGCTGGTCTGGATCGGCTTCGGTCTCGGCACACCGAGCAAGAGCACCAGTGCGCCGCACACCGCGCTGGTGGAGATCAAGGGCGAGATCGCCTCCGGTGCCGAAGCCGGCGCCGAACTGGTGGTGGCCTCGATGCGCAGTGCCTTCGAGGACCCGGGCGCTCAGGCCGTGGTGCTGCTGATCAACTCGCCTGGCGGCAGCCCGGTGCAGGCCGGCATCATCAACGACGAGATCCGCCGGCTCAAGGCCAAACACAACAAGCCGGTCTATGCGGTGGTGGAGGAAGCGGCGGCCTCGGCGGCCTACTACATCGCCGTGGCGGCCGACCGCATCTATGTCGACAAGGCCAGCATCGTCGGCAGCATCGGCGTGCTGATGGACGGCTTCGGCTTCACCGGCCTGATGGACAAGCTGGGCATCGAACGCCGTCTGATGACCGCCGGCGAGAACAAGGGTTTCCTCGACCCCTTCAGCCCGCAGACGGAGAAGCAACGCACCTACACCCAGGCCATGCTGGACCAGATCCACCAGCAGTTCATCACCGTGGTCAAGGCCGGGCGCGGCCAGCGTCTGAAGGACGTGCCTGAAATGTTCAGCGGCCTGTTCTGGACCGGCCAGCAGGCCGTGGACATGGGCCTTGCCGACAAGCTGGGCAGGGTCAGCGAGGAATACAGGACCAGGATGACCTTCGAGCTGGACACCATCAAGAAGATGGGCTTCTCCAGCTACTTC
>CAZJKR010000206.1:0-5241 GCA_964546615.1 uncultured Curvibacter sp.
CCCGCGGCAAGCTGGAAGAACGGCGCCGTCTGCTCACGCAGCGCCTGCCAGAGCCGGTCGGCCTGCGCCTCCATGGGCTTGCCACCCATGGTCTTGTGCGCCGCCGCCACGGCCGCCTGTGCCCCGCGCAGGCGCACCATGAGCGCGCCGTCGAACCAGCAGGAGGCATTGAGCGGCAGTGGCTGCCCGCCCCAGCGGTTGAGCTGGGCCAGGGCCTGCGCTTCGTCCAGCTCGAACACCAGCGTGCTCTCGGCCACGGCCTTGGGCAGCACCTTGAGCGAGACTTCGACGATCAGTCCCAGGGTGCCCAGGGCGCCAGCCATCAGGCGCGAGACGTCGTAGCCGGCCACGTTCTTCATGACCTGGCCGCCGTAGGTGAGCAATTCGCCGCGGCCGTTGAGCAGGGTCACGCCCAGCACGTAATCCCGTACCGCGCCCACACTGGCTCGCGCCGGGCCGTTCAGGCCGGCGGCCACCATGCCGCCAACCGTGGCGCGTGCGCCGCCGCCGGCAAAGTGCGGCGGCTCGAAGGGCAAGTACTGGCCACGTTCGGCCAGCACCTGCTCCACCTCCGCCAGCGGCGTGCCGGCACGCACGGTGATGACGAGTTCGCTGGGTTCGTAACTGACGATGCCGGCCAGGGGCCGGGTGTCGAGCACCTCGCCTTGCAGCGACTGGCCGTAGAAATCCTTGCTGCCGCCTCCGCGGATGCGCAAGGGGGTGCCGTCCGCGGCAGCGGCGCGCACGCGCTCGACGATGGGGTGCAGGGCTGAATCCATAGCCGGAGATGGTAACCCCAGCCCGGCTTTTGAATGCCGCCGGCGTTCTTTAAAGTGCTTCGACCCGGATCGTCATAGTCGCGGTCATCGACTCGCCGGGCAGCAGCACCTTCAGGCCCAGCGCCTCGGCCGTCATGCCCTCCTGGCCCAGCAGGTTGACGGCATTGTTGACATGACTGACCGGCTCGATGGCCACCGTGTCGCGTGTGGGGTGGGTGAACACCACCAGGCGCTGCAGGTTGGCGCTGATGCCGATGCGCAGACAGGCGTCGCGGAGCACGGCCTCGCCGCGCCAGTCGTCGAAGCAGTGGTCCACCGCCAGGGCGGCACAGTCCGCATCCAGCCCGGGGCTGGGCAGGCGGCGCGTGGGCAGCTTGTCGGCCCCCATGTCCCAGCGTCCGCCCGCGGCGAAGTGCAGGTGGCTGCCGGGCCGCTTGACGAAATAGGGGTGCCAGCCCAGCCCCACCGGAGCGGTCTGGGCAGACTGGTTGGTGATGCTCAAGGTGAGCTCGATGGCTTCGTCGCGCAACAGGATGGCCTGCGAGGTGTCGAACGCAAAGGGCCAGGCGGCATCGGGCCGGTGTTCGTAGGACAGCAGGGCAAACTGCGGCTGCGACTCCAGCACCTCCCAGGGGCGCTGCCAGCCCACGCCGTGGATGGCGTGCGGCTCGGCGGCATTGAACTGCACCAGCGGGTGGCTGGTGCCGGCCCATTTGAGCTTTGCCTGACCCACCCGGTTGGAAAACGGCACCAGAGGATAGCTGCCGGCCAGCCGCACCGAGTCGAGCACCTCGGCCGGGGTGGAGCGCAGCACCGGCAGCTCGCCATGCCAAAGACCGCTCAGGCAGCCGCCCAGGTCGGCCCGGATGTCGCAGCGCAGCGGGCCGCTGCGCAGGTGTAGTGCTGTCGTCATGCGAGGTGCTCCTGTGGCCGCATTGTGCACCGGGACAGACGGAAAAAAGCCCGCTTGAGCCGAAGCTCTTGCGGGCTGAAGAACCAGAGGAGACTCTCGTTGCTCTGGGTGCGGCAGCCGACCGGTGGCCGGCTGCCGTCCATTGCTCTTACCGGTTGTAGGCCGTTTCGCCGTGGGAGCTGATGTCCAGACCCTGGCGTTCGTCTTCTTCGCTGACGCGCAGACCGATGATCATGTCCACGATCTTGTAGGCGATGAAGGAGACCACGCCGGACCAGACCACGGTGAAGACCACGCTCTTGATCTGGATCCAGACCTGCGCACCCATGGCGAAGGTGTCGGGCGTCAGGCCGCCGTTGCCACCCAGGCTCTGCGAAGCGAACACGCCGGTCAGGATGGCACCCAGGATGCCGCCGACCCCGTGCACGCCGAACACGTCGAACGCGTCGTCGGCACCCAGCAGGCGCTTGAGACCGGTGACACCCCACAGGCAGACCAGACCAGCCAGCAGACCCAGCACGATGGAGCCCATCGGACCGACAAAGCCGGCCGCGGGGGTGACGGCCACCAGGCCGGCCACGGCACCGGAAGCGGCACCCAGCATCGAGGCCTTGCCCTTGGCCAGCGCTTCGCCGGCGATCCAGGACAGGGTGGCAGCCGCGGTGGCCAGGATGGTGTTGACGAAGGCCAGGCCGGCCTGGGCGTTGGCGGCACCAGCGGAGCCGGCGTTGAAGCCGAACCAACCCACCCACAGCAGGGAAGCACCCACCATGGTCAGCGTCAGGCTGTGCGGCGCCATGGCCTCCTTGCCGTAGCCGATGCGCTTGCCCAGCAGGTAGGCACCCACCAGACCGGCAATACCCGCATTGACGTGCACCACGGTGCCGCCGGCGAAGTCAAGTGCACCGTCGGCCGCCAGCAGACCGCCGCCCCAGACGATGTGGGCCATCGGCACGTAGCTGAAGGTGAACCACAGCACGGCGAACAGCAGCACCGCGGAGAACTTGATGCGTTCGGCGAAGGAGCCGACGATCAGCGCCACGGTGATGGCGGCAAACGTGCCCTGGAAGGCGATGAAGACGTACTCGGGAATGGTGGTCAGTGCCCCGAAGGATTCCGCCGTCACGCCCATGAGGAAGACCTTGTCGAGCGAGCCGAAGAACTTGCCCTCGCCGGCAAAGGCCAGGCTGTAGCCGTAGACGGCCCACAGGATGCTGACCAGCGAGAAGATCACGAAGACCTGCATCAGCACCGACAGCATGTTCTTGCTGCGGCCGAGACCACCATAGAACAGCGCCAGTCCGGGGATGGTCATCAGGATCACCAGCATGGTGGAGGTCAGCATCCAGGCGGTATCGCCGGAATCGACCTTGGGCTCGGGAGCCGCTTCAGCCGGTGCTTCGGCCGGCGCAGCCGGAGCCGGGGCAGCAACAGCCGCGGCAGGTGCTTCGGCCGGTTTGGCTTCCGCCGGGGCGGCAGCGGCCGGTTCGGCGGCAGGGGCAGCCTGGGCCCAGACGGCCGCGCCACCGGCCAGCAGGCTCAGGCCCAGTGCGAAGGAGACAAGTAGTTTTTTCATGTCAGTGTTCTCTCGGTTGTGTGAGCCTCAGAGCGCTTCCTTGCCGGTTTCACCGGTGCGGATTCGCACGACCTGCTCGAGGTTGTACACAAAGATCTTGCCGTCGCCGATCTTGCCGGTGCGGGCCGAGCCTTCGATGGCCTCGATCACGCGATCGACCAGTTCGTCGGCCACGGCGGCCTCGACCTTGACCTTGGGCAGGAAGTCCACCACGTATTCCGCGCCGCGGTACAGCTCGGTGTGGCCCTTCTGGCGACCGAAGCCCTTGACCTCGGTCACCGTGATGCCCTGCACCCCGATCGCCGAGAGACCTTCACGCACCTCGTCGAGCTTGAAGGGTTTGATGATGGCTGTAACGAGTTTCATGGGTTCTCCTCTGGTGGTGAGTTGAATCAGAAGCTGTATTTCACAGCGACGACTGCGGTGCTCTTGCCCAGTTGCTTGCCGTCGAACGCGTAGGAACCTTCCTTGGCGTCGGTGGCGATGGCAGCGATCGAAGCGGAGAGACCGTTGCCGAAGTCCTTGACCAGGGTGAGCGCGACGTCAGAGTAGCTGCTGTTGCCGTTGTTGACAACGTCCTGGCGGCCGATATGCGGCACCAGGGAGAAACCGCTGCCCAGATCGAAGCTGGCCGACAGATCGACGTAGGTGCTGCCCTTGCTGTTGGCGGTACCGAACAGGTCGGACAGGGCGTAGGAGTACTTGAAGCTCACCGGACCGTAGCCCAGGCCGAGGTAGACCTCGTCGGTATTGGCGTTCACGCCGGTGACCTTCGAATACTTGTTGTCGAGGTATTCATAGCGCAGGTAGCCCACGTCGAAGGTGAGGTCGGACGTGATGTTGCCCTTGTAGCCGCCGTATACGTCGAGTTCGACGTCACCGCTGGTGGCGCCTGCATCCTTGATCCACTTGATGCCGCTGGCCCAGGCGCCGATGTACAAGCCGCTCTTGTGCGCAAAGTCCACACCGCCCTGCACGGTCGGCTCGAAGCGGGTCTGCGAGATACCACGGTAACGGTATTCGCTGACAGCACCGATATTGAAGTCCAAGGTGTAATCCGGCTCAGCCTTGGCTTGGGCGAAGGCCGAGGTACCAGCGGCCAGGGTCAGGACGGCCAGGGCGGTTTTGGATTTGAGGTTCATTGCTTACTCCATAGATGAGTTAAAGGGACGAACCTGTTAAGCACGGACCGTGCCAGCTCTGGCCGGCAACCAATCGTCACATATTTGCCCCCCGGCAGCGTATGGATACGCTAAGATAACTGTATGAATGAACAGTAATGCACCAGTGTAGTGCATTTGTGTCGCCAATTGGCGTTGCCGCCGCACTATTCTGTGGAGGAAGTCCCGATGAGCCTGTCTTTGGTGCAAAGCCGTGCCCTGCTCGGCCTGGAAGCGGCCGCGGTCACCGTCGAGGTGCATCTGGCCAATGGCCTGCCCAGCTTCACCCTGGTCGGTCTGGCCGAGACGGAAGTCAAGGAGGCCCGCGAACGCGTGCGCTCGGCCATCCAGAACTCCGGCCTGGAGTTTCCCCACAACAAGCGCATCACCGTCAACCTGGCACCGGCCGACCTGCCCAAGGACTCGGGCCGCTTCGACCTGCCGATCGCCCTGGGCATTCTGGCGGCCAGTGGTCAGATCGAAACCGGCCGCCTGGCGGGCTTCGAGTTCGCCGGTGAGCTGTCGCTGTCGGGTGAGCTGCGTCCGGTGCGCGGCGCCCTGGCCATGGCGCTGGCCCTGCAGCAAAGCTGCGTCGACACCCGGCTGGTGCTGCCCCCCGCCAGTGCGGAAGAAGCCGCGCTGGTGTCGCAGGCGCAGATCTACCGGGCACAGCACCTGCTCGATGTGGTTCAGCAATTCCTGCCACCCACCGAACAGCCTGCGCCGGACGTGGCGGCAACGGGCTGGGCGCGCATCACACCCACCCTGCCCGGAAACCAGGACGCCGCGCCGGACCTGGCCGATGTCAAAGGC
>CAZJKR010000207.1:0-5136 GCA_964546615.1 uncultured Curvibacter sp.
GTTCGATTTCGCGGCCCTCACGGCCTTGCCGGCCATCACCCTGCGCCCCACGCTGGAATACGACGCCAAGGTCCATACGCTGCAGGGGCCGCTGCTGACCGAGGTGCTGCAGGCAGCCGGGGCCAGGCTGGCAGAGGGTACGCAGTTGCTGCTGCGTGCGGTGGATGGCTATACCGTCACCCTGGGGCTGGCGCAGGCGCGCAGCTACCGTTTCATCGTCGCCACCCACCTTGACGGGCAGCCGATGCCGCTGGGCGGTCTGGGGCCTCTGTGGACAGTGTTTGATGCCGACCGTTACCCCGAGATGGCCGCCAAGTCGCTGCCCGAGCGTTTTGCCCAGTGCCCCTGGGGCCTGTACCACCTCGACGTGCAGGCCGCGGCCTGAGCCGGCAGGCGCCGGTCAGGCGGTCGGGTAGGTGCCCGGCAGCAGGATGCTGCGGTCCACGTTGTTCAGGTTGGTGTGGCCGCAGAAGGCCATGGTGGTGTCCAGTTCCTTGTGGATGATCTGCAGCGCCTTGGTCACGCCGGCTTCACCCATGGCGCCCAGGCCGTAGGCCATGGCGCGGCCGATCATGGTGCCCTTGGCACCCAGGGCCCAGGCCTTGAGCACGTCCTGGCCGCTGCGGATGCCACCATCCATCCAGACCTCGATCTGACTGCCCACCTCGGCCACGATGGCCGGCAGCGCCTCGATGCTGCTCGGTGCGCCGTCGAGCTGACGGCCGCCGTGGTTGCTCACCACGATGGCGTCCGCGCCGCTGGCCACCGCCAGGCGGGCGTCTTCCACGTCCATGATGCCCTTGAGGATGAGCTTGCCGCCCCACTGCTCCTTGACCCAGGCGATGTCGGGCCACGAGAGGCGCGGGTCGAACTGCTCGTTGGTCCAGGCGGCGAGCGAGCGCATGTCGCTCACGCCCTTCACATGGCCCACCAGGTTGCGGAAGGTGTGGCGGCGCGTGCCGGCCATGCCCAGACACCAGCGCGGCTTGGTCATGAGGTTGAGGATGTTGGTGAGCGTGGGCTTCGGCGGCGCGGTCAGGCCGTTCTTCAGGTCCTTGTGGCGCTGGCCGATCACCTGCAGGTCCAGCGTCAGCACCAGGGCGCTGCACTTGGCGTCCTTGGCGCGCTGGATCATGCGCGCCATGGCGTCGCGGTCGCGCATCATGTAGAGCTGGAACCAGAACGGCGCGCTGGTGTTCTCGGCAATGTCCTCGATCGAGCAGATGCTCATGGTCGAGAGCGTGAACGGGATGCCGAACTTCTCGGCCGCGCGCGCGGCGTGGATCTCGCCGTCGGCGTGCTGCATGCCGGTCAGACCCACCGGCGCGATGGCCACCGGCATCTTGACGTCGATGCCCACCATCTTGGTCGCCGTGCTGCGGTTGTCCATGTTCACCGCCACGCGCTGGCGCAGCTTGATCTTGTGGAAGTCCGCCTCGTTGGCGCGGTAGGTGCCTTCGGTCCAGGCGCCGGAGTCGGCGTAGTCGTAGAACATGCGCGGCACGCGCTTCTTGGCCAGCACACGCAGGTCTTCGATGTTGGTGATGACGGGCATCTGTATCTCCGTGAAAGTTATTCGTTACTCAGGCGTGTTCCGAAAGGCGCGACGCGAAGCGGCAATCCTATCGTGGAATGCCGTGGAACCGGCTTCGCCGGGCCACTGGCATTGCCCCCTGCAAGGGGGGGCGGAGCGACACGCAGTGCGCGCAGCCTGGGGGTGTTCAACTAATCTCCTAGGCAAATGCCGAGGTCGCGCGCGGTCTGCAGCGTGTCGCCGTCCAGCGGCACGCACTTCATGCGGCCGGCCACGTCCGCCAGCGGCACATAGATCACATTGGGGTGCGACAGCGAAACCATCACGCCGCTCAGGCCCTGTTCCAGCCCGCGCACGGCGGCGGTGCCGAAGCGTTTGGCGGCCAGGCGGTCGAAGGTGGTGGGGCTGCCGCCGCGCAGCAGATGGCCCAGCACCACGGTGCGGGCGTCCTTGCCGGTCAGTTGGACGAGTTGCTGCGCCACGCGCTCGCCGATGCCGCCCAGGCGCTCGGCATGGCCCACCTCGGCCGGGGCGCGCACGGCGCGCTCACCCTGCAGCGGCTGCGCCCCTTCGGCCACCACCACCAGCGAGTAGCGGCGGCCGTGGGCATCACGCTCGCGGATGGCGGCCGCCACCTTCTGCAGGTCGTAGGGGATCTCAGGCATCAGGATGGCGTGCGCCCCGCCCGAGATGCCGGCGTGCAGCGCAATCCAGCCGGCGTAGCGGCCCATCACCTCCACCACCATCACGCGCTGGTGGCTCTCCGCCGTGCTGTGCAGGCGGTCCAGGCACTCGGTGGCGAACGACACCGCCGTGTCGAAGCCGAAGGTGGTGAAGGTCTTGTCGAGGTCGTTGTCGATGGTCTTGGGCACGCCGATCACGCGCAGGCCCTGGTGCTGCAGCGCCTCGGCAATGGCCATGGTGCCGTCGCCGCCGACCATGACCAGCGCGTCGATCTGTTCGCGCTGGCAGTAGGCCACGATCTCGCCCGAGCGGTCACGCTCGCCCAGCGTGCCGTCGCTCTGGCGGGTCGGAAAGTGCAGCGGGTCACCCTTGTTGGTGGTGCCCAGGATGGTGCCGCCCAGGTGGGCAATGCCGCGCACCCGCTCGCGCGTGAGGCGTTCCACGCCGCCCTGCGGGTAGTGCTCGGGCGTCAGGATGCCGTTGAAGCCGTCGCGGATGCCCACGCACTCCCAGCCGCGGTTGGCCGCTGCCCACACCACCGCGCTGATGACGGCGTTCAGGCCGGGGGCGTCACCGCCGCCGGTGCTGATGGCGATGCGTCGAATAGGTGTGGCGCTCATGGTGGGGCTGGGTGGCGCGGCATCAGCCGCAGGCTTGGCCCGGCTCGTGGCCGCAGGACGGCACGGTGGCCGCGTTGGGGGCGGCACCGTCGCGGAAGGTTTCGGTGCTGGTGTCAAAGCCTTTTTCGGTCAGGTAACCCACCAGACCGGCGTCCATGCTCTGGGCGTGCTGCGGAAACCATTCCACCAGTGCTTCCAGCATGCTGTCGATGTAGGCCGTCTCGCCCTGGAGCGCGCGGCGCTCCACCTCGCGCATCACCTCCAGCACGCTGTTGTGCGCGCCGAAGTGGCAGAAGTCGGACGGAATGCCGCAGGCCGTCATCCAGCGCTCCTCCTGCGCGAAGTGCTCCACCGTGTGACGCAGCAGCTCCTGGTAGGTGGCCAGCCGGGTTTCGGGCGCGGCGGCGGCGGTGGCATTGACCAGTTCCACGAACTCCTCGTGCGTGGTGTCGGTGCGGGCGTCGCCCAGCGCCAGGTCGGCGCTCCATTCAAGCGTGGTGGCGGTGGTCATGGTGGTTCTAGCCCAAGCGTTGCAAGTGGCGAGCGATCTGCGCCTTCACCTGGGCCGGCGCAGTGCCGCCCAGGGTGCTGCGCGCATTGAGCGAGCCGCGCAGCGAGAGCACGCCGTACACGTCCTTCTCGATCTTCGGGTGGAAGCCCTGCAGCACGGTGAGCGGCAGTTCGGACAGGTCGCAGGCGTGGCTGATGGCAGCCTTCACCGCATGCGCCACGGTTTCGTGCGCGTCGCGGAAGGGCAGGCCCTTCTTCACCAGGTAGTCGGCCAAATCGGTGGCGGTGGCGTAGCCCTTGAGCGCGGCCTGTTCCATGGCCTGCGCATTGACGGTGATGCCGCCTTCCAGTTTGCCGGTGTCCGGGTTGGGCTGGCCGCCCACCATCTCGGTGAAGATGCGCAGCGTGTCCTTCAGCGTGTCCACGGTGTCGAACAGCGGCTCCTTGTCTTCCTGGTTGTCCTTGTTGTAGGCCAGCGGTTGGCCCTTCATCAGGGTGATCAGGCCCATCAGGTGGCCGACCACGCGGCCGGTCTTGCCGCGCGCCAGTTCCGGCACGTCCGGGTTTTTCTTCTGCGGCATGATGGACGAGCCGGTAGTGAAGCGGTCGGCTATTCTGATGAAACCGAAGTTCTGGCTCATCCACAAAATCAGTTCCTCGCTCAGGCGGCTGATGTGCACCATGACCAGCGAGGCGGCGGCCGTGAATTCGATGGCGAAGTCGCGGTCGCTCACGGCGTCCAGGCTGTTCTGGCAGACGCAGGCATCGCCGTTCTCATCCACCATGCCCAGGGTGCGGGCCACGCGCTCGCGGTCCAGCGGGTAACTCGTTCCCGCCAGGGCGGCTGCCCCGAGGGGCAGGCGGTTGACCCGGCGGCGCACGTCAGCCATGCGCTCGGCGTCACGCGCAAACATTTCCACGTAGGCCAGCATGTGGTGGCCGAAGCTCACGGGCTGGGCCACCTGCAGGTGGGTGAAACCAGGCAGGATGACGTCCACATTCTGCCCGGCCACCGTGAGCAGGGCCTTTTGCAGGTCCACCAGCAGGTCGCTGATGAGATCGATCTCGGTGCGCAGCCACAGGCGCACGTCGGTGGCCACCTGGTCGTTGCGGCTGCGGCCGGTGTGCAGGCGCTTGCCGGCGTCGCCCGCCAGCTGGGTCAGGCGCGCTTCGATGTTGAGGTGCACGTCTTCCAGGTCGAGCTTCCACTCGAAGGCGCCGGTCTCGATCTCGGCGCGGATCTGCGCCATGCCGTCCTGGATGGCGGCGTGGTCGGCCGCGCTGATGATGCCCTGCGCGGCCAGCATCTCGGCATGCGCCAGGCTGCCGGCGATGTCGGCGGCCCACAGGCGCTTGTCAAAAAACACGCTGGCGGTGTAGCGCTTGACCAGGTCGCTCATCGGCTCGGAGAAGAGCGCCGACCAGGCTTCGGATTTTTTGTCGAGTTGGTTTTTTGACATGGGAGGCGTGCGATCCAGGGGCGGGAGCCCCATTGTCAGGTGGAATACATTGTGCGGTGGTCGAGACTTCCCCAATAATCGGGTCTTGGCCCTGGTGGGCGCGCCTCTTAGGCAAGCCCGGCCGTCCGCTGCATGAAAGACACCCAGATTTTATCGACCTTCCAGGAACTGGCCGCCGAGCCGGCGGCGCCCGCCGTGGCGGCACCGCTGTTCAATGCCTGCCAGGTGGGTGTGGCGCTGCGCGCCGTGCTGCTGGTGCAGTTGGTGGTAGCTGTGGCGGCCATGTTCGGCGCTGCCGGCTTCATGGACTGGCTGATCCGCATGTCGG
>CAZJKR010000208.1:0-446 GCA_964546615.1 uncultured Curvibacter sp.
GGGTGCATGGCCGGGTGCTCGGCGGCTTCAAACACGGGCTGGTGCGGCGCCAGCAGCGCTTCCACATCACCCTTGACGTCGTAGAAGTCGACGGTGCGCTCCTTCACGCCCCACTGCAGCGCCTCGGCCCCGCCACAAGCCATGCCGGCCACGCGCATGGGCTGGTCGAACCCCTCCACCGTGGTATCGCTGTTCGGGACCGAGGCATCGCGCAGGAACACCCGGCCGAGCTCGAACACACGCACGCGCGCCGCCTTGCGGTCCAGGTTGAACTTGAGCACCTGCAACAGCGAGCCCAGCAAGGAGGAGCGCATCACGCCCATCTGGCTGGCGATCGGGTTGAGCAGCTGGATAGGCTGGGGATTGCCGGCCAGCTCGTGCTCCCAGCGCTCGTCCACGAAGCTGTAGTTGATGGCGGCGTCGCGCCCGGTCAGGTACGCCCACAT
>CAZJKR010000208.1:456-934 GCA_964546615.1 uncultured Curvibacter sp.
GTTGATGGTTTCCTGGTAGCCCAGCGCGGCCAGCTGGCGGCGCACCGCAAACGGGCTGCGCTGCGACTCCAACCGCATCTTGGGCACCACCGGCGCCTGCGGCGGCGTATGCGGCAGCTGCTCATAGCCCACCAGACGCGCCACCTCCTCGATCAGGTCCTCCTCGATTTGCAGATCGAAGCGGTACGCCGGGGGCGTCACCGTCAAGGTACCGTCACCCTCGGTCAACGACAGTCCCAGGCGCTTGAGCGCATCGGCACACTGCGCCTGCGTCAGCGGCATGCCGATCACCTTGGCCGCGCGCGCCACACGCAGCGTGACCGGCTGCGGCTGAGGCATCTTGACGGGGTGGTCGTCGATCGGGCCGCAGACAGTCTCGGTCGTACCGCAGATCTCGACGATGAGCTGGGTGATGCGCTCAATGTGTTCCACGGTGAGTTGCGGGTCCACACCGCGCTCGAAACGGTGGCCGGCGTCG
>CAZJKR010000208.1:944-2740 GCA_964546615.1 uncultured Curvibacter sp.
CGGCAATCGCCTTGGGCCACCAGAAAGCGGCTTCCACGTAGACATTCCTCGTGTCGTCCGACACGGCGGTGGCGTCGCCGCCCATGATGCCGGCCAAGGACTCGACCTGCTGATCGTCGGCAATCACCCCCACCGCGCCGTCCACCGTGACGGTGTTGCCGTTGAGCAGCTTGAGCTGTTCACCGGCCTTGCCCCAGCGCACGTCCAGCGTGCCGTGGATCTTGTCCAGATCGAAGATGTGGCTCGGGCGGCCGTATTCGAACATCACGTAGTTGGAGATGTCCACCAGCGCCGTCACGCTGCGCTGACCGCAGCGGGCCAGGCGATCCACCATCCACTGGGGGGTGGCGGCTTTCGTGTTGACGTTGCGCACGATGCGGCCGGAGAAGCGGCCGCACAGGTCGGGCGCGCTGATCCTCACAGGCTGCTTGTCATCGATCTGGGTGGCCACGGGCGGGAAGCTCGGGGTCTTGAGCGGCGCGCCGGTCAGCGCGGCCACTTCCCGCGCCACGCCATAGACCGACAGGCAGTGCGCCAGATTCGGCGTCAACTTCAAGGTGAAGAGCGTGTCGTCGAGCTTGAGGTACTGGCGGATGTCCTGGCCGATGGGGGCGTCGGCCGGCAGTTCCAGCAGGCCGCCATGGTCTTCGGACAATTTCAGCTCGCGGGCCGAACACAGCATGCCCTGGCTCTCCACGCCGCGCAGCTTGCCCAGCTTGATGTGGAAGGGCTTGCCGTCTTCACCGGGCGGCAGTTCCGCGCCCACCAAGGCGCAGGGCACACGGATGCCAGGACGCGCGTTGGGCGCACCACAGACGATGTTCAGCAGCGCGCCCTGCCCTGCGTCCACCTGGCACACGCGCAGGCGGTCGGCATTGGGGTGTTGCACGGCCTCTTTGATTTCGGCGACGACGATATTGGTAAAGGGCGGGGCCACGGGGCGCAGCTCTTCCACCTCCAGACCGGCCATGGTGAGCGTGTCGGCCAGTTGCTGGGTGGTGAGCGGCGGATTGCAGAATTCGCGCAGCCAGGACTCGGGGAATTGCATGTGTAGTTCTCTGCGAAATCGTTAGCGTGTACGGGGTGCCCTGGCTTCCAGGCGCAGAACACCGCGGAACCGGCTTTGCCGGGCCGCTGGTGTTGCCCCCTTGAGGGGGTGACGCGCCGAGAGGCGCGGCTCAGGGGTATGGCTATTCATTTGAATTGGCTCAGGAAACGCAGGTCGCCGTCGAAGAACAGACGCAGGTCGTTCACGCCGTAGCGCAGCATGGTGAAACGATCCAGGCCCATGCCGAAGGCAAAACCGATGTATTTCTCCGGGTCCAGCCCCATGGCGCGCACCACGTTCGGGTGTACCTGCCCCGAACCAGCCACCTCCAGCCAGCGGCCGGCCAACGGCCCCTGCTGGAACTGGATGTCAATCTCTGCGCTGGGCTCGGTGAAAGGGAAAAAGCTGGGGCGGAAGCGCAGCACCAGGTCGTCACGCTCGAAGAAAGTGCGACAGAACTCGGTGAAGACGTACTTGAGATCCTTGAAGCTCACGTTTTCGCCGAGCCACAGGCCTTCGCACTGGTGGAACATGGGCGAGTGGGTGGCATCGCTGTCCACGCGGTAGGTGCGACCCGGGGCAATGACACGGATCTCCGGCATGGGTTCGCCCTTGTCGGTCAGTGCCTGGTGCTGCTTGACATGCTGCAGTGCATGGCGCACCTGCACCGGGCTGGTGTGCGTGCGCAGCAGGTTGGGCGCGCCTTGTTTCACATTCTCGCTGCCGCCCTCGACGTAGAAGGTGTCGT
>CAZJKR010000208.1:2750-5123 GCA_964546615.1 uncultured Curvibacter sp.
CCCTGCGCCACCTCGAACCCCATGGAGCCGAAGATGGCCTCGATGCGTTCCATGGTGAGCGACACCGGGTGCAGGCCGCCGGTGCCACGGGCGCGGCCGGGCAGTGAGACGTCCAGCGACTCGGCCTGCAGCTGCGCCAGCAGTTCCGCCTCCGCGAGGGCCTGGCGGCGCGCATTGAGTGCCGCCTCGATGGCCTGCTTGGCCACGTTGATGGCTGCACCGCGCGACTTCTTCTCGTCCACGCTCAGGGTGGCCATGCCCTTCATCAGCTCGGTGATGCTGCCCGCCTTGCCCAGAAAGCGCGCCTTGGCGTTTTCCAGCTCGACCGGGGTCCCGGCCTGGGCAAAGGCCGCTTTCGCGTTGTCGACGATGGCGTCCAACTCGTTCATGTTCAAACCTGCAAGTTCTGTGGAGCGATATGCAAAGTGATCAGGGCATCGAGGCGCAGTTTGCCGCGCAATGCTGTCCTGAACACTCTCCAAATGAACAAGGGCTAAAGCCTTTTCAAGCTCTAGCCCTTGTTTCTTATACGTTAACAGCTATCCAAAAGATAGCGTCACGGCGTGAAGATCAAGCAGCCAGCTTGGCCTTGACTTGCTCCACGATGCCGGCGAAGGCCGCCATGTCGTGCACGGCGATATCAGCCAGCACCTTGCGATCGATCTCGATCTGGGCCTTCTTCAGGCCGTTGGCAAACTGGCTGTAGGTCATGCCGCACTGACGGGCTGCCGCGTTGATACGGGCAATCCACAGCTGACGGAAGACACGCTTCTTGGTACGGCGGTCACGGTAGGCATATTGCCCGGCCTTCATCACCGCCTCTTTGGCGATGCGGAAGACGTTACCGCGGCGACCGCGGAAGCCCTTGGCAAGGGCGAGAACTTTCTTGTGACGGGCGCGGGCCGTTACACCACGTTTGACGCGAGGCATTTGAGTACTCCTGTTCGTCGTTGATTAAATACCCATGCCGGGCAGCATCTGTGCCATGTGACCCATATTGGTCTCATGCACCGTCACTGCGCCACGCAGATGGCGTTTATTTTTGGTGGTCTTCTTCGTCAGAATGTGACGCTTGAAGGCTTGACCGCGCTTGACGGTACCACCGGGACGAACGCGGAAGCGTTTCTTCGCCGCGCTCTTGGTCTTCATCTTGGGCATTTCATGCTCCTTCTACGTTGTGCTCGTGAGGCGCTGCAAACCAATTGCAGACTTGATGGCCCCGAGCCACTTTTTCAGGCAGTACCATGCGGCACTGCCGGAGCGGCAGGTGATGAACCTGACGCATTTCGGGAAAGCTCTCGCCTTCCCGGCATTTCCCGCCGGTGACCAGACCGACAGAAAACGAATTCTTACGCTGCCTCGGCAGCGGGCTTCGGCGCAGCGCCACCGCCCTTTTTCTTGCCCGGCGCGATCATCATGATCATCTGCCGGCCTTCCAGCTTGGGGAACTGCTCAACAATGATCAGATCCGCCAAGTCATCGCGCATGCGGTTGAGCAGCGCCATGCCGATTTCCTGGTGCGTGATCTCGCGGCCCCGAAAGCGCAGCGTGATCTTGCACTTGTCACCCTCTTCAAGAAAGCGCTTGATGTTGCGCAACTTGATGTTGTAGTCGCCATCGTCGGTACCGGGTCGGAACTTGACTTCCTTGACCTCGATGACCTTCTGCTTCGCTTTCGCCTCGGCGGCCTTCTTCTGCTCCTGGAACTTGAACTTGCCGTAGTCCATCAGGCGGCAGACGGGAGGCGTGGCGGTGGCCACGATCTCGATCAGGTCCACATCCATATCGCCTGCCAGTCGCAGGGCCTCTGCCAGACTTACCACCCCCATCGGCTCGTTCTCCGGGCCGGAGATGCGGACTTCAGGCGCCATGATTTCTCGGTTCAGGCGGTGCTTGCGTTCTTCGCGCTGGCGGCGATCACGAAATTCAGTAGCGATGGTTCAATCCTTCATGTTGGTTGCTACCCAAAAAGTAGCGTAGCCGCCTGATGCACGCCGGCAAATCGTTCAAAAGCCCTCAATGAGGCCGCATGACTGACTTGTGAGTGATGTCGTCCGCGATGGTTTGCACGAATGCTTCGAGGGACATCACACCGAGGTCTCGATTACCCCGGGCGCGCACCGCAACGGCGCCGGCTGCCTTCTCCTTGTCGCCTGCGACCAGGATGTACGGCAGCTTTTGCATTGAATGCTCGCGTATTTTATACGTAATTTTCTCGTTTCGCAGGTCCGTGATCACTCTAAGTTCTTGATTCGGCAGCGATTTCCTCAACTTTTCGGTGATTTCCCGGCAGTAATCGGCCTGCGCATCAGTGATATTGAGCACGGCCACCTGCACCGGCGCCAGCCAGGTCGGCAGCGCACCGGCGTGTTC
>CAZJKR010000209.1:0-5108 GCA_964546615.1 uncultured Curvibacter sp.
CCATGCGGCTGTCCACCGCGATCGCCAGCCGGCCGCCCCGCCCCGCGAGCTGGCGTGCCAGCGCGGCCACGCGCTGCAGCTTGTGCGGTGCGATGACTTCGTTGCTGATGTAGAGGTCATCCACGCCGCCGGCGGCCAGCGCCTCGGCCTCCGAGGTCTTCTGCACGCACAGACCCACGGCGCCGGCCTCGATCTGCAGCCGCGCCAGCGCGGCGCTCTTGTGCATCTTGGCATGGGGGCGCAGCTTGACGCCGTGCCGGCGTGCGAAGGCCGCCATGGTGGCCAGATTGCGTTGCATGGCGTCGAGATCGATCACCAGGGCCGGGGTGTCGATGGCAGCGACGCCGCGCCCGACCAGGCCCTGCAGGTGCGCGGGCCAGGCTTCAGGTGCTGCATTCATCGAGGGTGTCGTCTTCCAGGTGGGAGGTGTCAGCCCAGCCGACGAGCGACAGGCCCTGCGGCGTCCACAGCAGCCGGTTGACCGCGGTGTTGCCGAGTTGCCAGGTGCGCGGTGCGTGCAGCGCCTGGCCGGTGGCGGCGCGGTAGAGCTGGTCCATGATGCCGCCGTGTGCGACCAGCACGATCTGCTCGCCCGGGTGGCGTGCGGCCAGCTCGTGCAGCGTGCGCGTGATGCGCTCACGCACCTGCAGCAGCGACTCGCCGCCTTGCGGCGCCCAGTCCGGATCGCGCCTGCGCCAGCGTTCGGACTCCTGCGGCCAGGTGGATTCGATCTCGACGTAGGTCTTGCCCTCGAAGAGGCCAAAGCCGCGTTCGCGCAGGCCCGCGTGCGTCTGCAGCGGCGCGCCGGTGGCCGCGGCAATGGCCTGCGCCGTCTGGTGGGCGCGCTGCAGGTCGCTGCTGTAGATGGCGTGAATGGTGTCGCGCGCGGCCAGCGCCTGTGCCAGCCGCCGCGCCTGCCAGTGACCGGTGTCGTTGAGCGGGATGTCCAGGTGGCCCTGGATGCGGGTGTCCACATTCCAGGCGGTTTCTCCGTGTCGGATGGCAAGGATGCGGGTGGCTTCCATCAGGGCTTCAGCGGGGGATTTCGATGTTGATGCGGCGCACGCCGCCGGACGGGTGCGGAAAGTCCTTCAGCGCGGCTTCGAACAGTGCCGCCAGGATGTTGTCGCTGTCGCGCCAGGGGCCGTCGTGGAAGGCGCGAGTTTCGTAGACCACCTGGCCGCTTTGCAGATCACGCAGCAGCAGGCTGACTTCATAGCGGTAGTGGGTGGGCGGCGGGAAGCGCATGCCCCAGCCGACCATGCTGCCGGCACTGCCGGTGCCGATCACGATCTGGCCATAGGGGCCGGTACCCGGGCGGCCGATCGGGTCGCCCCAGTAGTCGGCCGAGTAGGGCTGGATGCGGGCACCCGGCAGCACGCTGTAGCGCGCGGCGCTGTCGTTGCGCACCAGACCGACCTGGGCCAGCGCCACCTGGGTGATGGCTTCGACCTGCGCGGCCTGGGGCTGGTCGGCCTGCGAGGGCAGGCGCTCGAAGCGGTAGCGTGCACCGGACTCGATGGGGGCGCTGGTGGCCGTGGCCTGCACCTGCGCGTCCACCAGCCGCAGACCGCCGCAGCCGCTCAGCAGCAGCGTCAGCACGAACAGGGTGAGCAGTCGCTTCATGGGGCGTTCAGAGCGTCACCACCTGCACGCCGCCGGGCAGGCCGGGCGTGGGGAGCTCTTCCTCGTCGAAGGCGGTGTCGCCGTTGGCGTCCGGGATGCCGGTGGCCTTGAGGTTGCGGAAATCGTGCAGTTTCGCGTCCATCAGGTGCGAAGGCACCACGTTCTGCAGCGAGGTGAACATGGTCTCCAGCCGCCCCGGGTACTTCTTGTCCCACTCGCGCAGCATATTGCCGATCTGCTTGCGCTGCAGGTTCTCCTGGCTGCCGCACAGCGTGCAGGGGATGATGGGGAACTGCCGATACTCGGCCCAGCGGATCAGGTCCTTCTCCACCACATAGGCCATGGGGCGGATGACGATGAACTCGCCGTTGTCGCTGGTGAGCTTGGGCGGCATGCCCTTCAACTTGCCGCCGAAGAACATGTTGAGGAAAAAGGTCTGCAGCATGTCGTCGCGGTGGTGGCCCAGCGCCAGCTTGTTGCACTTGAGTTCGCGTGCCACCTTGTACAGGATGCCGCGGCGCAGCCGGCTGCACAGGCTGCACATGGTCTTGCCCTCGGGGATGTTCTTCTTGACGATGGAGTAGGTGTCCTGCGTCTCGATGTGGAACTCGATACCCAGCTTCTTGAGGTACTCGGGCAGGATGTGGTCGGGAAAGCCCGGCTGTTTCTGGTCCAGGTTGACGGCCACCAGGGTGAAGTCGATCGGCGCGCGGGCCTTGAGCTTCATGAGGATGTCGAGCATGCCGTAGCTGTCCTTGCCGCCGGACATGCAGACCATGACGCGGTCGCCTTCCTCGATCATGTTGTAGTCGACGATGGCCTGGCCGACGTGGCGGCACAGGCGCTTTTCGAGCTTGTGCGTCTCGCGCTCGATCTTCAGGGCCTTGTCATTGCTGACGGCGGGTTCGTTGTCTAGCCAGACGGCACTCATTTCATACTCCGTTTGCCCCGAACTGGGTCGTTGGGCTTCTTTACAGTCCACATCCGGACTTCGACAGGCTCAGTCCGAACGGGTGGGTGTGAATCAATTCACCACTGGCCGGTTTCGGCCCGGATGGCGACTTCGCAGTCGTCGAAGATCTCCAGCTTGACGATCTTCACGCGCACCCCGATCACGCCGGGCAGCTGCAGCAGGCGGTTGGCCAGCTTGCCGATCATGCTCTCCAGCAGGTTCATGTGCTCGCGCTGGCATTCGTCGATGATGATCTCGCGCACCTTGCGGTAGTCCAGCACATGGTTGATGTCGTCGTCGTGCGGCAGCAGCGGCTGCGGACCGAGGTTGAGTTCGGCATCGACCTGGATCGGCTGCGGCGCGGTGCGCTCATGGTCGAGGATGCCCAGGTTGGCGTCGAAGCGCAGCCCGGTAAGCGTGAGGATCTGGGTGCCGATGGATTTGGACATTGCGCACTCAGCCTACATCATCGAAAAATCGCGCTCGAAGCGCATCAGGTGCTGGCCGCCGTCCACCAGCAGCGTGGTGCCGGTGATGGACGAGTTCTCCAGCGCGAATTTGACCGTCGCCGCCACGTCCTCGGGGGTGGAGGAGCGGCCCAGCGGTGACAGCTGGTGCAGGGCCGCGAACTTCTCCGGCGTCAGGTAGTCGCTGGTCAGCGTCAGGCCGGGTGCCACGCCCACCACCCGTACCAGGGGGGCCAGTGCCTGCGCCAGCATGGTGTTGGCCGCTTCCAGCGCCGCCTTGGACAGGGTGTAGCTGAGGAAGTCCGGGTTCTGGTTCCACAGCTTCTGGTCCAGCAGGTTGACCACGACGCCTCGACCGGCGTCGTTGCCATGTTCGCCACGGCCGCCGCGTTCGCGCAGATGCGCATGCAGCGCCTGCGCCAGCACGATGGCCGCGCCGGTGTTGCTGCGCAGGTGGCGCTCCATGGCCGCAAAGCTGAAGCTGGCCGCGTTGTCGTGTTCGAAGAGGGCCGCACTGTTGACCACCGCATCGACCTGGCCGAAATGCGCCACCACACGCGGCAGCAGCGCCCGCACCGCCGCCTCGTCTGCCAGATCGGCATCAAAAGCGGCTGCATTGCTCGTCAAAGCTTCGCAGTCAGCTACTGTTTTCATAGCATCTTCCGTCGAGCCGCGGTAATGCACCGCCACCTGCCAGCCGGCGCGGGCCAGGGTGAGCGCGATCTCGCGGCCCAGCCGTTTGGCCGAGCCGGTGACGAGAACCGTGCGTTCAGGATGGGAGGGCGACATTCGGGGACAATCCGGGGGCGATGACAACACCCGACAGTTTAACGACCGCCCTGCAATCCCGCATGGCGCAAGCCATTCAGGCCGCCGGCGGCTGGATCGGCTTCGATGACTTCATGGCCCAGGCCCTCTACACCCCGGGCCTGGGTTATTACGCCAATGACCTGCGCAAGCTCGGCCTGATGCCCGGCTCGGGCAGCGACTTCGTGACCGCCCCCGAGCTGTCGCCGCTGTTCGGCCAAGCCCTGGCGGCCCAGGTGGCCGAGGCGCTGCGCCAAACCGGCACACGCGAGCTGTGGGAGTTCGGCGCCGGTTCCGGCGCGCTGGCGCTGCAACTGCTGCAGGCGCTGGACGCCCAGGGCGTGCCGGTGGACCGCTACACCATCGTCGATCTCTCGGGCGCCTTGCGCGCGCGCCAGCAGCAGACCCTGCAGGCCTACGGCGACCGGGTGCATTGGGTCAGCGAGTTGCCGGCCACCCTGCGGGGCGTGGTGGTGGGCAACGAGGTGCTGGATGCCATGCCGGTCAAGCTGCTGGCGCGCGTGGGCGGCGTGTGGCACGAGCGCGGTGTGGCCTGGTTGCAGAACCGCTTCATCTGGCAGGACCGCCTCACCGAGCTGCGGCCGCCGCTGGAGATCGAAGGCCAGCACGACTATCTGACCGAGATCCACCCGCAGGCCGAGGCCTTTGTGCGCACGCTGGCCGACAAGCTGGGAAAAGGCGCGGCCTTTTTCATCGACTACGGCTTCCCCGAGCGCGAGTACTACCACCCGCAACGCCACATGGGCACCGTGATGTGCCACCGCGCCCACCAGGCCGATGCCGATCCGCTGACTGACGTGGGGCTGAAGGACATCACCGCCCACGTCAACTTCACCGGCGTGGCGCTGGCGGCCCAGGACGCCGGCCTGGGGGTGCTGGGCTATACCTCGCAGGCGCGCTTCCTGCTCAACTGCGGCCTGGCCCAAATGATGGAGCAGGCCGACTTGGCCGAGCGCGCCCAGGCGAGCAAGCTGGTGATGGAGCATGAGATGGGCGAGCTGTTCAAGGTGCTCGGTTTCACCACCGGTGAGCCCTGGGCGGCGCTCGGTTTTGCCGCCGGTGACCGCACGCATACACTCTGAGCTATGTACGCAGGCGTGGACATCGGTGGCACCAAGATCTCGGTCAGTCTGGCCGAGGGGGTCGATGTGCTGCAGCGTCCGGTGGTACGACTTCGGTTGAGCGAACCCACGGTCAAGACCGGCGCGCGCGACGCTGTGGCGCAGCAGATCATG
>CAZJKR010000210.1:0-5076 GCA_964546615.1 uncultured Curvibacter sp.
CCGCCCCGGATGGTGGCAAAGCCGATGCTGGACGGATCGCGCTCGCCCGTCACGCCCTCCCGGGCGTACACGGCGCAGTCCTTGAGGTCGCGGCCCATGGCATCGGCAATCACCTCGCCCATCTTGAGCGCAGTGCCGGAAGGCGCGTCCACCTTGTGGCGGTGGTGCGCTTCGATGATCTCGATGTCGTAGCCGGTGGACAGGGCCTTGGCCGCCATCTCCAGCAGCTTGAGGGTCACGTTCACGCCCACGCTCATGTTGGGTGACAGCATGATGGCGATGTCCCGGGCCGCCGCGGCAATTTCGCCTTTCTGCGCTTCGGTGAAACCGGTGGTGCCGATCACCATGGCCACACCGAGCTCGCGGCAGACCTTGAGATGGGCCATCGTGCCTTCGGGACGGGTGAAGTCGATCAGCGTGCGGGCCGGCTGCAACCCGGCCCGCAGGTCGGCCGTGATGGCCACGCCGCTGGCGTGGCCGAGAAAAGCGGTCGCATCGTTGCCGACGGCCGAGCTGGCAGCCACATCGAGTGCGCCGGCGAGGGCGCAGTCATCGGCCGCCTGCACAGCCTCGATCAGCATCCGGCCCATGCGACCGGAGGCGCCGGCAATGGCAATCTTGTGGAAGGTAGGAGCAGTCATGACGAAAGCGAATCAGGGTTGGCGGGCGGCGGCGGGTTCCAGCGGGGGATAGCTGGCCGGCAGCGGCGGCAGCGGCGCGGGCTCGGAGGCCGCCTTCGGCGCCGCGAACTGCTGCAGCGTCTCGGGCGCGGCTTCCAGTACCGGCACCTTGGCGGGCGGCGCATTGCCCTCCAGCGAGGCGGCGAACTCGACCTCGGTCGGCAGGTTGTCGTCGGCTTCGAAACGCTCGAGCAGATCGCCCTTGAAAAACACCGTGACGCGCCGCGCCTGTGATTCCGCGCCCTGGCGCCGGAAGGTGAACACATAGTCCCACCGGTCGGCATGGAACACGCTCGTCAGCAAGGGCGTCCCCATGATGTCACGCACCTGGATGCGGCTCATGCCGGGCCGCAGCACCGCCACCTGTTCGCGCGTCACCACATTGCCTTGCACCACGGTGATGCGGTAGGGCTTGAACGATTCGGTCAGGCGACTGCCGTCCAGGCTGCCGCACGCCGTCAAACCGGCGCCGGCGACACAGGCGGCCAAAACCAGTCCCAGACGAGGGAAGTTGCGCAAGGAATCTGTCATGGAGCAAGGTGTGGCGATATGATCGGCCCATTGTAGCGGTTGAGTCCGTCACCGCAGCCCGCCCGCCCGCTTGAGAAAGACCTCTGATGAACACCATTGAAGAACTCAAAAGCACCGGACTCAAGGCCACCGTACCTCGTCTGAAAGTGCTGGAAATCTTCCAGAAGGGCAAGCAGCGCCACATGACCGCCGAGGACGTGTTCCGCGTGCTGCTGGAGGAGCGCTCCGATGTCGGCCTGGCCACGGTCTACCGCGTGCTGACCCAGTTCGAGCAGGCCGGCATCCTGACCCGCAGCAATTTTGAAGGCGGCAAGGCGGTCTACGAACTCAACGAAGGCCAGCACCACGACCACCTGGTCTGCCTCGACTGCGGCAAGGTGGAAGAGTTCTACGATGCCGAGATCGAAAACCGGCAAAACGCCGTCGCCAAGTCGCGCGGCTTTGCCATTGCCGACCACGCGCTCAGTCTGTACGCTCACTGCACCAAGGACGCCTGCCCCAGCCGGGGGAAATAAGACTTTCCCCACGCTTGCGAAGGGCATGCCGCCGTTGCTCAGCTGAAGAGGCGGCCGCCGCTCTGGAGCGGCCCGGCGGCGACGGGCGCTCGGGTGATCAGCCGGTTTCGCCCATCGCCTTCTGGTGCCGCTCGACGAACTCCTGGTAGGTGTCGATGCCGCGCAGCTGCAGGATGGTGTTGCGCACCGCCGCCTCCACCAGCACAGCCAGGTTGCGGCCAGCCACCACCTGGATCACCACCTTGCGCACCGGGATGCCCAGCACATCCTGCGTCAGCGGTTCGTAGGGGATGCGCTCGTAGTCACGCTCCAGCGTCTCGCGTCGCACCAGGTGCACGATGAGCTTGAGGCGCATCTTGCGCCGCACGGCGGTCTCGCCGAAGATGGCCTTGATGTCGAGCAAGCCGATGCCGCGGACTTCCAGCAGATTGCGCAGCAGCTCGGGACAGCGGCCTTCGATCGTCGCCTGGTTGATGCGGTAGAGATCGACCGCATCGTCGGCCACCAGGCCATGGCCACGCGAAATCAGCTCCAGACCGAGCTCGCTCTTGCCCAGGCCCGATTCACCGGTGATCAGCACACCCAGACCCAGGATGTCCATCAGCACACCATGCATCGAGGTGCGGTCGGCAAAGTGCTTGGACAGATAGCTGCGCAGCACATCGATCGCATAGGCCGACGACTCGGGCGTGGCGAACATCGGGATCTGCGCCTGCTCGCACATGGCCAGCAGGCCCGGCGGGGCGGTCTGGCCGTCGGACAGCACCAGCACCGGCGGCTCCAGCGTCATGATGCGCGAGATCCGGCGCGCGCAATCCCCCGAGGTGGCATTGGTGAGGTAGGCGATCTCGCGTTCGCCGATCACCTGGACCCGATAGGGATGGATGTAATTGAGATAACCGACCAGGTCGGCACCGGAGCGGGCGGCACGCACGGCCACCTCGTCGAAACGGCGCTCGGACGCGCCAAGCCCGGCGACCCACTCCCATTTCAGCCGACCGCGAAACTCTTCGAACAGAACCTCGGCGCTGACGACAGTCGGTCTCACCTCGGTCGTCCCGCCTCAGGTGGCCAGCTGGGCCGACTGCCAGCCGGCGATCAGACCATGCAGCTCCTCGGCATTGCCGCAGGCATTGAGCCGGCCCCGCAGTGCGGTATCGCTGAGCAACTCGGCGATTTCCGACAGGATTTCCAGATGCTTTTGCGTCGCCGCTTCCGGCACCAGCAGGAAGATCAGCAGGCTGACCGGCTGCTCGTCCGGCGCATCGAAGCCGATCGGCTGTGCCAGCTGCAGAACAGCGGCCATGGGGGCCTTCAGGCCCTTGATGCGGCCATGCGGGATCGCCACACCATGCCCGAGGCCGGTGGAGCCCAGACGCTCACGCGCAAACAGACTGTCGGTCACCAGGGCGCGGCTCAAGCCGTGCAGGTTCTCGAACAGCAGGCCTACTTCCTCGAAAGCTCTTTTCTTGCTGGTGGCATCGACGTGCACCAGCACCTGGGAGACGGGGAGAATGGACGCGAGACGGTTCATGATGGTCGGGAGGCCAGATTATGCACACAAAAAAGCCGCGGGGCGACCGCGGCTTCGGGGTGTGCAAGCCTGGCGAGGCTTACATCAGGCGCTTGGCCGCCTCATGATGATGGTCTTGCAGACGGTCCTTGTGCCGCACGACCTGACGGTCGAGCTTGTCCACCAGTTCATCCACCGCGGCATACAGGTCCTCATGGGAACTTTCCGCGAACAGGTCGCTGCCCTTGACATGAATATTGCATTCGGCACGCTGCCGTTTTTCCTTCTCCTTTTGCTTCTCCACCGTCAGTAGCACCTTGACATCCACAACCTGGTCAAAGTGCCGGGTGATGCGATCGAGCTTGGTCGTGACATAGCTGCGCAGGGCAGGGGTGACTTCGAGGTGATGACCGCTGATCGTCAAGTTCATGAGTAGCCTCCTGTTGCTCTCGGGATTGAACAGAGTCGGCAACAGCAGGCCCATGCGAACGACCTGAACTTGCATGCTGCCGACGGTTTCACTATGCGCCCGCAACAGTGGAAAAGCAATCCCTGCGCTTGATTCTCCTCAAGAAAGCGGCGGTTATTGCGTCCCCTGCGCCCGGTCAGCCTCCAGCAGCCGGCGCAGGGACTGCACACCGCTTTTCCAGGCCTGCCACTCTGCCTCGCGCAAGGGCTGCTCCGCCAGCAGCCATGTCTGGGCAGCCTGCTCCAGGGCCCGGGCCTGCCGGGACAACTCGTCAAAGCCGAAACTGCCGCCTGAGCCGGCCAGGCGATGCATCAGGTCATGCGCCTCGCGCAGCAGCGCCTCGGAGAGCACACTGGCCTCCTGTTCTGCCAGCCGTCGGTCCAGCTCCCCCAGGAGCTGCCCTTGCCGGATCGCAAACTCGGCGCTCAGGGCTGCCAACTGCGCGGCAAAGCCAGGGGGGGCGCCATTGGGCTCAACCATGGCGGCGCCCCCAGATCTGCAGGATCTGGCTGGACAACAGCATCGGATCGAAAGGCTTGGCGATGACATCGAGGGCGCCCAGTGCCTGGTACTGCGCCACCTCGGGCGGCTGAATCTTGGCCGTCAGAAAGACCACCGGAATCTGCGCCGTCGCCGCCCTGGACCGCAGCTGCTGCAGCAGGGTGGGGCCGTCCATGCCCGGCATCATCACGTCGAGCAGGATCAGATCGGGCGCGAAGTCAGCAACAACTTCCAGCGCCTGCGCGCCGTTCTCGCAGAGCCGGACCTCGAAGCCGCCGACCATCTCCAGCGCCAGTTTCGCCACGGCCCGGATGTCCGGTTCGTCTTCCACATAAAGAATGCGCGAGGGCTTCATACCTGGTGTCTCCCGGTGTTGATTACAGCATGCAAGACACGCCTCACCATGGGCGCAAACCCGCAGGCAAGACCGGCGCCGACACGGGCTCATCGCTTTGCGGCAACTCGAGGTAGAAACAGGCCCCCTCGCCCTCTTGCGACTCGAAACCGAGCGCCCCCTGCATGCGCTCGATGAGCTCCTTGCTGATGGCCAGCCCCAGGCCGGTGCCGCCTTTCTGCCGCGTATCCGAAGAGTCGGCCTGAGAAAACTTCTGGAAGATGCGCGACCTGAACGCCTGCGGGATGCCCGGCCCGTGATCGCGCACCTCGACCCGCACGACTCTGCCGGCCGGGCGCACCCTGACCTCCACCTGTGCACCAGCGGGTGAGAATTTCACCGCATTCGACAGGTAGTTGCCCAATACCTGCTGCAGCCGCTCCCCGTCCACCCGCGCCCGCACCTGATCGGCGCGTTGCGTCAGCAGCAAGGTCACGCCAAATTGCTGCGCATAGCTGCGCATGTTCTCCATC
>CAZJKR010000211.1:0-1555 GCA_964546615.1 uncultured Curvibacter sp.
CGAGGCGCGCGCCCAGGGCGACCTGAGTGAAAACGCCGAGTACGACGCGGCCAAGGACCGCCAGGGCTTCATCGAGGGGCGCATCCAGGAGATCGAGGGCAAGCTCTCGGCGGCCCAGATCATCGATCCGAGCCAGGTGGATGCCGGCGGCAAGGTGGTGTTCGGTGCCACGGTGGAATTGGAAGACGAGTCGACCGGCGATACCGTCACCTACCAGATCGTGGGTGAGGACGAGGCGGATCTCAAGCTGGGCCTGATCAACATCAGCTCGCCCATTGCCCGCGCCCTGATCGGCCGGTCAGAGGGCGACACCGCCGAGGTACAGGCGCCCGGCGGCATCAAGCGCTACGAAATCGTGGCAGTCAGCTACCTTTGAACGCCATGTCGCTGACTGCGCGCCTGGGTTTTCTGCGTGATCTGGCGCCGGCCTGGCTGGCGGCCCTGTGGTGGGGCAGCCTGAGCACCACGGGTTTCCTGGTGGTGCCGCTGCTGTTTCTCTACCTGCCGACGCCCGCCATGGCCGGTGGCATGGCGGCCAAGCTGTTCACGGCGCAGACCTGGGTGTCGTTGAATTGCGGCCTGTTGCTGCTGCTGTTTACAAGGCCAAATCAGGCCTCCAGCCATACCAGTCATGCGCGAGCAGCTATCGTTTTCATAGTAGCCGGCATGTTGCTGGCCCTGCTGTCGGAGTTTGCCGTGGCGCCGCGCATCGTGGCGCGCGAGAACCTGGCGCTCTGGCACCGGGTGGGGAGCGGTCTGTACCTGCTGCAGTGGCTGTGTGCCAGCGCCGCCTTCTGGCGGCTGGCGGCGTCCAGCCGCCGTCCTCAGGTCTGACTGCGCTTCTTGACGCTGGTCTGCTTCGGTTTGGCGCGCTTGACCTTGCCGCCGGCGGTCAGGCGCTGGTTACCCAGCACGCGCAGCACCTTGACTTCGGGACGGTTGCCGGTCTTGCTGAACTTCAGCACCTTGACGTCGCGCGGACCGGGCATGCGGTCCTCGTCCTCGGCGCGCTCCTTGGCGGGCTTGGGGCGCCACAGCACCAGCAGCTTGCCGATGTGCTGGATCGGCGCGGCGTTGAGCTCGTCGGCCAGGGTCTGGAACATGGTTTCGCGCTCGGCGCGGTCGTCGTTGAACACACGCACCTTGATCAGGCCATGGGCCTTGAGCGCGGCGTCGGTTTCCTTCTTGACGGCGGCCGTCAGGCCGTCGCCGCCGATCATGACGACCGGGTCGAGGTGGTGGGCCTCAGCGCGGAATTCCTTGCGCTGGGCGGGGGTCAGTTGTATCGCTGGCATCGTCCTATTATCGTTGGAATGCAGGGAGTCGGGCAGCCGTCCGCATCAGAGGGAATGAAATGAAAGTCAAAACCAAGAGCAAGAAGGTCAACAAGGCGTGGCTGAATGACCATGTCAATGACACCTACGTCAAGCTGGCGCAGAAGGAGGGCTACCGTGCGCGCGCGGCCTACAAGCTCAAGGAGATCGACGAGGCGCTGCACCTGATCAAACCCGGGCATCTGGTGGTCGACCTCGGGGCCGCACCCGGCGCCTGGAGT
>CAZJKR010000211.1:1565-3986 GCA_964546615.1 uncultured Curvibacter sp.
ACGTGCGGCGCAAGCTGTCGCCCTCGGGCGCGGCCGTGGGGGCGCTCAATGGCACCATCATCGGCCTGGACCTGCTGCCGATGGAGCCGATCGAAGGGGTGCAGTTTCTGCAGGGCGACTTTCGTGAGCCGGAAGTGCTGTCCCAGCTGGAACAGCTGCTCCAGGGCCGGCTGGCGGATGTGGTGGTGTCGGACATGGCCTCCAACCTGTCGGGCATCGAGTCGGCCGATGCGGCCCGCATGGAGCTCCTGATCGAGCTGGCGATCGACTTCTGCCAGCACCATCTCAAGCCGGACGGGGCACTGGTGGCCAAGGTTTTCCATGGCAGCGGCTACAACCAGGTGGTCCAGCTGTTCAAAGAGACGTTCCGGGTGGTGAAATCGATCAAGCCCAAGGCCTCGCGTGACCGTTCGTCCGAAACCTTCCTGGTCGGCATGGGTCTGAAAAAAGCAGCCATCTCCTTACCAGCGGCCCTGTAGGGCCGCAAAAGCGCGGGAAATGGCCATCAATCCCTTGCTGGGCCAATGGCTGAAACAGTCAAAATCAATCGGGCCTTGACTTGAAAGGCCTAAAATGGCACTCAGTTATGGGATTCCCAAGCTTGTCACCCAAGCTGGTTTATTGGAGCTGCACTTGAACAATCAGTGGTTCTCGAAAGTCGCCGTCTGGCTCGTCATCGCCATGGTGCTGTTCACCGTCTTCAAGCAATTTGATGCGCGGGGGCCGGGCAGTGCCAGCTCGCTTGCCTATTCCGATTTCCTGGAAGAAGTGCGCAATAACCGCATCAAGAGTGCCGTCATCCAGGAAGGCCAGGGCGGTACCGAGATCCTGGCCGTCACCACCGACGACCGCAAGGTCCGGACCATGGCCACCTACCTCGACCGCGGCCTGGTCGGTGACCTGATTGCCAACGGCGTGCGTTTCGACGTCAAGCCGCGCGAAGAGGGCTCCCTGCTCATGACCTTGCTGGTCAGCTGGGGCCCGATGCTGCTGCTGATCGGTGTCTGGATCTACTTCATGCGCCAGATGCAGGGCGGCGGCAAGGGCGGCGCCTTCAGCTTCGGCAAGAGCAAGGCGCGCATGCTCGACGAGAACAACAACCAGGTCACCTTTGCCGACGTCGCCGGCTGCGACGAGGCCAAGGAAGAGGTCAAGGAGGTCGTCGACTTCCTGAAGGACCCGCAGAAATTCCAGAAGCTCGGTGGCCGCATTCCGCGCGGCCTGTTGCTGGTCGGCCCGCCGGGCACCGGCAAGACGCTGCTGGCCAAGGGCATTGCCGGCGAGGCCAAGGTGCCGTTCTTCAGCATCTCCGGCTCCGACTTCGTCGAGATGTTCGTCGGCGTCGGTGCCGCGCGCGTGCGCGACATGTTCGAGAACGCCAAGAAGAACGCGCCCTGCATCATCTTCATCGACGAGATTGACGCCGTCGGTCGCCAGCGTGGCGCGGGCCTGGGCGGCGGCAACGACGAGCGCGAACAGACCCTCAACCAGATGCTGGTCGAGATGGACGGCTTCGAGACCAACCTCGGTGTGATCGTGGTGGCGGCCACCAACCGCCCGGACATCCTCGACGCCGCGCTGCTGCGCCCGGGTCGTTTCGACCGCCAGGTCTATGTGACGCTGCCCGACATCCGCGGCCGCGAGCAGATCCTCAACGTGCACATGCGCAAGATCCCGATCGGCCAGGATGTGAACCCGAGCGTGATCGCCCGTGGCACGCCCGGCATGAGTGGCGCCGACCTGGCCAACCTCTGCAACGAAGCCGCGCTGATGGCGGCGCGCCGCAATGCACGTGTGGTCGAGATGCAGGACTTCGAGAAGGCCAAGGACAAGATCCTCATGGGCCCGGAGCGCAAGAGCATGGTCATGCCCGAAGAAGAGCGGCGCAACACGGCCTACCACGAGTCCGGCCACGCCCTCATTGGCAAGCTGTTGCCCAAGTGCGATCCGGTGCACAAGGTCACCATCATCCCGCGCGGCCGCGCCCTGGGCGTGACCATGAGCCTGCCGGCGCAGGACCGCTACAGCTACGACCGCGATTACATGCTGAACCAGATCAGCATGCTGTTCGGCGGCCGTATTGCGGAAGAGGTGTTCATGAACCAGATGACCACCGGCGCCTCCAACGACTTCGAACGCGCCACCCACATCGCGCGCGACATGGTGATGCGCTACGGCATGACCGATGCGCTGGGGCCGATGGTCTACGCCGAGAACGAGGGCGAAGTGTTCCTGGGCCGCTCGGTCACCAAGACCACCAACATCAGCGAGCAGACCATGCAGAAGGTCGATGCCGAGGTGCGCCGCATCATCGACGAGCAGTACGCGCTGGCGCGCAAGCTGATCAAGGGTCGGTCGCCGGCGGCCATCGCCCTGACCAAGCGAATGCTGCGCGGCGGGCTGGCGGCGGCCGATCCGCTG
>CAZJKR010000211.1:3996-5072 GCA_964546615.1 uncultured Curvibacter sp.
TCATCGACGAGCAGTACAGCCTGGCGCGCAAGCTGATCGAGGACAACTCGGACAAGATGCACGCCATGGCCAAGGCGCTGCTGGAGTGGGAAACCATCGACACCGAGCAGCTCGACGACATCATGGCCGGCAAGGAGCCGCGTCCCCCGAAGGACTGGACGCCGCGTACGCCGAGTTCCGGCGGCGGCGATGCCGGCGGTACCCCGGCGGTCAAGACCGATCCGTCGCCGTCGGCGGCCTGAGGTCGACCGTCGTCAGCAAACGGGGCCCGGTGCCCCGTTTTGCTTGGTGCAGCGCCTGAAACGATGACTCCATGATCTGGCAAACCTCCCGTTTCACGATAGACCTGTCCCGCCCGCAGGTGATGGGCATCGTCAATGTCACCCCCGACTCCTTTTCCGACGGCGGCCAGCATGCCAGCACCGCTGCCGCGCTGGCGCACTGCGAGCAGCTGCTGAAGGAGGGGGCTGACATCCTCGACATCGGCGGCGAATCCACCCGCCCCGGCGCCCCGCCGGTGCCGCTGGATGAGGAGCTGGCCCGCGTGTTGCCGGTGGTGCGTGAGGCAGTGACGCTTGGCGTGCCGGTCTCGGTCGACACCTACAAGCCGCAGCTCATGCAGGCGGTGCTGGACCTGGGCGCCGACATCGTCAACGACATCTGGGCGCTGCGCTGGCGTGACTCCGCCGATCCGCTGGACGGCCGCCAGGTCGTGGCGCAGCACCCGGCCTGCGGCGTCTGCCTGATGCACATGCACCGCGAGCCGCAAACCATGCAGGCCGCGCCCATGGACGGCGACGTGGTGCCGCAGGTGCTCTCATTTTTGCAGCGGGCGGCGCTTGATCTGCAAGGGCTGGGGGTTGACAAGACCCGCATCGTGCTGGACCCCGGCATCGGCTTCGGCAAGACCGTGGCGCAGAACTTCGCGCTGCTGGCGCGCCAAGCGGAGTTGCTGGCGGCGGGTTACCCGCTGCTGGCGGGCTGGTCACGCAAGTCCTCCATCGGCGCCGTGGCCAGTCCGCCGCCGGGCACGGCGCTGCCGGCCGGCGTGCACGAGCGCATGGTGCCCAGCGTGG
>CAZJKR010000212.1:0-4139 GCA_964546615.1 uncultured Curvibacter sp.
TCACCGAACCCATGGCGACGATGCCCAGCACCAGGTGGCCGTCGAAGTCGAACACCGGGGCGCAGAAGCCGGCGATGCCCGGCAGCAGCGTGTCCACCACGCGCGCCAGGCCGCGTTCACGTACCTCGCGCAGCAACTGCTGAAGCTCCCCCTGGGTGCGCGGCAGGTCGGTGCGGCTGAGCTGGCGGGCCCGTGCCAGTTCCTCGCGCAGCAGCGGGGCAATCGCCTCGCGAGACCCAGGTGGCAAAACAGCGCCCGGTGGCGGATGACAGCAGCGGCATCACATCGCCCAGGCGCAGGTTGACGGTGACGGACTGCGGCGACTCCTCCCAGTGCACGATGGTCGGGCCGTGGTTGCCCCAGACGGCCAGGGCCAGCGTGTGGCCGATGCGTCCCATCAATGCCGGCATGCGCTCGCGCGCCAGCTTGACGGCGTCGAGCCGCGTGATCGCCGCCAGGCCGAGCTGGAGTGCGGCCGGTCCGAGGTCGTAGCGCGTGGTGCTGTCCTGGCTGACCAGCCCCAGGCGCTGGAAGCTCACCAGGTAGCGATGCGCCTTGGCCGCGCTCATGCCGGCGGCAGATGCCAGGTCGCGCAGCATCAGCGGGCCACGCGCCTGGGCCAGGGCCGCCAGCAGAGTGAAGCCGACCTCGACCGACTGGATGCCTGCGCGTGTCTTCTCCATGATCTAATCAGGATGCCTTCGTTTCTATGGGTGAAACCGGTTTGACTATACGTAACTCAAGAAGACTTCGATGAAGCTTGCATCCTACAAAGACGGCTCCCGTGACGGACAACTGGTGGTTGTCTCGCGCGACCTGAGCACCGCGCATTATGCGACCGGCATCGCCAACCATCTGCAACAGGTGCTGGACGACTGGAACTTCCTCTCGCCGCAGCTGCAGGACCTCTACGTCACCCTCAACCAGGGCAAGGCGCGCCATGCTTTTCCCTTTGATCCGCACATGTGCATGGCGCCGCTGCCGCGCGCCTACCAGTGGGCCGATGGCTCGGCCTACATCAACCACGTGGAGCTGGTGCGCCTGGCGCGCAAGGCCGAGGTGCCGGCCAGCTACTACACCGACCCGCTGATGTACCAGGGCGGCAGCGACGATCTGCGCGGCCCCTGCGACGACGTGGTGTGCGTGAGCGAAGACCACGGTATCGACTTCGAGGCCGAGGTGGCGGTGATCACCGGCGATGTGCCGATGGGCAGCACGCCGGAGCAGGCGCTCGACGGCATCCGGCTGGTGATGCTGGCCAACGACGTCAGCCTGCGCCACCTCATTCCCGACGAGCTGGCCAAGGGCTTCGGCTTCCTGCAGAGCAAGCCGGCCACCGCCTTCAGCCCGGTGGCGGTCACGCTCGACGAACTGGGCGAGGCTTGGGACCGGGGCCGGCTGCACCTGACCCTGCAGAGCAGCTGGAACGGTCGCACCGTGGGTCTGTGCGATGCCGGCGAGGAGATGACCTTCCACTTCGGCCAGCTCATTGCCCACCTGGCCAAGACGCGCAACGTGCGCGCCGGCTCCATCGTCGGCTCCGGCACGGTGAGCAACCGCGCCACCGAAGCGGGGGGCAAGAAGGAGTGGACCAAGGGCTACAGCTGCATCGCCGAGAAGCGTGCCATCGAGACCATCCAGGACGGCCAGCCTGCCACCGACTACATGAAGTTCGGCGATACCATTCGCATCGAGATGAAGGGGCGCGACGGCCAGTCGGTTTTCGGCGCCATCGACCAGAGGGTCACGGCGCTGCGTTGAGTGCCGCCGGGCTGCCGGATCGGGGTGATTGTTGTTAGCTGTTCGGAGTTCAGTTCATGATGAAAAGCTGGAAGAGGGGGGTGCGACGGGGCCTGGGGGCCTTGCTGCTGCTGACAGGCTGGGCGCAGGCCCAGCCGGCCGCACCGGGCGCGCTGCGGGTGCTGGTCAACCCGGGTGACAGCGGCGAGCAGTCGCGTATGGCCGTCTATGGCGCCTGGAAGGCGGCCCTGGAGCAGGCCTTGCGCAAGGAGCGTGTGGCCAATGTCACCGTGGCGCTGTCCAATGACGCCACGGCCGACCTGCAGGCCACCCGTTCCCGCATCCAGGACATCTTTGTCGCGCCGGCCCATGTCATCGGCAGTGCGGTGCGTTATGGCTACACCCCGGTGCTGGGGCTGGACCGGCCGGTGCAGGCGGTGCTGGTGGCGCCCAAGGACAGCCCGGTGGGCAATTTGACGCAGGCTGCAGGCAAGCGCCTGGGCCTGCCGCTGCAGGACAGCGTGGTGACCTACCTGCTGCGCGGCGAGGTCAATGCCGCCAACACCACCATCAAGCGCCACTTCGGTGCGCTGTACGAGACGCGCTACCAGGAGGCGCTGTTGCCCTGCCTGCAGCTGCGCCGCTGCGACGTGGTGGTGGTCGAGCGCGCGCTGTACGAGCGCTGGGTGGCCGCCGGCGAACCGCTCAAGCTGGTGCTGGAATCCAAACCGGTGCCGGGCCTGAGCGTGGCGATCCGCGACGGCGTGCGCCCGGGGGCGGAGGCCTTGGGTGCCGCGCTGGCCGAAGCCCTGGCGGCCGGCGGTGTGCTGCGGGCCGAGAACGCCAAGGCGGTGGCCCAGACGGCGGCGGCCTTCGACTATGTCTCTACCCTGGGCTATTTCACGCCGCGCAGCCTGCCCGGGGCCAATGTGGTCGATGCCAAGACGGTGGCGCAGCTGATGCAGCGCGGCGCCAGCTACATCGACACCCGGACCGAAGCCGAGTTCAAGGCCGGCCGCGTGCCGGGCGCCAAGCTGGTGCCTTATGTGGAGAAGAGTGCCAAGGAGGCCGACTTCGACGCCAAGCAGGACCAGTTCGATCTGGCCAAGCTGCCGGCCGAGCGTGGTGCCGAGCTGATCTTCGCCTGCAACGGCGCCGAATGCTGGAAGAGCTTCAAGGCCAGCCAGGCAGCGGTGCAGGCCGGCTACACCAAGGTCTACTGGTTCCGCGGCGGTTTTCCCGAGTGGCGCAGCGCGGGGCAGAAGACCGAAGGCGGCTGACCTACACGTTCACAAGACAAGGGGGGCCGGTGGTGACACCGGCCCCCCTTGTTCATGCCGTCTCAGGTTCAGGCCTGGCCTTGCATCTTGTCGTGCTTGAGGAAGTACTGCTTGGCCATGGCGACCAGCTGGCCGTCGCTCGGGTGGTCGCTGCTGATCACGCCAATGATGGCCTTGGCAATGTCCTTGTCATGGCGCTCGCAATGCGCCTTGAACTCGTCCTTGGCCTGGGCCGGACCGGTCACCAGGATCTCGTGCACACCCTTGAGCGCTTCGGCCACCGAGTGGTAATAGGCCTCGTCGCTGCTGTTGTGGCCGCCGCCGGGCGAGTGGTGGCCGCTGGCGCTGTCGCCGCGGCCGTGCATGCCCTGGTGCGAGCCGACATGGCCGCCGGTAGCCTTGTGCTGGCTGCGCGACTTGATTTTCTGGGCGTCGACATGCTCACGGTCGAACATGATGACGTGGGCTTCCGAGCGGTCGAGCCAGACGATGGCGTGGTAAGTGGACATGGGTTCCTCCGGGTTTCTGAATGGTTGAATGGGGGCGGTCTGCCGGGCGGGTTCAGGCGGCCCGGCCGTGGCTGTGTTCGTGCTTTTCCTGGCAGTCGATGCAGCGCGGCGTCTCGGGTGCGGCATGCAGCCGGGCGGCGGGGATGTCGACGCCACAGTCGGTGCACACGCCGTAGACGCCATCTTCAATGCGCTTGAGCGCTGCGTCAATGGCATCGAGCTCGGCGCTTTCGCGTGCGTCGAGCGTGAATTCCAGGTCCCGTTCGCTGCTCATCTGGGCGCGCGAATCGGGCTCACGCGCACCGAAATGGTCGGCCGAAGCCTCGGCGCGTCCCACGGGGCCGCCACGCAGGCTGGCCAGCTGGGCCAGCAGGCCGGCACGCTGCTCCAGCAGCTGCTTCTTGAAAGGGGCGGTCAGTTCTGTGCTCATGCTTATCTCCATTGAATGTTGCCATCATGCGCCTGACGCGTGCCCCCGTCTTTGACGCAAGTCAAGACAGCGACGGGCCAGGACCGCGGACCCGTGCAGCCCGGTCCCTTGCAGCGCAAGGTGCCGTGCATCGCGCACCGCCATGGCCTTCATTCAAAATGGCGGCATCACAAACGACAG
>CAZJKR010000212.1:4149-5046 GCA_964546615.1 uncultured Curvibacter sp.
CTACCAGACCTTGAACATCACACGCCGCGGCGACGACGGCCATGTGCTGGACATCCAGATGCGGGCGCTCAACGGCAAGCTGCCCACCGCCGACCACCAGGGCCACCGCGAACTGACCGAGATCTGGCGCGACGTCAGCGCCGACGACTCGGTGCGCTGCGCCGTGCTGCGCGGCGAGGGGCAGGGCTTTTCGGGCGGCGGCGACCTGGCGCTGGTGCAGGACATGGCGCAGGACTTTGCCGTGCGCAGCCGGGTCTGGAAGGAAGCACGCGACCTGGTCTACAACCTGGTCAATTGCGACAAGCCCATCGTCAGTGCCATGCACGGCCCGGCCGTTGGTGCCGGCCTGGTGGCCGGCCTGCTGGCCGACATCTCGATTGCCAGCAAGAGCGCCCGGATCGTCGATGGCCACACCCGCCTGGGCGTGGCGGCCGGTGACCATGCCGCCATCGTCTGGCCGCTGCTGTGCAGCATGGCCAAGGCCAAGTACTACCTGCTGCTGTGCGAGCCCGTCAGTGGTGAAGAGGCCGAGCGCATCGGCCTGGTGTCGCTGGCGGTGGACGAGGCCGAGCTGCTGCCCAGGGCCTACGAGGTGGCCGACCGGCTGGCCGCCGGCAGCCAGAGCGCACTGCGCTGGACCAAGTACGCGCTCAACAACTGGCTGCGCCAGGCCGGCCCGTCCTTCGATACCTCGCTGGCACTGGAATTCATGGGCTTCGGCGGCCCCGATGTGCAGGAGGGTGTGGCCTCGTTGCGGGAGCGGCGTCCGGCAAGGTTTTGAACACCCCCAGGCTGCGCGCACTGCGTGTCGCTTACCGCCGTGGGGCCTCGGCCAGAGGCCAAGGCTCTTCGACCTGTCCAAGCCTGCGCAGGCAGGCTTGGAGCCGCAGGTCTCAG